>NZ_BDBV01000022.1 GCF_001613165.1 Nocardia mexicana NBRC 108244
CGGTCGTGACGGTGAAGGTCGAGGACCTGGAACGTATGTCGGGTGTGGCGACGACGGCGACCGGTGGCGTCGTTCCTGTCGCGGAGGCGCTGGCGTTGGCGGAGCGGTCGCTGCCGTTTCTGGCGGTGTTCGACCGTGCCGGGCTGCCGGTGCATTTGGGGCGGATGAAACGGCTGGCGTCTCGGGCGCAGCGGCTGGCGTTGATCGCGGCCCTGCGGGGGTGTTC
Source organism: Nocardia mexicana NBRC 108244 (assembly GCF_001613165.1). Taxonomy (GTDB): domain Bacteria; phylum Actinomycetota; class Actinomycetes; order Mycobacteriales; family Mycobacteriaceae; genus Nocardia; species Nocardia mexicana. The sequence goes on from NZ_BDBV01000022.1 coordinate 227, forward strand.
GCGTCCCGGTTGTGATGCGCCGGCGAGCGTGTGCGCGGTGCATCATGTGCTGGATTACCGCAAGGGCGGGGCGACCGATCTCGAGAATCTCACGCTGGCCTGCGATGGCTGCCATGCGTTGATCCACGACGGCCCGGGTGGCTGGAAAACGATTGTGGAAGGCCCGAATTCACCGTATGCGGGACGCACGGCGTGGATCGCGCCCCCGCACATCGACCCCGACCAGACCCCGGAGATCAACCACCGCCACCACGCCGGTGAACTGTTCGCCGAAATCCTGTCCCGCATCCACGTACGCGACGAGTGTGCTCGTGAGGACCATCGGCGGTGGCAGCACGAACAGGCACAGCGAAAACGCACTGCCGCCTGATGCGAGACGCTGCAGTTGTGTGGGGCGCTGCTGTGCGCGACCCGGCCGGCCCGAACAACTTTGTAAGCGGCAATGCAGTGGGTTTCGGTTGTGGGCGGGGATACCGAGAACGCCGCGGTTGCCTCTACGGCCGGGGGTTGGGTGTCGGGCGGTGTTCGTGCACACTTTCCGTGTGGGGAGTGGGACAGCCGGGTCGCCGCAGGAGCGGGCTTTGCGTCATGTTGCGGCACTGTCCTCGGGAGATCCGTTGGACCCTCGACTGCGGCTGACGATGAACTTCCACCCCGACCGCATGGTGGGAGACCGGCCGATCCTGCTCAGGATGATCGAAGACGGTGTCTACCGATCGCAGTTCGTGACAGGGACCAGCAATGGCGGCCTGACCGCTCACTCCGGCGGGGAGCGGTGGCGCTGGGAGAGCCGTATCTTCGCGGGCGCCTACGATCATGTCGCTGCCGCCGAGCGACCCGTCTACGGCTCACTGAACTTCCGCAGCAATCCCGCCGGCGGAGCGCCGCGTTTCGGCTCGTCCTACTTCCGACTCGCCGCCGGCACTCTCACCCGAGCGACCTTCTGCTACCCGGATAGTTCCACCGAACCCTCCAACTTCGGTGTCGCGGCGGCCTTCTCGCTGATCGAGTTGGCAGAGGCTGACGACCTCGATGTCCTTGATGGTCATATCGAGGCGCAGATCCATGGCCCGGTCCGGCTCGATCGTGACGTCGAGGCCCTCGTTCTGGATCCCAGCTATCGCGACACGGCTGTTCAGGATGCGGCACACCAACTCCCGTGTCCCCTCGAATGGCATCCCGGATTCCGGCTCAGCGTGGGTCAGCTGTGCCATCATCCCGACTTCCGTGGGCAACAGTACGTCGATCTGGGAGTCGAGATCGCGGTCGACGGGTGGCTCGATCCCAGAATCGTCGGTGACGCTGCGCGGACAGGCCGCTACGATCCGCAGGACCTCAAGAAGGTCTGGCACTACTTGGCGAGATTCGGTCATCCTCGCTCGCCGACGGCGTCAGATTTCGCCGATGCCAACGGATCTCAGGCCCGGGAGGCAGCACGGCGTGAACCCCTCATTGCTCGGGGATGCGGACCATGGCTTCCTGTGCGTACGACGCGACCAGAGCGCCCTCCTCCGTGAGGATGTCGCCGCGGCCGTAGGCGCGGGAATGGGCGAGCAAGGGGCTGTGCTGGCGCAGTAGCAGCCAGTCGTCGGTGCGGGTGGGGCGGTGGAACCAGAGGGTGTGCGAGGTGACCGCTGAGACGAATGCGGTGCCGTTGCCGCCGTGGGCATATCCCTCCAGGGGCAGCAGCGCCGTGCCGATCAGAGTCAGATCCGTGGCGTAGGCGACCAGCGCGGGTGCGAGTTCGGGTGCGACGTCCGGTGTCCGCATCCAGAACTCGAATTCCGGTGGCGCGGAACCGAGATCGTCCAGATCCACGGTGGTGCGGGTCTCCCAGGGCAGCAGATCCCACTGCACCTTGTGCTCGGCCGACAGCAGCGCCGGTACGGGCTCGACGGTCTGCCGGTCCGGCCCCTGCTCCCCGGCGTGCAGTGAGACCGACGCGGTCGCGACGACACCGCCGGACTGTTCCGCCACGACCGACACCGTGGCGAACGACCGCCCCGCGTGATGGCGGTGCACCCGGTACCGGATCGGCTCGTCGGTCCGGCCCTCGCGCACGAAGATCACATGCAGGGATTTGATCGCCTTGTCGGGCACCGCCGCGCCCGCCGCGCGCACGAACTGGCCGAGCAGCTGGCCGCCGAAGACCCGGCGGTAGGTCAGGTGCAGATTCCGGCCCTCGAACAGGGTTTCGGGTTCGCCGGATGAGGGCGACGGGGACAGGTCGAGGCACGAGACGAGGTCACTCCACAGTTCGGACATGACCCGAGTGTAATAGCAGTTCTCATGGACAAGAATGTAATTCTCACCTGGTCGCGAACCCGTGCGCGCAGAAGTCCCAGGTCTCGGCCGCCGTGATCGGGTGCTGGGACTCCTCGGCCGAGGCCCCGGCGGACTGCGCGATGAACATGACGGTCTGCATCAGCATGGCGGCCGTCCGGCGCGAGTTGATCTCCGGACGCAGCTGCTCGGCCGCCTTGGCCATGTCCATCAGCTCGGTGAACAGCGACAACATCGGCACGTGCGCGACCTTGACGTGACCCGGGTGGGAGATCAGCAGCTGCGGCGCGAAATCGGTGAACAGCGGGCGCCGGGCCGCGGGATCCGGGCGGCACAGCTCGAACAGCAACTCGACGGCCACCCGCAGCTTGTCGAGGGGTTCGGTCTGCCCGTCGGCCGTGGCGCGCAACTGGTCCGCGGTGCGGCTCAGGGCGTCCTCGAACAGTGCGAGCAGCAACTCGTGCTTGCCGTCGAACTGCATGTAGAAGCTGCGCAGCGACTGCCGGGAGCGGTCCACGACCTCCTGCACGGTGAAGTCCGTGGTGCCCTTCTCGGTGATGATCGCCTGGGCGGCGTCCAGGAACCGCTGGACGCGCTGTTCGGCGCGCAGCTTCGCGGTACGCAGCGAACGTTCGACGGCGCGCTGCTTCCAGGCGGGCTTCTCGCTGGGCGTGGTCACCGGCGCCTCGGTCCTCGGTCATATGGAGAGAACATGAATGCACTGTACCGGAGAATGGTAGTTACATGATCCGGACCAACACATTTCCATCTCTCCTGAAGAGAATGCTATTCTCATCCCACGCTCACGCCGGAGCCGGTGCGCATCCGGACCGGTTCGGTCTTCCCGGAGTTGAGGAGTTCGACGTGTACATCCGCTACGAGGTCGCCGACCGGATCGCGACCATCACGCTCGACCGGCCCGAGGCGGCCAATGCGCAGAACCGGGACCTGCTGGACGAGCTCGATGCCGCCTGGACCCGCGCCGCGGACGATCCGGGCGTGTCGGTCATCGTGCTGCGTGCGGAGGGCAAGCACTTCTCGGCCGGGCACGATCTACGGGACGGCCGCGGTGCGGAGCTGAGCAAGATCACCCTGGAACTCATCTACGAGAACGAGGCGCGCCGCTATCTCGAGTACTCGCTGCGCTGGCGCAACGTCCCGAAGCCGTCCATCGCGGCGGTGCAGGGCAAGTGCATCGCGGGCGGCTTGCTGCTGTGCTGGCCGTGCGATCTCATCGTGGCCGCCGACGATGCGCAGTTCTCCGATCCGGTGGTGCTGATGGGTATCGGCGGGGTCGAATACCACGGCCACACCTGGGAACTCGGCCCGCGCAAGGCGAAGGAGATCCTGTTCACCGGGCGGTCGGTGACGGCCGAGGAGGCTCGCCAGGTCGGCATGGTGAACGAGGTGGTCCCGCGCGCGGAACTCGACGCGCGGACCGCGGCGCTGGCGGCTCGCATCGCGTCGATGCCGCCGTTCGGGCTGCGGCAGGCCAAGCGCGCGGTCAACCAGACGCTGGACGTGCAGGGCTTCTATGCCGCGATCCAGTCGGTGTTCGACATCCACCAGACCGGCCACGGCAATGCGCTGAGCGTGACGGGCTACCCGATCCTGGCGGCGCTGGACGAGATGAAGTCGAAGACCTAGCGGCCCCGTCGCCGCCATCGCCTGCCGCATCCGGCAGCACCGGCGAACCGGGCACCCCGGCTCAGCCGTTCTCTTTCGAAGCGAGGAAACTCTATGCGCGATCTCATCATTCGCCGGTCCGCGGTGTGCTGCGGAGCGCTGCTGGTCGCCGCGGCGGCGCTGACCGGCTGCGGCTCCGACGACGAATCGTCCACCACCGCAACACCATCCGCCGCCACCAGTGCCGCGGCCGGGCAGGCGGATGCCGCCACGACCAAGGCCGTCACCGACGTGTACACGGCCTTCTTCAGCGGTTCCACCCCGCCGCAGCAGAAGGCCGCGACGGTGCAGAAGGGCGACGTGTTCCTGCCGATCCTGGAGGCGCAGGCGGCCAATCCGCAGGCCCAGGGGACCTCGGTGACCGTCGCCGGGGTGAAGCTCGGGGATCCCGACCACGCCGACGTCACCTACACGCTGCTGGTCGGCGGCACCCCGATGCTGCCCGACCAGACCGGCCAGGCCGTGAAAGAGAGCGGCCAGTGGAAGGTCGCCACCTCCACCTTCTGCGCCCTGCTCGCCATCCAGGGCGGCAACTCACCCGCCTGCTGAGCTGGAACGGCGGTGTGCCGCAGTGTCATTCGACGGCCGACGACATCTGCCCTTGCGACGGCGGCCGCCCATAGTCGTCGACGGTCATGGAGTTGTAGTGGCGGGCGCTCTTGGTGGTGAGGCGGAGCAGGGCGCGGGCGGGCCCGGCGGGTAGGGCGGATATCAGTCGGGCGCCCTGGACCAGGCCCGATACGCCGAGGCGGGACCTGGGAATCAGGGTGTTCGCCGCGCTCAGCGCCACGGCATGACTGCCGCGCACGTGCCCGGCCATCGCGCGCTCGTAGGCGGGGAAGGCGCGCTCGTGGTCGCCGCCGGCTCGGGCCAGCTCGCCGGCGAGGACGTACGCGCCGACGACGGCCAGGGTGGTGCTGCCGCCGACCGCCGGACCGGGACAGTAGCCCGCGTCGCCGACGAGTGTCACCCGCCCGCGCGACCAGGTGTCCATCCGCAGCTGGGTGATCGAGTCGAAATAGAACGCCGGGCTGCGGTCGAGCTCCACCAGCCAGCGGTCCACGTCGCTGTGCATGCCGCCGAATGCGTTGCGCAGCAGGGCTTTCTGCTGCGGTACGGCATCGTGACGACAGTCGAGTTCGCGATCGCCGCGGAACAGGAACAGTGCCCGCGCGTCGTCGAGGTGGCGTGCGCTGTAGATGCCCGCGGTGCGGCCGACGCCGACGTGGATGAGTAACTCTCCGTCGCGGCCGAAGTCCTTGGGCAGGCTGGTCACTCCGAGATAGGCCCCGGTGCCCGCGCTGAAGCGGGACTCGTCGCCGAACGCCAGGCGACGCACCCCGGAGTGCAACCCGTCCGCGCCTACCACGAGGTCGAAGCGGCGCGGCGCGGCGCTGTCGAACCGCACCTCACAGTCGGGTGTGATCGCGGTTATCGCATCGCCGAAGATGTATTCGACGTCGTCCTGCGTTGCGTCGTAGTAGATCTCGCTGAGATCGTCGCGCATGACCTCCACATGCCGGTCGGAGGTGGCTCCGAATATCTTGGAGAGGTCCGACCGGACGGGACGCCGGGCGCCCTCACGGTGGAGCGCCAGCCTGTCCGTGCCGGTAGCGCGCTTCTCGATGCGCGGGAGCACCCCCATCTGCTCGGAGATGTCCACGGCGGGCCGGAACAGGTCGACCGCGTGCCCTCCGGTCTTGCGCAGAGCGGGTGCGCGCTCGACGACGGTGACGGAATATCCGTGCCTGGTGAGCCAGTACGCGAGCACAGGACCGGCGATGCTGGCGCCGGAGACGAGGATCTGCATGAGCGTGCCTGCCTAGGCAGCGTGGGAATCGGAGACCTTCATGGCGTGAAGTATCACAGCGCCGGTGCGGCTGCGTCTTGAAAAAATGTTCCCGACATCGGTGTGAACGGTACCGGGCGGCCGATCTGCAGGGCGAGACTGCTTTCCGGCCGGAGCGTCGGCGCGGGCTCAGAGCTGTGCCAGCCGCGGAGCGGCGCCCGCCGCGCGAATGTAGGCCCCTGCCTCCCTGCTCAATTCCCTTGTGCTGCCAAATAATCCGTCCAGCACCAGCGTGCGGCGGACGTGCCGGTGCAGGTCGTGTTCGGAGGTGAAGCCGATGCCGCCGAGAACCTGCTGGCAGTGCCTGGCGGCGGTGAGGGCCGCCTGCCCCGCGGCGGCCTTGCCCAGCATCGCGCCGAGAGCGTTGCGAGAATGGTCAGGCAGTGCGCCGAGATCGCTGTCGGCTGTGCCCAGGATCGTGCCGAGGTTGTCGGCCGTACCGGCCGCAGTGCCGCGGTCGTCGCCGGCTGTACCCGGTGTTGCGCTGCGGTTGTCGTCGGCCGTACCTAACATCGCACCGAGGTCGTCCCTGGCCATATTCAACACAGCCTCCGCGCCCTCGAGGGCGACCAGGGTTTCGGCGAGGCGGTGGCGGACCGCCTGGAACGAGGCGAGCGGGCGGCCGAACTGCTTGCGCTCCACCACGTGTCGCCGTGCGAGCGTGAGCATGGCGTGCCCGGTGCCCAGCAGCCACCAGCCGAGTGCGTGCCGTCCCGCGGCGAGTGCCGCGCTCGGCAACTCGGCCCCGGTCGCGACGGTCCGCAGCGGTAGCTCTTCGTCCAGCGAACGCCCGGGCTCACTCTCGCGGTCCCAAACCACCCACATGCCCCCGGCGAACGGCAACGGAATCGGCCCGGCATCCGCCGACTGCGCGGCGTGCCCGACGATGTCGTCGAGAACCGAAGCGTGCGAGCCTGTTTCGCCGAGCAGCCGACAGACCGTGGAGGCCGCGACAGTGGGAGCCTCCGCCAGCAGCTCCGGCCACCCGAGTTCCGCCAGCGCGGCATCCACGTCGCGCCGATCGGCCGCGGCCATGGTCTTGCGCAGCGTCGCCGTGAGCAACTCCCACTCGTGGGTATCAAGCTCGGCCATGACCACTCCTCGCGGGCACCGATGTTACGAAATCCGCAGGTGCCCTGTTCAATGCGTGTCCGGGCCGGATCGGCGCCGTCGCACGTCGTGTCGTGGCGCGCGGGTCCGCCGTCGGCGCGGCAACGCCGTCCCCGGCGGCATCGGCCCGCTCCCGCACGATATCCGCCACTACTACTCCTTCCCCAGATCGAGCAGTCGGCGAGCGATGATGTTGCGCTGGATCTCCGCCGTGCCGCCGTAGATCGTGGCGGCGCGGGAATAGAGGTACTCTGTGCGCCAGCGCGGATCGGTGAATTCGATTGCGCCGGGCAGCAAGTCGCGCGCGGTGTCGAACAGCCGCTGTTCGGCCGTCGCGAGCAGCACCTTGTCGACGGAGGTCTCCGCGCCGAGCCGGGCGCCGTCGGCGAGGCGGCGCTGGGTGGCGGCGGACCGGCAGCGCACCGTGTGCAGCGCCAGATAGGCGGCGCCCAGTTCGGCGTCGTCGCCGGGGCAGGCCCGCCCCGCGATCTCGTCCAAACGCGTGAACAGGTAGGCGATCCGGTGCCAGAAGCAGGTGGAGCGCTCGTAGGGCAGCAGGTCCATCGCCACCCGCCAGCCGTCGCCGGGATCGCCGAGCATGCGGTCCCCGGGCACCACCACATCATCGAAGAACACCTCGGCGAACTCGTCCACGCCGTGCATGGTCCGCAGCGGCCGCACGGTGATGCCGGGGGAGTCCATATCGACGAAGAAGGCGGTGATGCCGTCGTGGCCGGGGCCGGTGCGGGTGAGCAGGACGCACCGAGATGCGTACTGCGCCAGGCTCGTCCACACCTTCTGCCCGCTGATCACCCAGTCGCCGCCGCGCGGGGTGGCCTTGGTGCGCAGCGAGGCGAGGTCGCTGCCCGACTCGGGCTCGGAGAACCCCTGACACCACTGCTCCCGGCCGGACAGCAGCAGCGGCACGGTCTCGGCGGCCAGCCCGGGACGCGCGTATCCGATCATCGTCGGCGCGAGCACCTCGATCATGGAATAGATTCCTGGCTCTGCCAGATCGCGCGAGGCGACTTCTTCGCCGAGTACCGCGCGCAGGGCGGCGGGACCACCCAGCCCGGTCACCTCCGCGGGCCAGCCATAGCGCATCCAGTCCGCGTCGTAGAGCGCGCGCCGCACCCGCAGCAACTGCTCGACCTGCGCATCGAGGGACTGGTCCGGCCCCGGCGTGAGGTCGTTGTCGTCCAGCCACGCGCGCAGACCCGACCGGAACCCGGCGATCTCCGCGCCGGCGGACGTGCCCGGCACCGGTCAGACCACCGGCTCGCGGACGATATCGAGGTAGGCCGCACCGGAATCCGGGACGCGCGGCTGCTTCCACACCTCGACCGGGAACGACACCATCACCAGCGACTGCAGCAGGTGGAACAGGTTGCGCACCTCGTCGGGCAGGTCGTACAGGTCGTACTTGTCGCAGTACTCCATCGCCGCCTCCAGACGCGGGAACACCGTGTCGTAGAGGTCCTGCATCTGCTCCATGGACGAGGCGAGCCGCTTGCGGTAGCGCTCCGGCTCGGTCGGCAGGATCCAGTCCGAAAACCGTTGCCAGTCAGCGAATTCGGCCGGTAGCCGGGGCCCGGTTCCGTTACTTTGCGCTGCCATTGCGGTACTCCTTCACGATGCGCTGAGCCGTCTTGTGCAGGTGGCGGAGCAGGATCTCCTGGTCGTTGAGCGGGAACTCGGTGATCTCGCGGGTGGCGATCATGGTCTGGGTCGCCTCCAGGGTGTTCGCGTCCTGCAGCGCGTATTCCTTGAACGTGACCGCGGCGAGCTCCTGCGCCAGCCGCTCGCGCGCGTTCGTGGCGGGCACGAAATACAGGCTGGCCTCGAAGATGTGCCGGTCCACGGCGGTCGGCCAGTAGTGATAGGTGAGGAACCAGCCCGGCGCCCAGAACAGCAGCGAGAAGTTCGGGAAGAACTCGAATTCGTCGACGCCCCAGGCCCGGTGCTTGGCCGGGTTGATGCCCTCCGGCAGCGGATCGAGGCCCTCGATATCGGGCCGGTCCCACGGGCCGAACAGGCCGCTGCGCAGCACCCGCTCGATCGGCTTGACCATGCTCGGATCCTTGGGCGGCGCCATGCCGCCCCACGACGACACCATCGAGTGCGGCGCCGCGATCTCGTAGTGCAGCGCCTCGTAGCCGACGTTGGCCAGCTTGTCGGCCTCGTCCTTGACCGCCTGCTTCATATGCAGGATCGGCGCGTGGTAGAACTCGGCGAAGGCGTCGATGAACAGCTTCCAGTTGCTGCCGATCTCGGCGCGGTAGCTGAACACCTCGGTCATCTTGTCGAACGGGTAGCCCTCCAGTCCCTTGGCGAACGGGCCCAGGTACTCGGTGAGCGGCTTCGCGTTGTCGTCGAGGTTGACGAAGATGAAGCCCTCCCACACCTCGCAGCGCACGGGCTTGAGCCCGAACTTGCTGTTGTCGAGGTCGAAGAACTCCTTCTCTTGCTGCACGAAGGTCAGCTCGCCCTCGAGGCTGTAGCGCCAGGCGTGGTACTTGCAGGTGAACTGGCGGCAGGTGCCGGCGGTCTCCTCGCCGGGGTAGTCGTCCCACACCAGCTTGTTGCCGCGGTGGCGGCAGATGTTGTGGAACGCCCGCACCACGCCCTTGGTGTCCTTGACGATGATCAGCGAGGTGCCGATGCAGGCCAGTTCCTTGGTGAAGTAGTTGCCGACCTTGGGCAGCCGGTTCACTCGGCCGACATTGAGCCAGTTCTTGCGGAAGATCGCCTGCCGTTCGTCCTCGTAGAACGCGGGATCGATCGAGTCGGTGTAGTCGACCGGCTCGGTGCCCAGCTCGGGATAGTTCTGCGTCCAGCTCCCCGCCGCTGGTTTGGTGAAGTGTGCCAAGGGATTACCTTTCGTAGTCCGGCGGCCGCGCCGACGGTGACGGGCACCGGGGCTGTGCCGGCCCGCCCCACCTATGAGAATCAGATTCTCATATTTCAACTATCAGATTTCCATGGGACCGAGACGGTGTCAACGCCTACGGTCACCGTCCGCCCCGGTGGGCGCCGCGGGCCGCGTGCCGAGTCCCTCCGGTGACCACGTGTAGATCCTTGCTCTCCCAAATCCATCCATTGATTATCCAATTCTGAGAAGATAGTTTCCATAGCGGGCGCGATGTGACGGCCACGTTCGGTACCGGCCGCTCGGCCCACAGAGGAGGAACTACGGTGAAACCGCAGCGCACAATCGTTGCCCTGATGGCGCTCGCGCTCCTGGTAGCCGGTGGGTGCGGTCGCGAGGGCGGCACCCGCGGGACCGAGGAGGGCGCGGGCCCCGCCGCCGCATCGGGCGATTTCGGCACCCTGACGAAGGTCTGCGGGCCCGGGGACGCGAAAAGCGCCTCCGCGCAGGGGGTTACAGCCTCCGAGATCGAGATCGGCATGTTCTCCGACATCGGTTTCACCAAGAATCCGGACTTCGTCGACGCCGCGAAGGTGTTCACCTCCTGGTGCAACGCCGCGGGCGGGATCAACGGCCGCAAGCTGACGACCAATCTGCGCGACACCAAGCTCATGGAGGTGCGCCAGCGCATGCTCGACGCCTGCCGGGAGGACTTCTTCCTCGTCGGCGGCAGCGCGGCGCTGGACGGCCTGGGCGTCAAGGACCGGCTGTCGTGCCTGCTGCCGGAGTTCCCCGCGCAGGTCACCCAGACCGCGAACACCGGGTCGGACCTGCAGCTGGCCGCCGGGTCCTCGGCCTCGGAATCGGTCAACCCGTACACCGGTTTCCAGGACTGGCTGCTGAAGGAGGCCTATCCGGAGTCGGCCGCCGCGGTCGGGATGATCAACGGCGACTCGCCCATCACCAAGGTCATGGGCGACAAGATGGGCGAATCCCTCACGGCCGCGGGCGCGAAGATCGTCTACAACGAGCTGTACCCGATCGCGGGCGTCGCGGACTGGACTCCCTACGCGCAGGCGATCAAGGCCGCGAATGTCAAGGGCCTCATATTCTTCGGTGACTTCCGCTACCTGGCCAAGCTGGAGGACGTGCTCACGAGCATGAACTACAAACTGGACTGGATCGACGCGAACGCCAACTCCTACAACAACATGTTCCTCGACGCCGCGAAGAGTTCGCTGGGTGCGCAGAACAACGTGCTCGACATGAGCGGCACCGCCCCGCTCGACGCGGCCGCGAAAGTGCCTGCGGTGCAACAGCTGAAGGACCTGTTCGAGCAGTACGCCCCGGACGCCGACATCACCTTCCAGGTGCTGCGCGCCTTCCAGTCCTGGCTGCTGTTCGCCAAGTCGGCGAGCGGCTGCGGCGACACTCTCACCCGCTCGTGTGTCTATACCACCGCGAGCAAGGAGACGGCGTGGACCGGCGGCGGGCTGCAGGCGCCGATGGATCTGTCCAAGCCGCTGTCGGAGCAGACTCGCTGCTTCAACGTGCAGAAGGGCACCCCCGACGGCTGGAAGACCGCCGAATTCGCACCGAACAACGGCGAATTCCGTTGCGGCTTCACCGCTTACAAGTACACCCGAGACTTCGGCAAGCCCACCACCCTCGCCGATGTCGGCAAGTCCATGACCGACCTGAAGTGACGGACTGATGGAGCAGTTCCTCGCGTTCGGGATCGTCGGCCTCAGCACCGCGGCGATCTATGCCGTCATCGGCAGCGGACTCGTCCTCACCTACACCACGACCGGCGTGTTCAACTTCGCGCACGGTGCCGCGGGCATGGTCTCGGCATTCGTGTACTGGCAGTTGACCATCGGCTGGGGCTGGCCGGTGCCGGTGGCGCTCGCCGCGGTGCTGCTGGTGTTCGCGCCGCTGTTCGGCCTGCTGTTCGGCAAGGCGCTGGCGCCGACGCAGGGGCTGGGCGACGCCGAGAAGCTGGTGATGACCGTCGCCCTGCTCAGCGGGCTGATCGTGGTGGCGCGATGGATCTGGGATCCCAACAAATCCCGATCGCTGCCGCGGTTCTTCGCCGACAGGTCCTCGATCGATCTCGGCGCGGTCACCCTCACCTGGCATCAGGCGCTCACCATGGGGGTTGCGGTCGCGGTCGCCGTGGCGTTGCGAATCCTGCTGTACCGCACCAGAACCGGTGCCGAGATGCGGGCGACCGTGGACGACCGCGCACTGGTCGGGCTCACCGGCGCGGACCCGCGGCGGGCGAACCGGATCGCGTGGATCCTGGGCATCGAGCTCGCCGCGATCGGCGGCATCCTGATCGCGCCGACCGTGGCGCTGGACGCCGCGCAGCTGTCGTTGCTGATCGTCAGCGCCTACACCGCGGCCATCTTCGGCCGGTTGCGCAATCTGCCGATGACCTTCGCGGGCGCCGTGGCGGTCGGCCTGCTGGAGAGCTACCTCACCGGATACCTGCCGCACAACGCGTATCTGCCCGGCCTGCGCCTGGCGGCGCCCGCGCTGCTGCTGTTCGTGGCGCTGCTGGTCTTTCCGCACGGTCGGCTGCGCGGCCGCGACCGCAAGCTCAAACCTGTTCCGCTGCCGACGATCACCGGCTCGTCCGCGTTCGCCGTGGTGATCGTGGTGTTCGGGCTGATGCTGGCGACCATGCTCAGCGAGCCCGATCTGATCACCTACGGCGCGATGTTCGCCTGGGGCGTGATCGCGCTGTCGTATGTGCCGCTGCTGGGATTCGCCGGGCAGATCTCGCTGTGCCAGCTGAGCCTTGCCGGTGTGGGAGCGGTGGCCTACGCGCATCTCGGGCCGGACGGCCAGTGGTGGGCGCTGCTCGCGGCGATGGGGATCGCCGGGGTCGTCGGCGCGGTGGTGGCGATTCCGGCGCTGCGGCTGTCGGGGGTGTACATGGCCCTGGCGACAGCGGCTTTCGCCGTGATCCTGGATCGCTGGATCTTCACGCTGCCCTCGTTCGAGCTGCTGGGCGTGCGGATCTCGCTGTTCGATCAGGGGTCGGTCTCGCTGGTCGGCCCGCACCTGTTCGGGCTGGACCTGGACAGCACCGCCGAGGTGACCGTCTTCGCCGCGGTCTGTCTCGCGGTCGCCGGTCTGGCCGTTGCGGCGTTGCGGCGCAGCCGGTTCGGGCGTCGGCTGATCGCCCTGCGCGACAGCGAGGCCGCCTACGCCACCCTCGGCGGCAGCCTGCTGGCGGCGCGGGTGCTGGTCTTCACGTTGTCGGCGGCCATCGCCGGGCTCGGCGGTGCGCTGTACGGAATGCAACTGCGTGCGGTCGCTCCCGACCAGTTCAATCTGGTGGCCGGGCTGCCGATCTTCCTGATCGTCACCATCGCCGGGCTCGGTGTGGTCGGCGCGGGCCTGTTCACCGGGCTGGTGTTCGCCGGACCGCTGAACGTGATCCCGGTGCTGTGGCCCGGACTGCAGAACCTGGCCCAGGTGATTCCGTCGCTGGGCGGTATCGCCTTCGGCGGCGGCGTCCTGCGGGAGGGGGCGATCGGGCCGATGCGCAAGGACTGGTTCCCGATGCTCCGCGACCGGATCGTCGCCCCGGTGCTCGTGCTGATTCTGCTGGCGCTGTGGGGGATTCGCGTGCTGGATGTGATCGACGGCTGGATGTTCACCGGCGGCGCGGTGGTGGCCGCGATCGCGGCGCGGGTCTGGCACGGTGCCCGGACCCGGCCGGAACCCGGACCGGCGGAGGTGCCCGTGGAGTGGTGGGGCATCGAACGACCGTGGGAGGCGAAGGACGAGGAGGTGCTCGATCGTGCCGTCGCTACTGGAAGTTGATGATGTCACCGTCGTGTTCGGCGGGAATCGCGCGCTCGACGGCGCCGGGCTGCGGGCCGAACGCGGCGCGGTGACCGGGCTGATCGGCCCCAACGGCGCGGGCAAGAGCACGCTGTTCGACGTGATCTGCGGGCTGCGCAAGCCGACCCGCGGGCGGGTGTCGATCGGTGGCGCCGACGTCACCCGGCTCGGGCCGTCGCGGCGGGCCCGGCACGGCGTGGCCCGCACCTTCCAGCGGCTGGAACTGTTCGGGCGCTTGACCGTTCGGGACAACCTGCTGGTGGCGGCCGAACTCGGCAGGCATCGACGGCAGGCCGCCGGGATCGTCACGGAGATCATCGATCGGCTCGGTCTGCACGAGGTTGCCGACACCTCCGCCGACGATCTGCCGACCGGCACCGCGCGCCTGGTGGAGGTGGGCCGGGCCGTCGCGGCGCGCCCCGGCCTGATCCTGCTGGACGAGCCCGCCGCGGGCCAGGACCACACCGAGACCGAGCGCTTCGGCGCGCTGTTGCGCTCATTGGCCGACGACGGCACCGCGGTCCTGCTCGTCGAACACGACATGGGCCTGGTGATGAGCGTCTGCGACGAGGTGTTCGTACTCGACCTGGGCAAGGTCATCGCCTCCGGCCCGCCCGCGGTGGTCCGCGAGGACGAGGTGGTCCGCGCGGCCTACCTGGGGGACGTATGAGCGTGCTGAAACTCCAGCGAAACTCGTCGTCGGCCTGCGCAATCCGGGCGCGCTGTGCACCCGGTTCCAGTGTCCGCTCCGCCGCTCATTTCCCGGCACGCTATCGGCCGGGATCCATGCCCGGCGCGCAGGAGAACCCATGAGCGTTGGCAACGCAACCGAAACCACAAGGGCGGCAGAGGCGGCAACCTCGCGCACCCTGCTCGCGCTCCGGGCGGTGCGCGCCGCTTACGGCGCCATCACGGTGCTGCACGGCGTGGACCTCGATGTGGCGGCGGGGCAGGTGGTGGCGTTACTCGGGCCGAACGGTGCGGGGAAGACCACCGCGCTGAAGGTGGTCGCGGGCATTCATCCGGCCGCCTCCGGGCGGTTGCTGCTCGGTGGACGGGAGGTGACCGGGGCCGAGCCGCGGGATCTGGCGCGGGCGGGCGTCTGCCTGATTCCCGAGGGCCGCGGCGTGTTTCCCAATCTCACCGTGCGCGACAACCTGCTGATGATGACGTTCACCGGGCGGTCGCGAGCGGAGATCGAGGAGACCGCGTTCAGCCGGTTCCCCGTGCTCGGCCGGCGCGCGGGCCAGATCGCGGGCACCTTGTCCGGCGGCGAACAGCAGATGCTGGCCCTGGCCCGCGGGCTGGCCACCGATCCGGCGGTGCTGCTGCTCGACGAACTCTCCATGGGTCTCGCGCCGCTGGTGGTCGCGCAGCTGTACGAGGAAGTGGCCGAGATCGCCAGGCAGGGTGTCGCGGTGCTGGTGGTCGAACAGTTCGCGGCCGCCGTGCTGGGCATCGCCGATCACGCCGCCGTGCTGGTGCGCGGGCTGGTCCGGCGGCAGGGGCATCCGGACGAAATCCGCGACGAACTGGCGGCCCTCTACCTAGGAAGTTCGACATGAGTGAGAACAGCGAGCAGACAATCGACACAGCCGAGTTCGTCGCTCGTGGCCGAGCCGGGCGGCAGCCCGGGGGAGTCGTGAGTGAGACGCGCGCGGACCGGTTCGTCCGCGAATTGCAGGAGTTGAAGATCCCCGATCCGGCGGCCGGGCGCTCGGCGCTGTGGCTGCGCTTGGGGGTCGTGCTGATGGTGGCGGGACCGGTGCTCGCGGTGCTGGCGTACTTCATGTCGCACGGCACGACCGACCCGCTGGCTCAGCGCGACGCCATCACCCTCGCCCTGGCCGGGGTCGCCGCGGCGGTGACGGGTTCGGCGCTGTTCCTGCGCTATTCGCTGACCAATTTCCTGCGGTTCTGGCTGGCCCGGCAGTCCCACGATCTGGATGAGCTCGGTAGTCGCGTGGTGGGAGGTGGTGCGGGTGTCCGATGACAGCACCGCGGGCATGAACTTCGCACTGTCGGAGGATCAGGAACTGATCCGGACATCGGTGGCCGAGCTGTGCCGCAAGTTCGACGACCACTACTGGATGGAGAAGGACCGGGACCACGAATTCCCCGCCGAGTTCTACCGGGCCATCGCCTCGGGTGGCTGGCTGGGCCTGACGATCCCGGAGGAATACGGCGGCCACGGCCTCGGCATCACCGAGGCCACCCTGCTGGCCGAGGAGGTCTCCCGCTCCGGCGGCGGCATGAACGCCGCCAGCTCGATCCACATGTCGATCTTCGGGATGCATCCGGTGGTCGTGCACGGGTCCGAAGAACTCAAGCGCCGCACGCTGCCGCGCGTGGCCGCCGGTGATCTGCACGTGTGCTTCGGCGTGACGGAACCCGGTGCGGGCCTTGACACTCCGCGTATCCAGACCTTCGCGCGTCGCGACGGCGGCCACTACGTCGTGAACGGGCACAAGGTGTGGATCTCCAAGGCGATGGAGTCGGAGAAGATCCTGCTGCTGACCCGGACGCGGCGCTACGACGAGGTCGCCAAGAAGACCGACGGCATGACGCTGTTCCTCACCGACCTCGACCGTGCGCACGTCGAGATTCGGCCGATCGCCAAGATGGGCCGCAATGCCGTCACCTCCAACGAGGTATTCATCGACGATCTGCGAATCCCGGTGGAGGACAGGGTAGGCGAGGAGGGGCAGGGCTTCCGGTATCTACTCGACGGCCTCAATCCGGAGCGGATGCTGATCGCCGCCGAGGCGCTCGGCCTGGGCCGGGTCGCGCTGGACCGGGCCGTGCGCTACGCCAAGGAGCGCGTCGTCTTCGACCGGCCGATCGGCATGAACCAGGCCATCCAGTTCCCGCTGGCCGACTCGCTGGCGCGGTTGGACGCCGCCGAACTCATGCTGCGCAAGGCGACCTGGCGCTACGACCGCGGGAAATCCTGTGGGCGCGAGGCGAATACGGCCAAGTACCTGTGCGCCGACGCGGGTTTCACCGCCGCGGACCGGGCGCTGCAGACGCACGGCGGGATGGGTTACGCCGAGGAGTACCACGTCTCCCGCTACTTCCGGGAGGCGCGCGTGATGCGCATCGCGCCGGTGAGCCAGGAAATGATCTTGAATTATCTGGGGTCGCACACCCTGGGACTGCCGAGGAGCTACTGAATGACGCAGCGCGGACTATTCGACCTGACCGGGCGCTCGGCCCTCGTCACCGGTGCCGCCGGGGGGATCGGCTCGGCCGTCGCGCAGGCGCTGGCCACGGCCGGTGCGGCGGTACTGGTCACCGACCTGGACGAGCATGCCGCCGCGGCTGTCGCCGAGAAGATCGCCGGAAACGGCGGTACGGCAGCGAGTTTCGCGTTCGATGTCACCGACCGGGAGGCGGCCGATGCCGCCGCCGAGCGGGCCGCGGCACTCGCGGGCGGGGTGCTGCACATCGTCGTGAACAATGCCGGGGTCACCGCACCCGCGATGTTCGCGAAGACCACCGCCGAATCGGTCAAGCGGCTGTTCGACATTCACGCGCTCGGCACCATCAACTGCACTCAGGCGGCGCTGTCTCACCTGGCCACCGACGGCACCGGCCGGATCATCAACGTCACCTCCGCCGCCGGGCTCGTCGGCACGCTCGGTCAGGTCAACTACTCGGCCGCCAAGGCCGCGATCATCGGCATCACCAAGTCGCTGGCGAAAGAGCTGGCGCGCAAGAACATTCTGGTGAACGCGCTCGCGCCGCTGGCCGCGACACCGATGACGGAAACCATCCGCACGGACGAGAAGTTCTCCGGGCAGATGCTCGATCGAATCCTGCTGCGCCGCTGGGCCGAACCGGAGGAGGTCGCGGGCGCGTTCGTCTTCCTCGCCTCCGATGCGGCCTCCT
This sequence comes from Nocardia mexicana NBRC 108244, assembly GCF_001613165.1. Lineage (GTDB taxonomy): Bacteria > Actinomycetota > Actinomycetes > Mycobacteriales > Mycobacteriaceae > Nocardia > Nocardia mexicana. The sequence goes on from NZ_BDBV01000022.1 coordinate 17,773, forward strand.
TTGTCACGGGGCAGGTGCTGCCGGTGGACGGCGGCACGGTGATCTGATGGGCGGCGGCGGTACGGGACAACCGTCGGTCGGCGGGCCACTGGCCGGGATCACGGTCGTCGCCCTGGAACAGGCGGTCTCCGCGCCGATGTGCACCAGGACCCTGGCCGATTTCGGGGCCCGCGTGATCAAGGTGGAGAACCCGGCGGGCGGTGACTTCGCGCGCCACTACGACGATGTGGTGCACGGTCAGGCCGCCCATTTCGTCTGGGTCAACCGTGGCAAGGAATCGGTCGCGCTCGATCTGAAATCCGAAGCGGGCGTGGGGCTGCTGCACCGGCTGCTCGAGCGCGCCGATGTGCTGGTGTCGAATCTGGCGCCCGGCGCGACCGCGCGCCTGGGGCTGGCGCCCGCGGATCTGGCCGCGCGTTATCCGGACCTGATCGCCGTCGAGATCGACGGTTTCGGCTCCGGCGGCCCGCTGTCGCACAAGCGGGCCTACGACCTGCTGGTCCAGGCCGAGTCCGGGGTGTGCGCGGTTACCGGCACCGCGGGCGCCCCGGCCAAACCGGGCCCGCCCGTCGCCGATGTCACCACGGGTTTGTATGCGGCACTGTCGATCCTGGCCGCATTGCAGGGCAGGGCGCGCGGCGCGGGCCGCGGCGGCACCATCGCGGTGAGCCTGTTCGACACCATGGCCGAGATGATGGGCTACCACCTGACCTACGCCCGGCACGCCGGGGTGGACCAGCAGCCGCTCGGGATGAGCTCGCCCGCCGTCGCCCCGTACGGGGCCTATCCCACCGCCGACGGGCAGACGGTGGTGCTCGGTACCACCAACGACCGCGAATGGCAGCGCCTCGCCAGCGATATCCTCGGCCGCCCGGATCTGGCTGCCGCGGAACGCTTCCGGGGCAATCCGGGCCGGGTCCGGCATCGCGCCGAACTGGACGAGGTGATCGCCGCCTGGTGTGGCCGTCACGATCTGGCCGAGATCCAGAAGACCGCCGACGACGCCGGAATCGGCAATGCCCGCTACAACCGGCCCAGCGAGGTCCTCGAGCATCCGCAACTGGTGGAACGAAACCGCTGGCGCACCATCGACTCCCCGGGCGGGCCGGTGCCGTCACTGCTGCCACCGGCAATTCTGGAGGGCTTCGAGCCGCCGATGAACCCGGTCCCGGCGCTCGGCGCCCACACCGACGCCGTACTCACCGAAATCGGCTGTACAGCAGCAGAACTCGATGGACTCCGCAACGACCGCGTGATCGGTACCCGCGAATGACGACCCGGTGTTCCCGGCGGCACCGTCGACGACATGGCGAGGCCGCCCTGTCTTCATTTCCGGCGCAGTTTTGGCCGGAAACCACCACCGAGGACGGGAGATAGCAGATGCGTGAGGTAGTTATCGCTGGCGCGGTTCGCACCGCCGTCGGCAAACGCAACGGGGCGCTGTCCGGCGTGCACCCGGCGGACCTGTCGGCGGTGGTGCTCATCGCGCTGGCGGAGCGCACGGGCGTGGACCCGGCCGTTATCGACGATGTGATCTGGGGTTGCGTGTCCCAGGTGGGGGACCAGTCCAGCAATATCGGCCGCTATGCGGTGCTGGCGGCGGGCTGGCCGGAGAGCATTCCGGGCACCACCGTGAACCGCGCCTGCGGATCCAGCCAGCAGGCGGTGGATTTCGCCGCGCAGGCCGTCATGTCGGGGCAGCAGGACGTCGTGGTCGCGGGCGGCGTCGAAGTGATGAGCCGGGTGCCGCTGGGCGCGGCGCGTGCGTCGGGCCGGCCGTACGGGCCGAAAGCGTTGTCGCGCTACGACGACTTCTCCTTCAACCAGGGCCTCTCCGCCGAATTGATCACGGAGAAATGGGGATTCACCCGCACCCGGCTGGACGAGTACGCCGCCCGGTCCCACGAACTCGCGGTCGCGGCCCAGGACGCGGGGGCCTTCACAAACCAGATCGTACCTGTCACAACCGATTCCGGCGTGGTGGACGCGGACGAGGGCATTCGCCGCGGCACCACCGCGGCCACGCTGGCGGGGTTGAAACCGGCATTCCGGGAGGACGGCGCGATCCACGCGGGCAACTCCTCACAGATATCCGACGGCGCGGCCGCCCTGCTGTTGACCACGCCGGAGAAGGCACGTGAACTCGGCCTGACCCCGCTGGCCCGCTACCGCGCGGGCGCGGTGGCGGGTTCGGATCCGGTACTGATGCTCACCGGCCCGATCCCCGCGACCGAAAAGGTCCTGGGGAAGGCGGGATTGGCGCTCGGCGACATCGGCGTGTTCGAGGTGAACGAGGCATTCGCGCCCGTCCCGCTGGCGTGGCTGGCCGAGACCGGCGCCGACCCGGCACTGACGAACCCGCTGGGTGGCGCGATCGCCCTCGGCCATCCGCTCGGCGGATCCGGTGCCGTGCTCCTGACGCGGATGCTTCACCACATGCGCCACAACGGGATTCGCTATGGCCTGCAGACCATGTGCGAGGGCGGCGGCACCGCGAACGCGACGGTCGTCGAACTGATCTGAACGGAGACACAGCATGCGACGAGAAGTGCTCACCGCCGACCACGACGCATTCCGGCTGATCTGAACGGAGGTACGGCGTGCGACGAGAATTGTTCACCGCCGATCACGAGGCATTCCGGCAACTGGCCCGCGATTTCGTAGAGAAGCGGATCGTGCCGGACTATCCGGAGTGGGAGAAGTCCGGCGTCATGCCGCTGGAGATCTTCACCGAGATGGGCGATCTCGGGCTGCTGGGTTTCGCGCTGCCCGAGGAGTACGGGGGCGCGGGACTGCGCGACTACCGCTACAACGTGATCCTGCAGGAGGAGGCGGCCCGCGCCCTGGTCACCCTCGGCACCGTCCGCACCCAACTCGACGTCATCCTGCCGTATTTCCTGGAATACGCCGACGCCGCGCAGCGGGAGCGGTGGTTCCCGGGGCTGGCGACGGGCCGGTCGCTCACGGCGATCGCGATGACCGAACCGGGCACCGGCTCGGACCTCGCGGGCATGCGGAGCACCGCCGTCCGCGACGGCGACCACTACATCCTCAACGGCGCCAAGACCTTCATCACCGGCGGGCTGCTCGCCGACCTGGTGATCGTGGTCGCCCGCACCGCCACCGATCCGGGCAACCGCCGCGCCGGCCTCACCCTGCTCGTCGTCGAGGACGGCATGCCCGGCTTCGCCCGCGGTCGCATGCTGGAGAAGATGGGCTGCAAGGTGCAGGACACCATGGAGCTGTCGTTCACCGACGTGCGGGTGCCGGTCGCCAATCGTCTCGGCGAGGAGGGCTCGGCCTTCGGATACCTGGGCCACAATCTGCCCCAGGAACGGCTGACGGTGGCGGTCGGCTCGGTCGCCCAGGCCCGCGCCGCGATTACCGCGACCATCGATTACACCAAGCAGCGCAAGGCATTCGGCACACCGGTCGCTTCCTTCCAGAACACCAAATTCGAGTTGGCGGCGATGTCGACAGAGGTGGAGGCGGCGCAGACGATGGTCGACCGTGCCGTGCTCGACCTGCTCGACGGCGCGCTGTCCGGCGCCGACGCCGCCCGGGTGAAACTGTTCTGCACCGAGGTCCAGGCCCGCGTGGTCGACCGCTGCCTGCAGCTGTTCGGCGGCTACGGCTACATGATGGAGTACCCGATCGCCCGCCTGTACACCGACGCGCGGGTCGCGCGCATCTACGCGGGCACCAGCGAGGTCATGAAGATGATCGTGGCCCGAGACCTGGGGTTGTAGTCGATTCACCCGCCGCGTCGTTCGCCCTCGACGTCGCGCAGGAAGGTCTCGATCATCCGGATCACGTCGTCGTGGCCCGCGTCGACGTCGAACGCCTCCTCCATGCGCAGGAAGCGGGAGATGCTGGACATCAGCAGCACCACGGCGGCGGGCGTGTAGGTGTCGGATTCGTACCCGTAGTCCGCGAGGATCTTGGTCACCGCGTCGAGCTGCAGGGTGCGGAATCGCCGGGAGGATTCGGCGATCTCGGCGCGGATCGTCTTGCGGTGGTTGGCCAGAGCGACGAATTCCATGGTCAGTGCCGTCTGTGACTGGTCGTGTATCGCCTCCCAGAGCGCCCATAGTGGTTGCGGGGCGGCGAGGGCCTCGACCTGCAGGTGGTAGCTCCGTTCGGCGCCGCGCCGGAACAGCTCGACGAACAGGTTGTCCATGGTGCCGAAGTAGTAGTACACGAGCGCCGAATTGGCGTCCGCCCGAGCGGCCAGCCGCCGGGTGCTGACCGCGGCGTAGCCCTCCTCGAGCATGATCTCCTGCGCCGCGTCGAGGAGCGCGGTGCGCGTCGCGGAGTTCTCGGGGTCGGCGTTGCGGCCCGGATTCATCTGGTGGCCTCCTCGGGTCGTGCCCGGTGTAAAGGGTGCTGCCGGAAGACCATTGACAGCTGTCGACGGCCTGCCGTATATCTTAATCACTCGCCTAATTTAGGCAGTCGATTAACTCGACGGAATCGTGGTCCACGAGCAGAGGAGTGGCCCGAATGATGAACAGTCCCAAGGACACCCGGCCCGGGCGCGTCGCCGTGGTGACCGGTGGCGCCTCCGGCATGGGCGCGGCCATCTGCCGCGCCTTCGCCGACCACGGCTACCGCACCGCCGTGCTGGACGTCGACGCCGCCGCCGCGCGGCGGACCGCCGAAGACCTGCTGGCCAGGGGCGGCGCGGCGATGGCGTGCGCGGCGGACGTGACCGATCGGCGTGCGGTCGAGGAGGCCCTGGACAAGGTCCGTGCCGAATTCGGGGCCGTGGAGATCCTGGTGACCAGTGCGGGGGCGGTCGGGTTCGCGCCGTTCACCGATATCGCGCCGGAGGAATGGGACCGGATCATCGCGGTGAATCTGACCGGCACGTTCCACTGCGTACAGGCCGCCGTCCCGGACATGGTGACGGGCGGATGGGGGCGGATCGTGACCATCTCCTCGTCGAGTGCGCAACGGGGCTCGCCGGGGATGGTGCACTACACCGCGTCCAAGGGCGCCGTGGTCGCGATGACCAAGGCGCTGGCCCGCGAATACGCCGCCCGCGGCATCACCGTGAACACCATTCCGCCGTCGGGCATCGACACGCCGATGGCGCGCCGATCCCAAGCCGCGGGAGACCTGCCCGACAACCACACGATGGCACAGGCAATCCCGGTGGGGCACTTGGGTTCCGGGGACGATATCGCCGCCGCCTGCCTGTTCCTGTGCTCGGAGCAGGCGGGGTACGTCACCGGCCAGGTGCTGGGCGTCAACGGCGGAGCCGTCATCTGACCGAATGGGAGGAACGATCGTGACCCAATGGCCCAAGCCCGTGGAGGGCAGCTGGACCCAGCACTATCCCGAACTCGGCACCTCGATGATCTCGTTCGAGGATTCGGTGTCGCCGGAGTTCTTCGAACTCGAGCGCGAGGCTATCTTCAAACGCTGCTGGCTCAATGTCGGCCGCATAGAACAACTGTCGCGGACGGGCAGCTACTTCACCAAGGAGATCGCCGCCGCCCGCACGTCGGTGATCGTGGTGCGCGACCGCGACGGCGATATCAACGCCTTTCACAATGTGTGCCGCCACCGCGGCAACAAGCTGATGTGGAACGAGTTCCCGCGCGCCGAGGTGTCGGGTACCTGCCGACAGTTCACCTGCAAGTATCACGGCTGGCGTTACAACCTCGACGGGTCGTTGAATTTCGTGCAGCAGGAGGGCGAGTTCTTCGACCTGGACAGGGACGAACTCGGCCTGGTGCCCGTGCACTGTGACGTCTGGGCCGGATTCGTGTTCGTCAATCTGGACCGGGAACCGCGCCAGACGCTGCGGGAATTCCTGGGCCCCATGGTCACCGGTCTCGACGGCTACCCCTTCGAGAACATGACCGAACGGTACGAGTTCACCGCCGACAACCACAGCAACTGGAAGCTGTTCGCGGACGCGTTCCAGGAGTATTACCACGTCCCGGGACTGCACCCGCAGCAGGTGCCGAATCCGGTGCGGACCGGAAAAGGGTTCGAATGCGCGCATTTCCAGGTGGACGGCCCGCACCGGATGGTGTCCACCGGCGGCGCGCGGCGCTGGACCCTGCCGCCGGAATACATGTACCCGATCGAACGCATCACTCGCAGCGGCCTGGTCGGGCCCTGGGAGTCACCCGACCTCGGCGAGATGCCCGCGGGCCTGAACCCCGGCCGCGTCGAACCGTGGGGAATCGATAACTTCCAGATCTTCCCCAATATCGAGATCCTGATCTACCGCGGCTGGTACCTGCTCTACCGGTACTGGCCCACCTCCTACAACACCCACCGCTTCGAGGGCGTGCTGTGCTTCCAGCCCGCCCGCACGGTGCGCGAAAGGGTGGAGCACGAGGTCGCTTCGGTGGTCTTCAAGGAATTCGCCCTGCAGGACGCGGGCATGCTGACCGGCACCCAGACGGCCCTGGAATCCGCGTACCGCACCGCCGGGGTCACCCGTTTCCCGGTCAACGATCAGGAGATCCTGGTGCGGCATTTCCACCAGGCGGTCGCCGACCGGGTCGGCGAGTATCGGCGCGAGTTCGTGGGGGCGTGACATGCCGGAGAACCTGCTACCCCCGGAATTCACCGAGTTCGAGGAATTCGCGCAGACCTGGTGCCTGGCAACCGAATCCGAACGGTGGGCGCGCCGCATGGCCGCCACCATGCCGGAACTGATCGCCTTTCACGACGCCTTCCTGCCCCGGCTGGACGACGCCATCACCTACTGCGACAAGTTCCCGCTCGAGGAGTTGCCCGAGGACGCGCTGCATCTGCTGCAGCTGGTGTATTCGCTGGTGATGGTCGCCATGGCGGTCGAGATCTTCCAGCAGATCAAACCCACCGACAGCGCCGACGCCGAGATCGAACGCGTCGCCGAACCGCTGCCGTAATCCATGCGCCGCCGATATCCGCGGGCCGGAAGGACATTCGAGATGACGATCACCATCGACAGATTCAGCGAGGGCGTCGGAGCGGCCGTCACCGGGGTGGACCGCGCACAGCTGCTCGCCGACCACGCCGCGGCCGCCACCGTGCTCGCGGCATTGGAAGAATACGGCGTGCTGGTGTTTCGCGGGCTGCACCTGGACCCGGAAACGCAGGTGGCGTTCTGTCGCAAACTCGGCGAGATCGATACCGAGCCCGGACACCATCCGGTGGAAGGCATCTACCGGGTCAGTCTGGACACCACGAAGAATTCCTCGGCGAACTATCTGCGCGCCACCTTCGACTGGCATATCGACGGCTGCACGCCGCAGGACGACGCCTACCCGCAAATGGCGACCATGCTCTCCGCCAAGGCCGTCGCCGCCACCGGCGGGGAGACCGAATTCGCCTCCACCTACAAGGCTTACGACGATCTCACCGAATCCGAGCGGACGCGGCTGGCGTCGTTGCGCGTCGTGCATTCCCTCGAGGCGTCGCAGCGGCTGGTCACCGCGGAGCCGACACCGGAACAGCTGGCCGCGTGGCGCGGCCGTCCGTCCAAGGAACACCCGCTGGTCTGGTCGCACAAGTCCGGGCGCCGCTCGCTGGTCCTCGGCGCGTCGACCGATCACGTCGTCGGCATGGACCCCGGCGAGAGCCGCGCGCTGCTGGACGATCTGCTGCGCCGCTGCACCGCGCCCGACCGCGTCTACCGCCACGAATGGTCGGTCGGCGACACCGTGATCTGGGACAACCGCGGCGTGATCCATCGCGCCGCGCCCTATGCGGCGAATTCACCGCGAGAAATGTTGCGCACCACCGTGCTCGGCGACGAACCGATCCGATAACCAGCCCCACATCCCCGGCCCCAGGAGAACACCATGCCGCGTTGGCCCAAGCCCGCCGAAGGCAGCTGGACCCAGCACTACCCCGAACTCGGCACCGCGCCCATGTCCTACGACGACTCCATCTCGCCGGAGTTCTTCGAGCTCGAGCGGGAGGCGATCTTCAAACGCGCCTGGCTCAATGTCGGCCGCGTCGAACAACTTCCGCGCACCGGCAGCTACTTCACCAAGGAGATCGCGGCGGCGCACACATCGGTCATTCTCGTGCGCGACCGCGACGGCACCGTCAACGCGTTTCACAATATCTGCCGCCATCGCGGGAACAAGCTCGTGTGGCACGAATTCCCCCGCGCGGAGGTCTCCGGCACCTGCCGCCAGTTCACCTGCAAGTATCACGGCTGGCGCTACAACCTCGACGGGTCGCTGAATTTCGTGCAGCAGGAGGGCGAGTTCTTCGACCTGGACAAGAACGAGCTGGGACTGGTGCGCGTGCACTGCGAGGTGTGGGCGGGATTCATCTTCGTGAACCTCGACCGGGAACCGCGTCAGACGCTGCGGGAATTCCTGGGCCCCATGGTCACCGGTCTCGAGGGTTATCCCTTCGACAAGCTCACCGAGCGGTTCTGCTACCGCTCCGAGGTGGGGGCCAACTGGAAGCTGTACATGGACGCGTTCCAGGAGTTCTATCACGCGGCGGTGCTGCACGGAAAGCAGACGCCGGACAACTACTCCATGGCCGCGCAGCAGGCCGGTTTCGAGGCGCCGCACTACCGGCTCGACGGCCCGCACCGGCTGGTCAGCACGTCCGGCGTGGTCACCTGGGAACTCGACCCCGAGATGCGTAAACCGATGGAGGACCTCACCCGCAGCGGCCTGTTCGGTCCTTGGGACACACCGGATCTGGGGCCGATGCCCGCCAGCCTCAACCCCGCCGGATGCGACCCGTGGGGCCTCGATTCGTTCCAGTTGTGGCCCAACTTCGTGATCCTGATCTGGTCCGGCGGCTGGTATCTGACCTATCACTACTGGCCGACCTCCCACAACACGCACATCTTCGAGGGCACGCTGTACTTCCCGCCCGCCCGCACCGCGCGCGAACGGGTCGCGCACGAGATGGCCGCGGTGACGTTCAAGGAGTACGGGCTGCAGGACAGCAGCACCCTGGAGGCCACCCAGATCATGCTGGAATCCCGTGCGGTCACGGCCTTTCCGCTGAACGACCAGGAGATCCTGCTGCGGCACCTGCACAAGGTGGCGGGGGACTGGGTCGGCGAATACCGCCGGGAGCGTGCGGAGGTGGCGCGGCGATGACCGCCACACTGCTGCCGAAGGAGTTCGCCGACCTGGAGCCGTTCGCCGAGACCTGGTGCCTGGCAAGTGAATCCGAACGATACGCCCGGCGCTTGGCGAGCACCATGACGGAGATGCAGAGCTTCTACGACGCGATCACACCGCGCGCGGAGGCCGCGCTGGCCTACTGCGACGGGTTCGCGCTCGATGACCTGCCCGACGAGGTCCAGCACCTGCTGTACCTGCTGTATTCGATGATCACGGTGTCCTTCCCGGTGGAGGTGTGGAGCCAGCCGAGGATCCCCGACACCGGTGCGGCCGCCCTGGAGTGCGTCGTGGAGCCGATCCCGTGAGCGCGGAGCGCATCGTCCTGCGCGCGGCCCGGTGGGTGGATGTCGACACCGGCCGGGTGCACGCGCCCGCGGTGATCGTGGTGCAGGACAATCTCATTGCGGCCGTAGACCCGGCGGAGACGCCCGCGACGGCGCGCGTGATCGACCTGGGTGACGTCACGCTGCTGCCCGGGCTGATGGATATGGAGATCAACCTGCTCATCGGCGGTCCGGACAATCCCTCCGGCCTGCCGAACCCGATGCACGGTGTGCAGGACGACCCCGTGTACCGGACGCTGCGCGCCACGATCAACGCCCGCACCACCCTGCACGCCGGATTCACCACGGTCCGCAACTTGGGACTGATGGTGAAGACGGGCGGTTATCTGCTGGACGTGGACCTGGCCCGGGCCATCGAGCAGGGCTGGGTGGAGGGCCCTCGCATCGTCGCGGCCGGGCATGCCATCACCCCGACCGGCGGTCACCTCGACCCCACCATGTTCCAGCGCCTCGCCCCGCACATCATGCCGCTGAGCGTGGAGGAGGGCCGTGCCAACGGCGTGCCCCAGGTCCGCGAATCCGTGCGCTACCAAATCAAATACGGAGCCGAGGTCATCAAGATCTCGGCGTCGGGCGGGGTGATGTCGCACGGCACGGTCGCGGGCGCGCAACAGTATTCGGACGAGGAGCTGGACGCGATCGTCGACGAGGCGCACCGCGCCGGAGTCCGTGTCGCCGCCCACGCGCACGGCGACGCCGGGATCCGCGCGTGCATTCGGGCGGGGGTCGACTGCATCGAGCACGGATCGCTGGCCTCCGACGACACCCTCGCCATGATGGTCGAGCACGGCACCTTCCTGGTGCCCACCAGCTATCTGTCCGAGGGCCTCGATATCTCCGGGGCCGCTCCCGCACTGCGGAAGAAGGCCGCCGAGGTGTTCCCCCGGGCGCGGGAAACGCTCCGCAAGGCGATCGGCGCGGGAGTCAGGATCGCCTGTGGCACAGACGCTCCCGCCGTGCCGCACGGCGACAATGCCAAGGAACTGTGGGCGCTGGTGGACCGGGGCATGACACCGGCGCAGGCGTTGCGCGCCGCCACCGTCACCGCCGCCGAGCTGATCGGAGCGGACGATCGCGGCCGCCTGGCGCCGGGGCTGCTCGCCGACATCATCGCCGTACCGGGCGATCCCACGAGCGATATCACGACCACTCAGGACGTGCGCTTCGTCATGAAGGACGGCCGCACGGTCCTGCGCCGCTGATTCCGGTGCTCGGGCAGGGCAGTTCGATGACCGATACGTACATTTCGAGGGTCGGCCGGTAGAGGTCGACGTCGTCGAGTCGGCTGCCGAGCACGACGGAATCGGTGGTGGCGACCAGCACGCGCGCGAACGTCGACGCCGGGATCAGCAGCGTTCCGCCGATTCGGTCGAGACCCTCGGCGATGAACTTCGCCAGCGCCTCCACGACCTCCGACCGCTTGGCCGCCACGCGTTCTCGCGCCTCGGGGTTGCGGAGCAGATACAGCGTGAACTCGTGGCCCAGCGCCGCCTGTTCGGCGCCGCGTTCGGTGCTGAGCTGCCGCCACCGCCGGGCGATCTCGTCGAGTTCGCGCGAGCCGACCTCGGTGACCGCCGACAGTACCTCGGCGAAGGTATCGAAATAGCGGCGCCAGTACCGGTCGCTCACCGCGAGGAAGAGGTCCTCCTTCGCGGCGAAGTGCTTGTAGATCGCGCCCTTCGTATACCCGGCAGTGCGCGCGATGTCGTCGAGAGTCGCTGCCATGAAGCCCTTTTCGGCGAATACCGCCTCCGCGGCATCCAGCAGCAGCGCACGGGTGCGCTCGAGGCGCCGCTCCACCGTCCACTGTTCGACCATGGCGGCCAGCTTATCAACAGGATCCGAGAAACCTATGAGTCTCTGAGATACCCACTGGTATATTGGCGGAAAGCGCTGTACCGCAACGAATCAGAAGGAGACGGCGTGATGAGCGGACCGTCGAAGAGAAAGCACACACCCTTCGTCACCGAGTCGCTGGGGGGAGCGGGCCCGCTCGGCAGCCAGGTTCGATCGACGATCACTCCGGTCCGGGTCTGGGCCGTCGTCGGCGGCGCGATCCTCGCCTTTCAGCTCTACGTGTGGATTCGCTGGGTCACCGGGCCGCATTTCGAGCGGGTGCCCGCCGGGCCGAGCGATCCGCCGACATTGATGAAGGCGATTCTCCTCACCTGGACCGCCGTGATCCTGGTCGGCCTGCCGGTCGGCATCTACTACTTCATCGTCCGGCCCTGGCGGCGGGAGCGGCGAATAACGCTCGACGGCATGCTGCTGGTGGCCTGCGGCCTGTTGTTCTTCCAGGATCCGCTGCTGAACTACTTCAATACGTGGAGCACCTACAACACCTGGATGTGGAACCGGGGCTCGTGGGTGCTGGACATTCCGGGCTGGCGGTCGTTCGGAGAACCGGGCGCCATGATGGCCGAACCGCTGCTGATGAATGCGCCGGGCTACTCGTACGGGGTTCTGCTGTGCACGATCCTCGGCTGCTGGGTGATGCGCCGAGCCAAGGCGAAATGGCCGAATATCAGCAATGCCGGGCTGATCGGCGTGCTGATCGTCTGGACGTTCTTCTTCGACTTCGTCATCGAGGGCCTGTTCCTGATGCCGATGGGGTTGTTCACCTATCCCGGTGCGATCCAATCCCTCTCGATCAACGCGGGCACCTACTACCAGTGGCCGCTCTACGAGGGGCTCATGTGGGGAGGCGTCCAGGCGGGGCTGTGCTCGCTGCGCTACTTCACCGACGATCGTGGCCGGACATTCGTCGAGCGCGGGCTGGAGCGTATCCAGGGCGGGTTCGTGCGGCAGCAGTTCACGCGTTTCCTGGCGATCTTCGCGGCGTGCAGCGTGTTCTTCTTCGTCTGCTACAACCTGCCCGCGCAGTGGTTCGCCATGCATGCCGATCCCTGGCCCGAGGACATCCAGAAGCGCTCGTATTTCGATATGGGCATTTGCGGCGAAGGGACGGGGCGGCTGTGTCCCGATCCTGTGCTGCCCATTCCCGGAAACGACACCGGCTACATCAATCCCGAAGGCCGCCTGATCCTTCCGGAGGGCGTCGAACTTCCGAAACCCGTTCCCTTCGACCGAGGAAACTGAGATGTCGAACAGTCGACCCACCGCTGTCTTATCCGCCCCGGAGTCGCCGTTCTATCGTGCGGTCGGCGAGGAGGTGGAGGTCTTTCGCGCCGCGGCGCGCCGCGGCCTGCCGGTACTTCTCAAGGGCCCCACGGGATGCGGAAAGACGCGCTTCGTGGAGGCCATGGCCGCCGAGCTCGGCCGCGACCTGATCACCGTCGCGGGCCACGAGGATATGACGTCGGCGGACCTGGTCGGCCGCTTCCTGCTCAAAGGCGGGGAAACGGTCTGGGTCGACGGGCCCCTGACCCGGGCGGTGCGCGAGGGCGCCATCTGCTATCTGGACGAGGTGGTGGAGGCGCGCCAGGACACCACCGTGGTCATCCATCCGCTCGCCGACCACCGCCGCGAGCTTCCGGTCGATCGACTCGGCACGACGCTGCGCGCGGCGCCCGGATTCCAGTTGGTGATCTCTTACAACCCCGGCTATCAGAGCGTCCTGAAGAACCTCAAGGAATCGACCCGGCAGCGTTTCGTCGCCATCGAACTCGACTTCCCGCCCGCCGAGATCGAGACCGAGGTGGTCGCCCACGAGGCCGAGATCGACAGCGAGACAGCGCATGTCCTGGTCACGCTCGGCCATGCCATCCGGAATCTGGAGGGCTCACCGCTGCGCGAGGTGTCGTCCACCCGCATGCTGATCCTCGCCGGAGGTCTCGTCGCGGCCGGGCTGAGCCTGCGCAGCGCCGCGCAGTCGGCCGTAGTCCAGGCGCTGTCCGACGATCCGGATGTCGTCCGCGCCCTCGGCGAACTCGTCGACGCTGTCCTGCCCCGGCCATGACCGCCCCGGATCCGAACGGCCCCAGCCGGTTTCGGCTACTCGGCACCTGCATCGCCGGGAGGGCTGTCGATACCGCGGAGGCTGCCGCCGGCGAGGTCGCGCACACCGACGGCCGGGTCGTCTTCGTCTCGGCGGGTTTCCCCGTCGGGGAGCAGCGCCGCGAATTGCTGGTGCAGGCCGCCCTACTCGCCGCGGGAAGCCTGGACCGGCAGTGGGTGAAGGCTCTCCGGGGACGTCCCGCGCTCGCGCGCCGGTACCTGGCTCTCGAAGGCCACCGTGCGCTCGCCGAACTCGCCGGGAGCCTGCCACTTGCCGCCGAGCTCCGCCCCGGCGGTGTACCGCGCACCACAACCGCGGGTGAATCTCTTGAAATAGCCAAGGGGAAAACCGATGTCGCCGATCCGCCGGACTGGTTCGGCGTCATCAAGCCCTCCCGATTGCTGGAGCCCGCGGCCGGACCGGGCGCGCGGGCCACGCGGAAGGAACTGCGCCTGGAATTCGATCTCATCGACATCCCCGAGACCGAATCCGACGGCGATACGGAGCAATCCGGCGCGAGCAAGATCCTGCGGCTGTTCGAGAATCCGCTGTTCAACTCCCGGGCTCTCTCGGACTACTTCCGCAAGTTGCTCGGCAGTTCGCGTTCGCCCGGCGACGGTGCCGCCGGTGCCGAGATGCAGGTGCGCGCTGTCCGGCGGGTACAGGAGATCGGCGCGCATGCCAGTCCGCTTCCCACGCCCATCCGCTTCACCGGCGACGGCAGGCCCGGTGCGGCCGTAGGCGTCGGCGGCGCGCTCTATCCGGAATGGGACGTACACGGCAACGGGTATCGGCCCGACTGGTGCCGGGTCATCGACTTCCCGTTCACGGCCGCCGCCGACATCTCCGCCGCCGGGGTGCCGCACGACGATGTGCTCCGGCGGCGCCTGGCCCGAATCGGCCTCGGCCCCACGGTATTGCGCGGCCGCGCGGACGGCGACGAGCTCGATATCGAGGCGCTCATCGATCTGTTCATCGATCTGCGCTCCGGCTACTCGCGGCCGGAACACGTCTATCTTGAACACCGCAAACTCGCCCGCGATCTCGGCGTCCTCATCCTGCTCGATGCCTCCGGATCCGCGACCGACACCGATCCGGACGGCCTCGCCGTGCACGATCACCAGCGGCGGGCGGCCGCCACGCTGGCGGTGACGCTCGAGGAACTCGGTGACCGAGTCGCCGTGTACGCCTTCCGGTCGAACGGTCGGCACGCCGTCGAGCTGCCCGCGATCAAGACGTTCGCGCAGCGTTTCGGCGCCGTCGGGCGGGCCCGGCTCAACCGGCTCCAGCCGTCGGGTTACACGCGCCTGGGCGCCGGGATCCGCGGTGCGGGAAGGATTCTCGACGCGGAGGGCGGCACTCGGAACCGGCTGCTGGTCGTCCTCTCGGATGGCTTTCCGTACGACGACGGCTACGAAGGCCGATACGCGGAAGCCGACGCCAACCGGGCGCTCGAAGAGCTCCGCGCGGACGGCATTGCGTGCCTGTGCCTTTCGCTCGGCGCCGCCACGAGTACGGCGGCGCTGGAACGTGTCTTCGGCGCCGCCGGCCATGCGAGGGCCACTACCCTGGCCGAACTGAGTCCGCGGATGGATGAATTGTTCCTGTCCGCCCTCCGGGAGCTGAGCGCGCCGCGGGCGGTCCGGTGAGTAGGGCGGGGGCTCCGGACTACGCGTACCCCAGGATCGCCTTGGTCTCCAGGTACTCCTCGAAGCCGAATTCGCCCCACTCGCGGCCGTTTCCGCTCTTGCGGTAGCCGCCGAACGGGGCGTGGAAATCGAAGGCGTCGTTGATCGTGACCCAGCCGGCGCGGATGCGGCGGGCGACGGCGCGGGCCTGCTCGAGGTCGGCGCCCGCGACGTTTCCGGCCAGTCCGTACTCGGTGTCGTTGGCGATCTCGACGGCCTGATCGATGTCGTCGTAGCCGAGGATGGACAGGACCGGGCCGAAGATCTCCTCCCGGGCGATGGTCATGTCGTTGCCGACATTCGCGAAGACCGTGGGCTTGACGTAGTAACCCTTGGCGAGCCCGTCGGGACGGCCGGTGCCGCCGACGACCAGGGTCGCGCCCTCGTCGATGCCCTTGCGGATCAGCGCCTGGATCTTGTCGAACTGCACGCCCGAGACCACCGGCCCCACTGCAACATCCCCGGTCGGATCGCCCACCGACAGGCCGGACGCCGCGTCTCGGGCCGCCGCGACGGCGTCGTCCATGCGGGAGTTCGGCACCAGCATGCGTGACAGCGCGCTGCAGGTCTGGCCCGAGTTGTTCATGAGGGTCGCGACGGCCGAACCGACATTGCGGGTCAGGTCGGCGTCGTCGAGCACGATATTGGCGCTCTTGCCGCCGAGTTCCTGGGTCACCCGCTTCACGCTCGGCGCGGCATTGCGCGCGATCTCGATGCCCGCGCGGGTGGAGCCGGTGAACGAGATCAGGTCCACATCCGGATGCGCCGACAGCGGCGCGCCCGCACCCAGCCCGTCGCCCTGGACGAGATTGAAAACCCCGGCGGGAACGTCTGCGGCATCGAGGATTTCGGCGAATATGTGCCCGCTGAACGGCGATTGCTCGGAGGGCTTGAGCACCACCGTGCATCCGGTCGCCAGGGCCGGGAAGACCTTGACGGCGATCTGGTTCAGCGGCCAGTTCCACGGGGTGATGAGACCGCAGACGCCGATCGGCTCCTTGACGATCAAGGTGGCGCCGCGCTGCTCGGAGAACGAGTACTGCTCGAGGATCTCGATCGCCGTCGACAGGTGCCCGGCGCCGAGGTCCACCTGGAAGCCGCCCGCCAGCGCCGCCGGGGCGCCCATCTCCTCGGTCAGGGCGGCGGCCAGGTCGCCGCGCCGCCTGCCGTATTCCGCGGCGATATTGCGCAGCACCGCGATCCGCTCGGAGACCTCGGTCGCCGACCAGCCCGGGAACGCCGCGCGCGCCGCCGCCACCGCCCGGTCCACATCGGCCGCCGACCCGGCCGCGACCCGCCCGCAGATCTGCTCGGTGGCCGGATCGACGACATCGAAGGTCTGGTTGTGGGCCGGGTCGGCCCATGCACCGCCGATATAGAACTTCAGGAGTTCGCGCATTACTGCTGTCCTTCCGCGTACCAGGTTCGGAACTCGTCGTAGCTGGGCATTTCCTCGGAATTCGCCTTCGGGTCGACGGCGACGTGGACGACGCCGGGCCGGCCGCTGGCGTAGGCGCGCTTGATGGCGGGGGCGATGTCCGCGTCGCGATCGACGTATTCGCCGTAGCAGCCGAAGCCCTCGGCCACCTTGTCCAGCCGCACGTCGGTGCTCCAGTGCACGCCGGGCCGCCGCGAGTCCTCCGGCCCGAAGGTGCGCTTGTAGACGCCGACCTCGAGACCCCAGGCGTAGTCGACGCCGACCACGCACACCAGCGGAAGGTTCAGTCGCGCAGCGGTTTCCAGCTCGGCGATCTGGAACTGGAACGACGAGTCGCCGGTGATCAGCATGACGGGCCGGGTGCCGCCGTCGGCCACGGACGCTCCCACCGCGTACGGCAGGCCGGTGCCGAGGTGGCCGAAGTTCTGGTTCCAGATCACGTCGCGCGGCTTGGCCTGCGAGTAGGTCCAGCCGAAAATGGTTGTGGCGCCGCCGTCGCGGACCATGATGCCCTCGGCGGGGAACGCATTCGTCGCCTCCACGATCATCCGGGCGGGATGCACCGGGGTGCCGCCGGAGGGTGCGGTCTCCGCCAATACCGCCAGCTGCGCGGCGTCCTGCTCGATCCAGCGCCGCAGCTCCGGCGTCGGCGTGCGCGGGGTGTCGCGCAGCGCCTCGACCAGCTGCGGCACGATTGCCCGCAGGTCGCCGACCAGCGGCACATCGATCGGGCGGTTGACGCCGATCGCCGCCGGATCCTGTTCCACCAGAATCCATTTCCGGTTGGCCTCGTTCGCCACCCAGTGCCGACCGCGGCCGAAGTGCACGGGCTCGCCGAGTTCGGTGCCGATGGCCACGACCAGATCCGACTGCACGACCGCCTCCAGACCGGCCTTCGAGAAGCCGTACGGGAAGGTGCGATCCTCCAGCCCCGCGATATACGAGGTGCCGCCGGAGGTCTGCAGCACCGGCGCCGCGACGAGATCCGCGAGCGCCTTGACCGACTCTCCGGCTCGCGCGGTGTGCACCCCGTGCCCGACCAGCAGGATGGGCTGCTTCGCGGCGCGGATGAAGTCGACCGCCGCGGCGATTCTGTCCGGACCGGCGGTCTGGCCGACCAGCCGATAGTCCCTGGGCGGCAACGCGGGCGGCGCGTCCAGGTCCTCGAGGATCACATGCGAGGGGTATTCGATGTACACCGGTCCCGGGGTGCCCGACAGCGCCCTGCGCAGCCCCTCGCGGATGATCTCGTCGGTCTGATCGGCGTATTCGATACTGGCGCTGTACTTCACTGAGTTCTCCAGCAGCGGGGCCTGTCGCACGAACTGGATCCGGCCGCGCCGCACCCGCTGCTCGGTGATGCGGGCGCGCTGCCCGCCGAGGAAGACGACGGGGGAGTTCTCCACCTTGGCGCACATGACCGATCCGGCCAGATTCGCGACGCCCGGTCCCAGCGTGGCGATGGCCAGCGCGGGCCTACCGGTCATGCGCGACACCGCTTCCGCCATGAAGCCCGCCGACTCCTCGTGGTGCGGCGCCACCACGTTCCAACCGCGCTGCTCGGCGAGGTGGAACAGGTGGACGAAATTGGGATCGGGAATGCCGAATACCGTATCGATGCCCTCGGCCTCGAACAAGTCCAGAATGCGTTCGTAGACTTTCACCGCCATGTTCGCTGTCCTTCCGTGGCCATCGCGAAGCTCCGGCCGATGTGCTCGGCGTGGCCCGAGGGGACCGCCGGCAGCAGCCAGAAGTCCTTCGTGTCGCGAATGGCGTCGATGTGTTCGGCTACTTCCTCGACCGTCCAGGACGGCCGGTACACGCCCGGTGTCTCGGCGATGAACGCCCGCGCGATGCGTCCCGCGATCGCGACCAGCAGTTCCGCAGTGATCGAACAGGATTCGTGGGCCAGCCAGCCGACGGCGGGCGCCGTCAGCTCCGGCTGCATCGGCGGGTAGGCGGAGGTGTCGAGCCCGTCGGCCAGCCGGGTCAGGGCCGCGGGAACTATCACATTGGATCGCACGCCATGCTCGGCGCCCTCGAGGGCGACCACGGTGGACAGGCCGATGATGCCCGCCTTGGCCGCGGCGTAGTTGGCCACCTTGGTGTTGCCGTAGAGGCCGCCGATCGATGAGGTCAGCACCACTCGGCCGTATCCGGCATCGCGCATCCGGGGGAACGCGGCACGCACGACGTGGAAGGCGCCGCGCAGGTGCACGTCGAGGACGGCCTCGAAGTCGTCGTAGGTCATCTCCGTCAGCGGGGCGTAGCGGTTGTTCCCGGCGTTGTGGATCAGGATGTCGATGCGGCCGTAGGCGTCCAGGGCGGATTCGACGATCGCGCTGCCGCCCGCGGGGGTGGCCACGGATTCGGTGCAGGCCACCGCCTCGCCGCCCTCGGCCGAAATTTCTTGTGCCACTTGGCCTGCGACATCGAGATCCGCACCGTCGCCACTGATGGCGGCGCCGGTGTCGTTGACTATCACCTTGGCGCCCCTGGCGCCCAGCAATCGTGCGTAGGCCCGTCCCAAACCCCGCCCCGCGCCGGTGATCACCGCGACGCGATCATCGAATCTCAACTCCGGCACGGCGCCCCGGGCCTTGTTCGTCTGCTCGTCCGGGCTCATTCGCTCAGGACCATCCCCTCCAGCTCGCCCGCGTCCCGCCACGCCCGCAGCAACTCCTCGAGCACGTAGAACCCGCCCCAGAACGGATCGCCGAGGAACGAGCGGCCGTTCGGCTCGCCCTCGCTGTTGTAGTAGCCGGGCGTGCATTCGGTGACGAAAGTGCTGTTGTCGACGGTGTTCTCGCGGATCGTCCGCACCCACCCCGCCTCGGCCTCCGCGCTCGGTTCCACGACGGTCGCGCCGCGCTCACGCGCTTGCGCGATGAGGTAGGCGATGTGGTCGGCCTGCTGCTCGAACATCAGGGTGGTGGCCGCGGTGACGCCGCCCTGAATGAATCCGGTGAAGAAGATATTGGGGAAGCCGTGTGCCGTGATGCCGTGCAGCGTGCGGAAGCCCTTGCGCCAATGCTCGTAGAGCGAGCGGCCCGCGCGCCCGGTGAACGGCGCGATGGCGTACTGGCGGTCCAGCGAGGTGGTGATCTCGAAGCCGCTGGCGAAGATGATGCAGTCCACCTGATGCTCGACGCCGCGGGCGACGATGCCCTGCTCGGTGATGCGTTCCACGCCCTTGGTTTCCGAGACGTCGACGAGGGTGACGTTCGGGCGGTTGAAGGTCGGCAGGTAGTCGTCGTTGAAGACCGGCCGCTTGCACATGTTGCGGTAGTACGGCTTCAGCTTCTCCGCCGTCTCCGGATCCTCGACGATCTCCTCGACGCGCCGGCGCAGCCGCTCCATCGCCCGGTAGTCCTCGATCTCCTTGAGTTCCAGGAACTTCGCCGGGTCGGCCAGCGCCGCCCAGCCCCCGGTCTCGTTCAGCTTCGCGGCCAGATTGCGGGCGACCTCGGTCCAGCCGTCGCAGATCAGATCGGGTTCGCCGGGGCTGTAGAACGCGAAGGCGGCGTTGTGGAAATTGCGCTGACGTTCGGTGCGCCAGCCCGGCGTCAATGTCCGCGCCCATTCCGGATCGGTCGGATGGTTGTCGCGCTCGAAGATGTAGGACGGGGTCCGCTGGAAGACGGTGAGATGTTTCGCGCCGCGTGCCAAGTGCGGAATGGCCTGCACGGCAGTGGAACCCGTGCCGATGACGGCGACACGCTTGTCGCCGAGGCGATCCAGCCCGCCGTGCAGGGTGCCGCCGGTGTAGTCGTAGTCCCAGCGGGCGGTGTGGAAGGTATGCCCCTGAAAGTCGGTGATGCCCGGGATGCCGGGCAGTTTGGGCCGGTTGTAGGGCCCCTGGCACATCACGACGAAGCGGGCGCGAATATCGTCGCCGCGGTTGGTGCCGATCCGCCAGCGTTTGATCTCCTCATCCCATTCCAGGGAACGGGTGAGGGTGTGGAAGACCGCCTTGTCGTAGAGGCCGAAGTGTTTCCCGATGCGCCGGGCGTGCTCGTAGTTCTCGTCGCCGTGGGTGAACTTCTCCGTCGGCATGTAGCCGGTTTCCTCGATCAGCGGCAGATACGTGTACGCGTCCGAGTCGACCTGGATGCCGGGATAGCGGTTCCAGTACCAGACGCCGCCGAAATCGCCGCCCAGCTCGATGATCCGGAAATCCGGGACGCCCGCCCGCAGCAACCGGTGCGCGGTGATGAGGCCCGCGAAACCGCCCCCGAGCACGACCACCTCGATATCGGCGTCGATCGGTTCGCGCGGCACGACCGGCAGGTGCGGATCGCTCTCGTAGAACTCCGCGAATCCGTTCTCGGCCTCGAGATACTGCTGCTGCCCATCGGGACGCAGCCGCTTGTCGCGCTCGGCCAGATACTTCTCCCGCAGGGCGTCCCTGTCCACGTCGGGGGTTACGGTGGGCTCGCAGTGCTGCATTCGGACATCCTGGATAGTGTCGGGTTCGTCTGTGGGGCAAGTGGTTTCGTCGCCTTCAGGTCAGGTCGCGCGGCGTACCGGTGCCCATGTACGAGGCGAGGTTGTGGTGCAGGTTGACGATGCTGCGCTCCCGATACGGATTCGGCTTCGCCCCGGAGAAGCCGCGCGACTTCAAACCCTTCTGCACGGCCGCCATATTGGAGAAGTCCTGTGGCAGTACGGTTCTCCAGTTCGGGTCGCCCTCGGGCGTGTACTCCCACTCGGTCTGCGGCTCCTCGCCGGGTGGGAAGAGTTCGAAGACCGCCGCCTCGAAGATGCATTTGTCGGGGTCGAAGCCGCAGGGCCGGAATCGGTAGCACAGCATGTTGTTCAGCGCGTGGCCGATCTGGAAGTTGGGGAAGATCTGCCAGGCCGTCCCCGCCCGCGCGACGATATCCGGATCCACCTTCGGCCACACCACGCCGCGTGCCTCGTCCTCCGAGCGGGCGGTATCGAGCCAATACCGCAGCACCTCGTTGGCGGGGGTGCCCTCCGGCAGCTCGTCGACCAGCCGATTCGCGACTTCCACCAGCGTGCGCGTGGTGTTGGTGTTGGCGTTCTCCCAGGTGAAGTTCTGCAGCGTGGCCGTCGAGACGCGGGCGTCGGGCCCGTGGCCGAGACGCACCTTGGCCTGGTTCTCCTCCATGCCCTTCGGCGCGTCGTAGCCGATATTGCTGTGCCTGCCCTGGGCCCGCGCCCAGCCCAGGAACTGCCCGAAGTTCATGAACTCCGGATGGGTGTAGGGCACGTGATAGGTCTCCATGAACGCCTCGAACGCGACCTTCCAGTTGCAGTCGAAGGTCAGCCACCGCCGCCAGCGGTAGCGCATCTTCTCCAGCTCGAAGTGCTCGAGCAGACTCGCCGCGGGCTCCAGGTACTCCCGCAGCGGCACGGCGTCCGGATCCATGGTGATCCAGATCCAGCCGCCCCAGGTGTCCACCCGGACCCGGTTCAGCCCGTCGTTGCGGTCGGTGAGCCCGCACGGCCAGTCCTCGCGTTCGGCGACGAAGGTGTTGCGGCCCTCCAGGTCGTACCGCCAGCCGTGGAATCCGCACACGAACTGCTTGCGGCTGCCGCGGGCGTCGTGTGCGCCGGGCGGGGTGTCGATCAGGCGGCGGCCCCGGTGCGCGCAGACATTGTGGTAGGCGCGCAAGGTGTCGGGCGCGGTGCGCACCACGATGATCGAATCGTCCTGGATCTCGTAGGTGAGGAAGTCGCCGACGCGGGGGATCTCCTCCACGCGTTCGACCTGCTGCCACACCTTGGACCAGAGTTTGTCCGCCTCGGCGCGGGCGTACTCCGCGGAGATATAGGCCTCGACGCTGATTTCCGATGGCGTCGACAGTGGTGCTGGTGTCGCGGTGGACGTTTCGGCAACGTTGTCGACGGTGTCGGTCATGATCTCCTCCTGATGCCGGCCGCGAGGTCAGTGTGTGATGGCGGCCCGGAACGACGCGTCCTCCAGGAACAGCGAGGTGTTGTCGGGGCCGAGGTGGGTCCATTTGAGATTCAGCCCGCCGTCGACGAGCAGTGTCTGACCGGTGACGTAGGTCGACAGGTCCGACAGCAGGAACAGGATGGGCCCCGCCTGCTCGTCCGGCCGTCCTCGCCGGCCCATGGCGATGGCCCGGCGGTCACGATCGGGGTCCTCGCCGACATATGTGCGGGAGGCGGGGGTTTCGGTGACGCCGGGGGCGACGGCGTTGACCCGGATGCCGTCGAGCGCGAGTTCCGCGGCCATGGTCCGGGTCGCCGCCACGAGAGCGGCCTTGGCCGTGCCGTACGCGATATGGAAAGGGGCCGTGTTCATTCCGCTGATCGACGAGATCGACACGATCGAACCCGGGCGGCCCTGTGCCCGCATTTCCGCGGCCACCGCCTGACTGGTGAAGAACATGGTCTCGAGGTTCTGCTCGAACAGCCCGCGCCAGTCGTCGCGGGTCACGCGGGTGGCCGGCATCCAGGTCGCGGGGGCGGCGCCCCCGGCGACATTCACGAGGCCGTGCAGGGTGCCGGGCGCGGAGCGGGCTCGGTCGAGCGCGGTGGCGATACCGGCGTCGGTGCTCACATCGGCCGCGACCGGCGTGATGGGAAGGCCTTGTCCGGCAAGGGGTTCGATGTGCTCGGCGAGGTTCTCCGGTGACCGGCTCACTGCTATGACGGTGGCGCCCGCGCGGGCTGCCAGGCGGCAGACGGCCGTTCCGATACCGCCGCCCCCGGCGCCTGCGACTATGACCACCCGGCCCTTCAATCCGAGCCCGTCATAGCCGAATCCGTCGGCGGCCGGACGTTCGTTGACGTTGTCACTCACATCCGGCTCTGTTGCGAGCTCCCCTATTCGCTCGCTCATGGCCGCTCACGTCCCTCTCGCAGCGCCAGGACGCTGCCTTCCGCATCCGCGGAAACGTAGAGCGTTCCGTCCGGACCGGCGGCTATACCCGCGAACGGGCCCATCGGTCCCGACAACGGCGGAGTTCCATGCAGTGGTTTCGGCGAGACACCGGGCGGCGCGCCCACCGGTAGACCCGCCGCCAGTGTGGTGCGCGCTTTCGTCTCGAGATCGACCCGGACCAGTGCCTTGGCGTCGGCGTCCACGATATGTAACTGCCTGTCGCGCAGCAGGATTCCGTGTGGATTCGCCAGGCCGTCCACCACCGTGTCGACACCGGCGGCGGTCACCGCGACCACGCGCCCGGCACCCGACTCGGACACCAGGACGGTGCCGTCGGGCCCGAATGCGACACCGCGAGGCTGGTTCAACCCGGACGCCAGCACCTCGACCTGCCCCGCCCGGACGGCCAGGACCCGGCCCGCGCCCAGCTCCGCGGCCACGATCGTCCCGTCCGTGGCCACCGCCACGCCGTAGAGCTGGTCGAACCCGTCGGCCACGACCTCCGGCTCCGCCGCCGTGCCGGGGCGGTAGCGGGAGATCTGCCCCGTGGAGGTGGCGCACACGAACTCGCCCGTGCCGACGGCCGTCACGCCGCGCACGTAACCGGGATTCCCGGCGCTGAAAAGTGAGGCGACTGTGTGCAATTCACCGTCGCGCAAAACGTAGAAGAAGGTGCCGTCGGCGACATACAGGCCGCCGTCGTGGCCGACGGTGAGATCCAGCGGCCACAGCAGGCCACCCTCCAGAACGCCCCGGGTCTCGCCTCCGGTCAGGATCTCGGTGATCGCACCGGAGAAGTGCGAGACGAACAGGCGGTCGCCGACGAAGGCGCAGTTGTCCAGGCCGGGTTCCAAGCGCGCCAGCACCTTTCGGTCGCCGGTGCGCGGGTCGATGCGCAGCACCTCGCCGGTTTGCGCCTGAGTCGAGACGAGGCAGCCCTGGGCGTCGAACTTGACCGAGTCGGGAGCACCGAGATCGCCCGCTACACGTTCGGGCGTTCCGCCGTCGGGGTCGATGCGCCAGATGTCGTTGGTGCCCATGACCGGGTAGTAGAGAAGGCCGTCCGGCCCGACCTCCATGGCGTTCGGCATCGGCAGGTTGTCCTGCAGTACCCGCGGTGTGCCGCCGTCGAACGGAATCTCCAGGAGACGCCCGCCGATTCGGCATTCGTCGACGAACAACCGGCCGCGGTGCACGGTGATGCCATTGGCGCCCGGTAGGTCGTCGCGGAGCACGCGGGTGCGACCGTCGGTGCCGCGCAGGCTGACTCGCGCATCCATGTACTCGGTGGCGACGAGATTGCCCTCCGGATCGAAGGCCAGATCGTCGGGTGCGACGATCTCGCCGCCCTTCGCGCTGATCGTCTCCAGCTCACCGGTGGCGATATCGAGTGCGCTGATCTGGCTCCCGGCCACCTGGGCCACGTAGATGCGGCCGTCCGGACCGGTGCGCAGGCCGTTCGCGCCGAACAGCCGGCTCGGCGGGGTGAGCCGCTGCAGGCGCCATCCCTCGGCGAGGGTGAGCGGTGCGGTGCTGCGAAAGCGCGCCCCTGTGGTCACGTGGGGCCTCCCGGAGGGTGAGAATGGCATTTCCGGTTCACGACTCCGCCGGTGCCGAGCCTGCGCAGGAGATGTGTCTCCGGTCGAGCGGGGGAGCGGATCGTGTAACGCGGATCACGCTACTTCAATCCTCATAAGGATAGCAATACTTGCTTCGTTTACAGGACTGTCTGTGGTGGTAGGCGAGGTGTCCGTGACGACGAGATGGGTTGGAACATTGTTGACCCCAGCGTGTTTCGGGTAGTCCACGGCTCGTGGTCGATGCATGTGTGCGTGCCCCCGGGTGATCGTCTCCGGAGCGGAACGTCCACCGGGTCGGTGCGCCTCGGCTCGGGGTCGGTGCGGGCAGTTCACCGATAGCTCGATGAGAATGCATTAACAGTTTTCGAGAATGCTGTTACTGTACCGCCGTGAGCGGCGATACCGGCCGACTTCGGGCCGGGGTTTCGGCTGTGGCGCTAGATGCGCGGCGCCCCGGACTGCATCGCCGACCGCACGCCCGTGGGGGAGGCGGTCACCACTCCGCCCTCGAACCGTTCGAGGACCAGCGTCTGGGCCGCGGCGAGGTGGGTGCGGTACAGCTGCTCGGCGCGCTCGGCCCGTCCGGCCGCGATCTCCTTCACCAGGCGCCGGTGCGTGCGCACGGCCTCGGTCGCGTCGCCGGGGGACGGGTATTCGCCTCGCCGCGTGAGGGTTTCCGCCCATGCCTGCTCCTGCGCCGACCACAGCGCGACCAGGGAGCTGACCACGTAGCGGACGGTGAGGTTCGGGGTGAACGAGACGATGAGATCGTGGAATTCGCGCGCGGTCTGCGTGAAGGCCACGCCGTCGTCGATCAGTTCCGCCGACCGGTCGACATTCTCGGTGAGTGCGGGGATCACGGTCTCGGCGCGGTCGGGCCGGGTGGCGCATTCGGCCGCGCAGAGCGGTTCCAGCATGCGCAGCCCCGCCGCCAGATCGCCGAGCGTGACGCGCGCGCCCTGCAGCGCGAGCCCCAGGTGATACGCCGCCGACGTCTCGTCGGGGCGATGCACCTCCGCGCCGCCCACATTGCCGCGCCGCACGGTGACCAGGCCCTCGGTCTCCAGGATCCGCAGCGCCTCGCGAATCGACGGATAGCTGACGCCGAAATCCTGCACCAGCTGGTCCTGGGTGGGCAGCCGGTAGTTCTCGTCGCCGGTCAGGATGCGCGAGCGCAGTTCGGCCGCAACGGTTTCGGCGATCCGGCGTTGCGGCACCCGGCCGCGCCTGGGTGCCGTCACCGCATCCGCCCGGGCATGGTCCTCACGCGCTCCGCCTTTCCGTCATGGCGGCAGTTTAGCCATCGGCGATTGACCGTACAAATATTGCTATCCTTATGAGGATTGAAGTACTGTGCGGCAATGGACTTCACGATGGGTGAGACCGTCGCGGGGCTCCGGGATGAGCTGCGGCGGCTGATAGCCGAGGAGGTCCCCGCCGATTATCTCGGTGCTTTCACCGATGATCCGTCGGATCTGGCTGTCGCCCAACGATTCTGCCGCGTACTCGCCGACCGGGGCCTGCTGTGCGCGGCCTGGCCGGAGGAGTTCGGCGGCCGCGGCGCCCCGGTGTGGGAACAGACCGCCGTGCGCGAGGAGATGTGGGCCCATCACGAGCCGCGTGGCGCGCAGTACATGGGCGTCAACTGGGTCGGGCCGACGATCATGCGGCACGGCACGCCGGAACAGCAGCACAAACACCTGCCCCCGATCGCGCGGGGCGAGGTGATCTGGTGCCAGGGCTTCAGCGAACCGGACTCCGGCTCGGACCTGGCCTCGCTCCGCACCGCGGCCCGCCGCGACGGTGACGGCTGGCGCATCTCGGGGCAGAAGATCTGGACCTCCTACGCCACCATGGCGCAGTGGTGCTTCCTGCTCGCCCGCACCTCGCCGCGAGAGCGAAAACAACAGGGGCTCACCGTATTTCTGGTTCCGATGTCCGACCCGGGGATTCAGGTCCGGCCGATTCGGTCCATGCTCGGACCGCATCATCTCAACGAGGTCTTCCTCGACGGCGTGCGCGCGACCGAGGCCGACGTGCTCGGCCGGGTCGACGAGGGCTGGTCGGTGGTGGGGGAGGTGCTGGCGTTCGAACGCGTCGGCATCGCCCGCTATGCCCGCTGTGAGCGGCTACTGCGCTCCGCGCCGGAGGTCCTGGAGTCGCACTGGGAGTCGCTGCCCGCCGAGCTGCGGGGTCGTTGGGCGCGGGCGCTCACCCGGGCCCGGCGCGCCCGGCTGCTCGCCTACCAGGTGGTGTCGCTGCAGAGCGCGGGCCGGGTCGCCCCGGGTGACGCGGCGGCCTACCGCATCGCCGTGACGCGGCTCGACCAGGAAAGCGCCGCGGTACTGACGGAATTGGCGGCCTTCGCCACCGGGGACGGTGATCGGGTGCGGCGTTTCCGACGGGCGGTCGACGACCACTGGCGCTACGCCAATGCCGCGACCGTCGCGTCGGGGAGTATCGAGATCCAGAAGATTCTGCTGGCCCGGTCGCTGCTGGGGCGACCCCGGCGCACGGGGGAGGCGGCGTGATGGGCCGGTCGCCGACTACCGCGTCGTTCCGGCCCCACGAGCACGCGATGCGGATCGAACTCTCCGACGAGGCACAGGAATTCGGCAAGCATGTACTGCGTGCGCTGCGGGCGGCCGGTGGTGACGAACTGGTGCGGGCGGCCGAACTCGAGCCGGAACGCCGTGAGTCGCTGGTGAGGCCGGTACTCGATGTGCTCGGGGCCTGGGATCTGGAACCACGGCGGGACGGCGAGGAGCTGGAGGCCGCGGCCGCGCTGTGCCGCAGCGCGGGGTACTGGGTCACGCCGTATCCGGTCGCGGAGCGCCTGGCCCGGCCGGTCGACCTGGATGTCGACGGACTGGTGGTGGTAGCCGGGGACGAACCTGCCGCGGCGGTCGCGGGCCTCGATATACGCTGGGCGGCAGTGACTTTCGACGGCCTGCGCGGTGAGGTGGCAGTCCGGGCTTCCGGGGTCCCCGCGCGCGACTCAGCGTTTGTCACACGCCTGGACATTCGCCCGCTGGACGACGACGGCGGCGCGGATCTTGCTCTCGCACTGGTACTTCCGTGCTGGACACTGCTCGGCATGCTGGATCGCGCCGTCGAACTCACCCGCGATCACATCCTGGTCCGCGAGCAATTCGGCAGGCCCCTGGCGGAATTCCAGTCGGTGCAGTTCCAGCTGACCGACGCCGAGGTCGAGCGCCGGGGCGCCGATATGCTTGCCCGGTACGCTCTCTGGAGCATCCAGTCGGACCGTCCCGACGCGCTCCTCGACGCCGTGGCCCTGCGCTCCGCCCTCTTGGACGCCGCCGAATCCGTCTTCCGCACGGCCCACCAATTACACGGCGCCCTCGGCTTCTGCGACGAATCGCCGCTGTCGTGGCTGTCCCGCTACAGCCTGCCGCTGCGCCGACTCCCGCTCGGCACGGTGGGCACCGACGAAATGCTGACCCGGCTGTCGGGGCGACGCGGTCCGTCGGGGCTGTACTCCGACTCGACGGGAGTGTGAGGCTCGATGTACGACCTTCCCGCGGTTTTGACCGTACAGTCCGCCGGACCCGTCCGCACCGTCGTGATCGATCGGCCCGATGCGCTGAACGCGGTGAACGCCGATCTGCACCGGGCGCTGGCCGAGGTCTGGCGGCAGCTGGCCGCGGACCGGGAGGCGCGGGTGGTGATCCTCACGGGGTCCGGCCGGACATTCAGCGCCGGCGGCGATCTGGAGTGGATCACCACGTTCTTGGACGACCCAGTGGCGCGGGACGAGAGCATTCGCGAAGGTGCCCGGATCATCGAGGAGATGCTGCGTTTCCCGCTGCCGGTGATCGCGGCGGTGAACGGCGCGGCCGTGGGGCTGGGTGCCAGCATTGCCGTGCTGTGCGATGTGGTGCTGATGTCGGAGCGAGCTTACCTCGCCGACCCGCACGTAGCGGTCGGCCTGGTGGCGGGCGACGGGGGCGCGGCGTTCTGGCCGTTGCTGACGCCTATTCTGCGCACCCGGGAGTACCTGTACACCGGCGACCGGATCGATGCCACCACCGCCGTCGAGGTCGGCCTGGCGAGCAGGACCGTCGCACCGGACCAATTGCTCTGCGAGGCAAGCAAACTCGCGGAGCGGCTGGCCGCCCAGCCGCCGGAGGCGCTGCGCGGCACCAAGAGAGTGGTCAACATGTATCTGTCGCAGGCCCTGGGCGGGCCGATGCAGGCCGGGTTCGCCGCCGAGGTGGCCACCATGCAGACCCCCGAACACCGGGAACGGCTGCTGGCACTGCGAGATCGAGCGCGATGACCGCGCCGGACCTCACCGAGTTCCGCACCGAGGTCCGGAACTGGTGCCGCACACACATTCCGGCCGATTGGCGCAGCGCGCAGACCGGTGCGACCGACGCGGAGTTCCTTCGCTTCCAACAGGACTGGTTCCAGCGGCTGCGCGCCGCGGGATACGCGGTCCCGCACTGGCCGCGCGAGTACGGCGGCGGCATGTCGGTGCCGGAACAGATCGTGCTCTATCAGGAACTGGCCGCCCACGACGCACCCCGGCTGGTACTGGCGTTCGTCGCCATCCACCACGCGGCCGCGACGCTGCTGTCGGCGGGGACGGCGGAACAGCGCCTGCGGCATCTGCCGGCCATCCTGAACGGCGAGATCTGGGTGCAGGGCTTCTCCGAACCGGAGGCCGGTTCGGACCTCGCCGCGCTGCGCACCACCGCCCGCCGCGACGGCGACGGCTACCTGGTCACCGGCCAGAAGGTGTGGGCCAGCGGCGCCCAGTACGCGGACTGGTGCCTGCTGCTGGCCCGCACCGATCCCGAAGCACCGAAACGACAAGGGATTTCGTTCTTCCTCATGGATATGCGGAGTCCCGGTGTAGACGTCCGCCCGATCCGCCAGGCGACCGGCGAATCGCACTTCTGCGAGATCTTCCTCGACAATGTGCGGATTCCGGCGGATCAGCTGATCGGTGCCGAGAACGCGGGCTGGCGGGTGGCTCAGCACACGCTCGGCGCCGAGCGCGGCCTGACCATGCTGGAGCTTGCCGAACGGCTCGGCAACGCCGGATTCCGATGGCTGGTCGAGGCCTGCGCGCACCCGGATCCGCAGGGCCTGCGTCCGATCGACGACCCGGTGGTTGCCGATCGGCTGGCCGCCCTGGAGATCGAGATCACCGGACTGCGCGGGCTGTGCCGGGACCTGGTGGAACGGCACGAGACGGGCGCCGTGGGTCCGGCCGACGCGTCGATCGTCAAGTTGTACTACAGCGAATTACTGCAACGTATAACTGATTTCGGTGCCGAGATCGGAGGGATGGCCGCCCATACGGTACTCCGCAAGCCGATGTCCGGCGGCTGGGAATCCGGTGCGTGGGTCCTGGATTTCGTGGGCTCCTGGGAGTGGACCATCCCGGGCGGCGCCAGCGAGATCCAGCGCACCATCATCGGAGAACGCGGGCTCGGCCTGCCCCGGGAGCCTGCATGACGCACGGCGAATTCGACGACCTCCACGACGAATTGCGCGCGGTGGCGCGCGGCATGCTCGGCAAGGCCGGGGCCGGCTCGACGGTGGACTGGCCGCAGATCGCACGATCGGGTTGGCTGGGACTGGAGGCGCCCACCGAATTCGGCGGTGCGGGTGCGACTTTCGCGGAGGTCGCGGCGCTGCTGGAGGAGATGGGACGCGCGGTGGCGTGCGGCCCCTTCTCGTCGGTGGCGGTACTCGGTCTCGGTGCGCTCGGGCTCATCGCGCCGAACCTGGGGCGGGACAGGCTGTTTCGCGAGGCGATCGCCGGGGAATCGGTGCCGATTGCCGTGATGTCGGGGGACTGCCGGGACAGCTTCGCTATAGGCGAGAGGTGCGGTCCGTCGCCTTCCGGTGTGATCATCGGTGCAGCCGGGGTGGGCGTCGATGCGACCGTGGCGAAGTCGGCGCGAGCCGGTTCAGCGGTCCCGGCGTTCCGGCTGGTCGCGGGTCCTGATGCGCTATATCTGTACGGCAGTGCGGAATTCGTGCCCGACGCGCCCTACGCCGACCTCATGCTCGTACCCGCCCGCGCCCCGGACGGTGCGATCGTCACGGCGGTCGTCACACCCGGCGCACCCGGCATGGAGATTACGGCACAACCCGTGGTCGACACGACCCGCACCCTCGCCACGGTCACCGCCGACCATGTCGCGATCCCACCGGAATCGGTGTGGCGGTTCTCCGGTGACCCCACTACGGCCCTGTGCCGCCTGCACGACCGCGCCGCCCTCGCCACCGCCTGCGACAGCCTCGGCCTGAGCGAGGCCATGCTGCAGACCACCGTCGAATACGTCGGCGTCCGAGAACAATTCGGCCGCCCCATCGGCTCCTTCCAAGCCGTCAAACACGCCTGCGCCGACATGCTGGTGCAAGTAACCGTCGCGCGCCAACTGATCATGGCGGCAGTCCGCGCCCAGGTCGAACAACGGCCGGACGCGAGCACCGCGGCCTCGATGGCCAAGGCGTACACGACCGCGGCCGCCGTCGAGGTAGCAGGCACAGCCATGCAGCTGCACGGCGGCATCGGCTACACCTGGGAGAGCGGCATCCACGCCTACCTGAAACGAGCGACGCTCAATCGGTCGCTCTTCGGCACCCCGGCCCAGCACCGTCGCCGCATCGGCCGGCGCTACGCCTGAGGCGCCGCTCAGCCGCCGACCGCCCGCAATGCGTCCAGGTCCATGATCGCGTTCGAGGTCCGGTGCACGATGGCGCGGCAGACGTCGGCCGGTTGGAATTCCGGCATGAGGGCGCTGCGCCCGATGGTGATCATCCACGCGAAATACGGGTAGAGGCACTGTTGCCGGTAGGCCAGCCACGCGTCCTCGAAGGGTAGGGCGGGCCCGCCCGCCGCGTGCAGGCGGTCGATGTAGAACGCGATGAGGTCGCGCTCCCACGCCCGGCGGTCCTCCACCTCGAGCCCGGAGGTGATCGTGTAGGTCACGTCGAAGGCCCAGCTGCCGCGCAGCACCAGCTGCCAATCGGTGAATCCCATGCGGCCGTCGTCGCAGACGTAGGCGTTGCCGATATGGGGATCGCCGTGCAGGAGCGTCTGCGCGCCCTGCTCGGCGAGCAGCAGGGCCTTCGCGCAGGCGTCGTACAGGTCGCCCTGGACGGGAGGCAGTGTCTCGGGCACGATTTCGGGGGCGCGGCGAAGCCCGACGGTGGCCCGCTTGCGCATCCCCAGCAGCCGATCGAAGTTGCGGAAATGGTCGCTCGGCGTCTTCAGCCAGCCGCGCGCCTTCAGCTCGGGAGATTCCCAGTAGTGGCCGTGCCAGACCGCCATATTCGCCAGCAGGTCCTCGATCTGCGGGCGCGTGATGGGCTGGAGCGGAGTGCAGAACTGCGCCCGCTTGGTGGCGCTGATGTCTTCGAGCAGCGTCAGCGACCGGCCGGTGCGGGTATCCGCGGCACCGAAATATCCCTGGGGCGCTTCGATATTCAGCTGCGGTCGCAGATGCTGGAAGAATCCGGGCTCACCGGGGAGCGCGTGCGCGAGGTACTGGGTCAGGCGCTGGGTGAAGGTCCGGGTCGTCTTGCCGAACAGGTGCTCGGGCAGGTGCGCGGCCCGGCCCGCCTCGTTGTAGCCCACCGTGACCCGCCACCGGCTCGTCGTGCCGCTGTCGACATCGACGATCTCGAACGATTCCACCTCCGCGCCGGGATGTCCGGCGGCGAGCACACCGGTGAGCCATTGCGCGGTGACCTCGTTCTTCTTCATCGGAATCGCGAGGTCTTTACGCCGCAGCATCTTCTCTGCCAGCACCGCGCCGCCGAGCCGCAGTGCCCCGGGCAGCACGCCCTGCGGCGCACTCTCGGTTGATGTTTCGCCCATGCCATCGCCTTCCTCGCCCTGCCCCGTGCCGCACGCCGCGGTGGATCGCAGTATCCGGCAGCGGATGCGGTCGCGCACCGGGTCGAAAGGCCCGCTCACGGGCCGCTGAAATCGCGCTTACCTGCGTATACGCCGCATTTTTCGGCTGGCGGAGGGGGTGCGAAATGGCGCGGTGTGCACGATGATTGGCGCGCGATACCCGACGACCGTCAGGCTCGGGCGGCCCACCTTCGCTGGGCCCGGCGGAGCGCGCCCGGATCGGCGTAGCCGGCGCGCCGGGCGAGCGCCGACCGAGTGTCGTTCGGGCTGGTGTGGGCACCGCGTTCCACCACCGCACTGCGGGCCCGGTCGAGTTCGCGGGTCCAGGTCGTGCCCTCGTCCGCGAGCCGTCGCTGCAGCGTGCGCCTGCTCGTGGCCAGGTGGCGCGCGGCGCGGTCGATGGTCACCCGGCCGTCGCCGAGCAGCGCGATCAACGCGTGGTGCAGCTGACTGACCCAGGTCGCGTCGAGGCGGCGCGGCGGCGGCAGTGTCTCCGCGCACCGGCGCAGGACGGCGGCGAGCGCGGGATCCGCCGTCCGCAGCGGCGTCGCCAGATCGCCGGTGCGGAAGGTGATCTGGTCCGTCGGGGCGTCGAAATCGATCCGGTGCGTGCCGAACGCCTCGACGAAGCGGTCGTGCCGCCGCGGCGCGGGCTGCCGGAAACGGATCCGGACCGGATGCACGTCGCGCCCGGTGGCGTGCCGGGCGCGGGTCACGACGGCGGCGAGTGAGAACTGCGTGGCCAGTTGATGTCCGCGCCCGTGCCCGTTGAGCAGCCGGACGTCCGCGTTCGCCTCCTCCTCGGAATCGCCGGAGACCGCGAATCCGACATTGGTGGTGATGAGGTCCGCGTACTCCTCGGAGAGCGCCAGCCCGTCGGCGAGGGTGGGCGCCGTGCTGAACAGGTAGTCGTGTAATCCGAAGTGGCCCAGCGTATTCACCTGACCGATGCGCAGCGCCACGTCGCGGTCCTCGAGCTCGTGCTCGATCAGTTCCCACAGGTACAGCTGGCTGTTGCTCGGCACCAGGGTGTCACCGCTGTCCAGCAACCACTCCGGCAGCTCCGCCGCACGCGCCAGCCGTCGCCGGGATGCCCCGGTGACCCCGGCGTTGTCCAGCATGAAATTCGGGAAAGAGACGCTGTCTGCCGTATCCACCTGTGAGCACCTGTATCCGGCCGCGAGCGGCCGATTCGAACCGATGAGCATGTGCCGATCCGTCCGAGGGCGGACCGCTCCGTGACGGTAGCCGAATGCGGTGTTCTCCGCATGCGCCGCTGCGCCGGAGTGGGTGCGCGTGCCTATCAGGAATCTGTGACATACTGCCTCCAGACAGCGGCTTCTTACCGCCGCCCGGGCCACAGCTTCGACGCGGGCCCCGATATCGCCGCTCCGGCACCATTCGCCGCGAGCGAATCGAATTCTCGCTTCGCCGGGAAGCATCGTCCGCCTCCCGAGATAGCTCCCCGCACCGCCCGGTGCCATTCACTGCGACCTACGCAGACCCCCGAACCCTGACGCAGCCATCCATACCCCTGACCACCTTGAGAGAAAGAGCGCATGCCCATGAGTGCCGACCGAGTCACCGACAGCTCCGATCCAGCGCTGCAGGAGCGTAAGCCCATGCGTACCAATCGAATTACCGATGGCCCCGAGCGAGCGCTCCTCGAGAACACGCTCGATCGGAACCGCGAAGCACTCATCGAGACCGCACGCGGGCTGTCCGAGGCACATGCCCGCCGCCGACTCGTCGCCTCGCTGACGACGCCGATCTCCTTGCTGAAGCACGCGGCCGCCGCGGAACGGATTTGGTTCCAACGATTCTGGGCGGAACTCGGCGAATCCGAATGCGACGGGTACTCCCAGCGCGACGAGGGCACCTTCGCCGTCACCGACGACGAGTCGCTGGACGACGTGATCGCCGAGTTCGAGCGCGCGAGCCGTCGATCCCGGGCCATCGCCGCCCGCTTCGACCTCGACGACACCAGGGACGTTCCGGGCGAAGGGACGATCAGCATGCGCTTCACCCTGCTCGCCATGATCGAAGAATTCGCCAGGCACGCGGGTCACGGCGACATCCTGCGCGAGCAGATCGATCGCCCGATACCCCAGAGCCCGTAAGACTTCCGCGCCACCGGCGGGACACATTGGCACGATCGGCCGCCGGATCGGCACCATCGGCACTACTCGTTCGAGCGGGCGCGGTGTCACCATCGTCGGTGGCTATCCGCACCGCCGCCGCTGTCGATCGCCGTCCCATCCGTCGAATACCTGCCGCGAGCCCTAGGACAGTGATTGGCGCACCCGAATTCCCCGCAAGTGACCTCGTCGCCTTCGTGTCCGGTCGTCCACGGCGCACCGGTCGGCGCGCCCGACTCGCGGGTGCCGCTGTACGCGCCCGAGTTCGCGTCCGATCCGCACCGCGCATATGGCGAGATGCGAAGGCGGTACGGGCCTTTGGTGCCCGTGGACCTGGCGCCGGGCGTGCCCGCGACGCTGGTGGTCGAATACCGCACGGCGGTGCGGATCCTCAATGATCCCGAGCGCTTTCCGGCCGACCCGCGCACGTGGCAGGAGAATGTTCCGGCCGACTGCCCGGTCCGCCCGATCATGGAGTGGCGGCCCACCGCGAGCCGGAACAGCGGCCCGGACTTCCTGCGCTACCGGCAGGCCATCACCGGCAGCATCGGCGAGGTGGATTCGTTCGCCCTGCATGCCGCGGTGGGGGAGATCGCCGCGCCGCTGATCGATTCCTTCTGCCGAGCCGGGACCGCCGACCTGATCCAGCAGTACGCGTTCCCCCTGGCCTTCGGGGCGGTCAACGCGCTGCTGGGCTGCCCGCCGGAGATCGGGCAGCGGGTCGCCGACGGCATGGCCGCGCTCGTCGAGGGCGTCGACGCCGAGAACGGCAACCGAATGATCAGTGCGGCGATGCTGGAGCTGGTGCAGCTCAAACGCGCCGAGAGCGGTAGCGACCTCACGTCTCTGCTGCTGCGGCATCCCGCCGGGCTCGACGACGAGGAGATGGTCCACCAGGTGGCGGGCCACTACGGCGCCGGGATCGAATTCCAGCAGAACCTGATCGCCAACACGCTGCTCGCGATCTTCACCGACGACCGGTTCGGCGGCAGCGTCGTCGGCGGCAGCCTGTCGACCCGCGACGCCCTGGACGAGGTGCTGTTCGACGACCCACCGCTGGCGAACTTCCTCATCAGCTACCCCCGCCAGCCGATCCTGCTCGACAATGTCTGGCTGGCGGCCCATCAGCCGATCGTGATCAGCATGGCCGCCTGCAACAACGATCCCGCGATCCGCGCCGAGGACCACACGGGCAACCGCTCGCACCTGTCGTGGGGCATCGGCAGCCACGCCTGCCCCGCGCAATCGCTGGCCTACCTGATCGCCCAGAACGCCATCGATCAGCTCCTCGACGTGCTGCCCGATATACGCCTGGCCGTCCCGGCCGACGAACTCGCGTGGCGGCCCGGCCCTTTCCATCGGGCCCTGGCGGCCCTACCGGTCACCTTTCCGCCCGCGTCGCCGCTGAACCCGTACTGAGGGTACGGGCGAACCACCTCGGGGCAGGCTCCTCGCCGAGTGAGTGGCCGGTCGGCGGCGGCCGGTCAGGACAGGCGCCGGGCCGCCAGCTCGCGGAGGTCGCTGGACTTGATCTTGGCGCTGCCGGTCTGGGCGAGATCCTCCTCGGCGAAGAACAGGACGTGGCGCGGGATCTTGTAGCTGGCCAGGCGTTCGCGGAGGAAGGCGCGGATCTCGTTGCCGTCCAAGCGCATTCCCGTCCGGGGCACCACGCAGGCCACCACTGCCTCGCCGAGGGTCTCGTGTGGCACGCCGACGGTGCGGGCGATGTGCACGCCCGGATACCCGGCCAGGGCCTCGTCCACCTCGCGGGGGGAGACGTTGGCGCCGCCCGTCTTGATGATGTCGGTGAGGCGGCCCTCCCAGAACAGGCGGCCCGCGTCGTCGAGGTATCCGCCGTCGCCGGTGTGGAAATAGCCGCCGGGGTCGAGGGTTTCGTCGAGCGGGGTGCCATCGTAGCCCAGCATCAAGGTCGGGCCCTTGACGCAGATCTCGCCTCTCTCGCCGCGGGCCAGGACCGTTCCCGCGAGCGGGTCGACGATCTTGATCGTATTGCCCGGCAGCGGTTCGCCGCTGCTGCCCGCGATCGTCTCCGCGGGGGTATTCGCCGGGAAGCAGGTGGTGATGGTGAAGGTTTCGGTATTGCCGTAGGCGTGCCCCGGTTCGGTCCAGTCGGTCGACACTCGGGGATGCCGGGCCGCGGGGGTGTTCACGTCCACGAACCGCAGGCTGCCGAGATCCGTTGCCGCCCAATTGAGCGAGCTTTCCAGCTGGGCCCACTGGTGCGGCCACGCGACGGGGAAATTCACCCGCTCCGACTCCATCAGGTGCAGCGCCGCGCTCGCGTCGAAGGTCGACTGCAGGACGAGGCTGCCGCCCGCGGCGAGCGTCGCGCCCAGCGCCATCCCGAAGTTGCCCGACCAGAAGAAGCCGTTCGCCGTCCAGCATCGAACGCGGTCCTGCGGGCCGAAGCCGTACATGCGGCGGAACCGCCACATCTGGAGGGCCACGCCGCGATGCGCGCTGCGGATGCCCTTCGGACGGCTGGTGCTGCCCGAGGAGAAGAACAGCACCGCGGTATCGCCGGGCCGTACCGAAGCTGCTGTCGCCTCGATCAATTCGGCGGGCTCGGCCGCGCCGCGGGCCAGGAACGTGTCCCAGGAGTCGATCGCCCCGCCTGCGACGGAGGTGCCGACGACCGCGAGGTGCCGTAGGAACGGATAGGTCACCGACCGCACCGCGCCGGGTGCGGTGGTGCCCAGCGCCGGTTCCAGTTCGGTGAGTGTCGCCGCGAAATCCCGCTTGCCGACGGCACGTTCGAACAGCAGCACCGACACCCCGGACACTCGCAGCAGGTGGTCCAGCTCGGCCGGAGTGGAGAAGGTGCTGAGCGCCACGGCCACGCCCCCGGCGAGCGAGGTGCCGAAGACGGTGGCGATCCATTCGGGCCGGTTGGTCATGAGCACGCCGACCCGGCTGTCCTTGCCCACCCCGCACGCGCGCAGGGCGCGGGCCACCGCCGTCGCGTGATCCCACAGCTCGTCGTAGGTCCAACGGGTGACCTCGGAACCCTGGTGTGCCACAAGCGCTTCGCGGTCTCCGTAGGCCCGGGACACCTCGCGCAGGAAACCGGGCAGGGTGAGCGGCCCGAGCCCCGGTTCCGTATCGAGCGGTGGACCGGAGGCGATCGCCGGAACCGTATCGTGGGTGCCCATCGTCGTTCTCCCCGGCTCAGTACGGCAGCTCGACTTCGGCGGTGCAGGCGACCAGCAGGCCGCCGTCCTGGTCGGTGAGCCGCAACTTCACCTGCACCAGCGGCACACCCCACACCGAATCCGTGTCCTTGCCTACGATCTCGGCGTCGAAGTAGGTCACGTCACCCTCGAACGCGGGTCCGCGGAAGTCCGCCTTGGTGTGGCGCACCAGGCCGTCGTTACCCGCCCAGTACGCGAGATAGTCGGTGCACCAGG
Source organism: Nocardia mexicana NBRC 108244 (assembly GCF_001613165.1). GTDB lineage: Bacteria > Actinomycetota > Actinomycetes > Mycobacteriales > Mycobacteriaceae > Nocardia > Nocardia mexicana. The sequence goes on from NZ_BDBV01000022.1 coordinate 56,246, forward strand.
CGCCCATGGTGGCGCCGTAGCCGTAGGCGCGGGCCATGCCGACCTCACCGGCCCGGTCGGCGTCGATGTGCCCGCGCGAGGGACCGACGTAGAGGCCGTCGCGCAGCCGCGGATCGATCCGGGCACCGTCCTCGTCGAATCCGAATCCCTCGGTCCAGCCGGGATCCTGGTTGATCCACGGGTCGTCGACGCCCTCCGGCGCGGTCCAGTGGAAGGTGCCCCAGATGTTGAACAGGAAGGCGCGGTACTCGGTGGTGAAGCTGGCGATGGTGTGCGGTCCGATGACGCGCCGCGGCAGGCGGTCGCCGACCTTCACCTCGTCGAAGTGCGGGGACACGCCGGCCCGGTTGGACAGCAGCCACTCGTGCCGCAGTTCGTCCACGGCCGCCAATTCCGCCGCGGTCCAGGACTTCACGGCGCCGAGCTGGTTGTCGTACATTCCGCGCTTCTTCGCCTCGGCGGCGAGATAGCGGATGGCGGTGGACCTTTCGCGGGCGACCAGCACGCCGTGCTGATTGCGGTGCGCGGTGTCACCGCGCGAGAACATGGTCGGCCCGGCGAATTTCGTCTCCGCGACCTTGTAGTCGTGAAAGCGCCGCTCCTGCCGCAGCGAATCGCCCGGTCGCACCGGGCAGCCGTAGAACCACCACTCCTCGCCACCGAAGATGAGGTGGCTGCCCGGGATGCGGCCCACGCACGCAGGCTGGGCGCCGTGCCCGTAATCCAGTGCCACGGCGATGGATTGGGGCGCGACCAGCCCGCCGTACCGCGATTCCCGCGCGAATTCCTGATCCCAGTGCAGCGGGTTGGGGTAGTCCATCGCCATCACCCAGCGGCGGATGTCGGAGGTGCTGCACGGATCCCACAGCTGCCCGCCGCCGACCGGCTTGCCGACGCGGTGGTCGACATCGGTGAGGTCGAGCTCGATCGTCTTCTCGGTCACGGCAAACTCCTCAGCGATTCACGTCCACGACGAAACGGCCGCGCACGGCGCCGTCGACGAGCCGGTCCGCCGCGGCGATCGTGTCGCCCAGCGAGATCTCCGTGGCGATCGAATCCAGTGCGGCCGGGTCGAGGTCGCGGGCGAGCCGGGTCCAGGCCTCCAGGCGACGCGGCGTGGCGGCCCGCACGCTGTCGATGCCGAGCAGTGTCACCCCGCGCAGGATGAACGGCGCGACCGTGGCCGGGAAGTCCATGCCCTGCGCGAGACCGCACGCAGCGATCGCGCCGCCGTACCGAATCTGCGCGCACACATTGGCGAGGGTGTGGCTGCCCACGGTGTCGACCCCACCGGCCCAGCGTTCTCGCTGCAGCGGTTTGCCGCGCTCGGCCAGATCTGCGCGGTCGACCACGGAACTCGCGCCGAGATCTCGGAGATAGCCTGTCTCCGAGGACTTCCCGGTCGCGGCGGCCACGGTGAATCCGGCCTTCGCCAGCAGCGCGATGGCGATACTGCCGACGCCGCCCGTCGCGCCGGTCACCAGGATCTCGCCCTGATCCGGCGCGATGCCCTGCCGCTGCAGTGCGTCGACGCAGAGCGCGGCCGTGTAACCCGCGGTGCCGATCGCCATCGCCTGGCGCGCGCTGAATTCGGCGGGCAGCGGCACCAGCCAGTCACCGTCCACCCGGGCGCGCTGGGCCAGTCCGCCCCAGTGGCCCTCGCCCACGCCCCAGCCGTTGAGCACGACGGAGTCGCCGGCCGACCAGTCCGGGTGCGTGCTCTCGGCGACGACACCGGCCAGGTCGATGCCGGGCACCATCGGGAACGAGCGGATGATCGGGGATGCGCCCGTAATGGCCAGGGCGTCTTTGTAATTGAGAGTCGAGTACGCGACGTCGATGCGGACATTCCCCTCCGGTAGGTCCGCCTCGTTCACCTCCGTCAGCGCGACCTTCGGGTTCGCATCGGCCTTGTCGATGAGCAGTGCCGTGAACATTCGCCTGCGAGTTCCTTTCTCGGCGCTGTGAGAGAATATCATTCTCTCACATGTAAATTCTGCTTCTATTCTTGTTCGGGGGTCTGTCGGCGTTCCGTGGACGGAGCCGCCGGTCAGCGGGCGGTCCAGCCGCCGTCCACGACGATGGTCTGTCCGGTCACGTAGCGGGCGGCATCCCCGGCGAGCCACACCACGGCGCCGACCATGTCCTCCGGCTTCGCCTCGGCGGGTAGCGGGGTGTTGCGGCGCAGGTATGCCGCGCCGCGCTCGTCGTCGTAGAGGCTGTCGGTGATCTCGCTGCGAAAGAATCCGGGCGCCACGGTGTTCACGCGGATCGAGTGCCGCGCCCACTGCACGGCCAGCTCTGCCGTGAGGCCGGAGAGCCCCGACTTGCTCGCGGCGTAGGACGCCTGGGGGATACCCGGTATGCCGACGCGTCCGCTGATCGACGAGATGTTGACGATCGAGCCCCGCCCACGGGACCGCATGTGCGGGAACACTTCCTGCGCGAGGCGGAAGGGGGCGACCAGGTTGAGTGCCAGGGTCCGGTCGATCGCGTCCGGCGTCTCGGATTCGGCCGGATCCTCGGAGAAGCGGTTCCCGGCGGCGTTGATCAGGATCTCCGGTGGCCCGAGCGCGGCGACCACCGACGGGACCACGGCGTCGGCGCCCTCGGCCAGATCGCACGGCACGCAGTGGCCGTCGATCCGCGCCGCCAGGTCGGTCAGCCGGTCCACCCGCCGAGCCACCACCGCCACCCGGGCGCCGAGCGCGGCCAGGCTCTCCGCGACCGCCTCCCCGAGTCCGGACGACGCACCGGTGACGATCGCGACCCGGCCGTCGAGGCCGAACAGATCGGCGATGTGGTCCAGGGGCGTGCTCACGGCCGCCTCCGCGGCATGCGTGCGGTGAGATCGACTGCCGTGGCGGTCCCGGAGACGAGTTCGGCAAGGCGGGTTCGTTCGATCTTGCCCATGGCGTTGAGGGGGAGAGCGTCGACCCGCGACCAGATCTCCGGGACCTTGTAGGCAGCGAGCTCTCGTCTGCACAGCGCGGCGAGGGACTCGAAATCCACTGCCGGATGGATGCTTTCGATCACCGCGGCGACCTTCTGGCCGAGCCGCTCGTCGGGGATGCCGCAGACCGCGACCTGGGCGACGTCGGGGTGCGCGCCGAGGACTCGCTCCACCTCGAGCGGGTACACGTTGGCGCCGCCGCGGATGATCACCAGCTTCTTGCGGTCCAGCACGGCGAGACTGCCGCCGGTGTCGACGGCGCCGATATCGCCGGTAGGGATCGGGCCCGGCGGCAGGGGGCGGATGCGGCCGCCGTCCCAATGGCCGAGCATCGGCGTCCACAGCCCGGCCCACGGGCCCGACTGTGCCCCGGCGAGTTTCAGTTCGCCGGAGGTACCTGCCGGGAGCCGTCGGCCGTGCTCGTCGTAGGCGGCGACGTCGAGATGCGGCAGCACCCGGCCGCTACTCCCCGGCACCCATTCGCCGCCGGGCGGATCGATCGCGACCACGGTCGGCGCCTCGGTCAGGCCGTAGGTCGCGCGCGGCACCGGACCGTGCGCGGCGGCGAACGCGGTGCGCACCGAATCGGGAGTGTCGCTGCCGCCGCTCCAGACCTCGTGCAGCGAGCCGAGATCCGCCGTCGTGCGGCGTGCCAGATCGTAGAGCTGGGCGGGCGCGCCGTTCCAGACCGTGACTCGGTGCCCCTCGATCCACTCGGCGACACCGTCGGCGTCTCGGCGGTCCATGATGACCGCGCATCCGCCCGCCTGCGCGGTGAGCAGGGTCGACAGCACCAGCAGATTGAGCGTGGTCAGCGGGAAGCTGTCGCCCTTGCGCAGTTCCGGCCCCCAGCCGCGCGCCGCGACCAGTACCGCGCCGGGCAGCAGCAGATTGCGCTGGCTGTGCACTACCGCCTTGGGTGCGCCGGAAGTGCCACTGGTGAAGGCGATTCCGGCGGGGGCGTCCAGAGTCTGATCAATGCGGGGGGCCGTCGGCGCGGTGCGCAACAGCTCCGCCCAGCGGGCGGGGTCGATGGTGGTGCGGGAGTCCACGAGGCACCGGGGCCCGGCCAGAACCGCTGCGGCATCGCAGAGCCCGGCCAGTCGCTGCTGTTCGCTCGCCGACAGTGCCTCGCCGATCCCCGCCCAGATCGCACCTACGCGCTGGGCGCCGTGGAAGGCGGCGACGATATCGAGATCGTTGGGCAGGCAGGCGGCGACCCGGTCGCCGGGGCGCACGCCGAGCGACCAGAGCGCACCGGCCGCGCGCTCGGACCGCTCGTCGAGTTCGGCGTAACTCCAAGCGCCCGAGGCGGCTTCGACGGCCGTGGCCTCCGGCCGCGCCGCGAGGGCCGCGTCCAGCACCCGAGCGATCGGCCGGAGCGGACCCGGCGGGCCCGCGCCATTGACACTGTCCACGCAGTCCTTGATATCACTATCCTTATAAAGATTCATCAGATAGACCGAAATCGCCGAGAGTCCGGGGCCGTGCGCCCGGCGCCGGTGCGGTCGCGAACGAGGACGTGGCGATGGAATATGCAGGACCGCTGTCCGGAATCCGAGTCATCGACCTGACGGCGATGGTGATGGGCCCGTATTGCACGCAGATCATGGCCGATATGGGTGCCGAGGTCGTCAAGATCGAGCCGCCCGGTGGAGACAACACCCGCTACATCTCGACCGGGCCCGAGCGCGGGATGGCCGGTGTCTTCGTCAATGTGAACCGGGGAAAGCGCAGCGTGCTGCTGGACCTGCGCACCGCCGACGGCAGGGCGACGCTGCGCGAACTCGTCACGGGGGCAGACGTTTTCATCCACTCGATGCGCGCCGCCGCGATCGACCGGCTCGGCTTCGGCTACGCGGAGGTGGCCGCGGTGAACCCGGCGATCGTCTACACCAACTGCTACGGCTACGGCCGCCGCGGGCGCGACGCCGGCCGCGCCGCCTACGACGACACCATCCAGGCCGAATGCGGCCTGCCGTCCGTGCAGCAGCAATTGACCGGCACCGCAAGCTATGTCGGCACCATCATGGCCGACAAGATCGCCGGGCTGACCGCGCTGTACGCCACCACGATGGCGCTGTTCCATCGCGAGCGCACCGGGGAGGGGCAGGAGGTCGAGGTCGCCATGTTCGAGACCATGGCGGCGTTCATGCTCGTGGAACACGCCAACGGGGCGATGTTCGACCCGCCGCTGGGCACCGCGGCGTATCCGCGTGCGGTGACGCCGAATCGGCGGCCCTATCGCACCGCCGACGGTCATATCGCCGCGCTCGTCTACAACGACAAGCAGTGGGCGGCGTTCGTGGACGCCGTGCATCCGCCCTGGGCCGGAAGGGAATTCGCCACCCTGGAGCAGCGGGCGGCCCGCATCGACACCGTCTATGCCCGGCTCGCCGAGACATTCGCCGAGCGCACCACCGGGGAGTGGCTGGAACTGCTGCACGCACTGGATATTCCGGCGGCGCCGGTGCGCTCCCTCGACGACCTCTTCGACAATCCGCATCTGCTCGACGCGGGCTTCTTCGAGACCGTGGACGGCCCGTACGGGCCGGTGCGCTTCCCCGGGCCGCCGACCTGGTTCTCCCGCACGCCGGGACGGGTCGCGGGACCGGCTCCGCGGCTGGGCGCCGACACCGAGGAGGTGGTCGGCCGAATGCGGGCTGCCGAGGCGGATGGGCGGGTGCGCGGATGACGGCGGTGATCGAGGCGGCAGATCTGGATCTGCGCGAGATCCTGCGGCCGGGTGACCGGATAGTCGTGGGGCAGGCTTGCGGTGAGCCGACCACGCTGATCGAGGCGCTGATCGCCCAGGGTGGAGAGATCGGCGGGCTGTCGGTGTTCATCGCCACCAGCTTCTCGGGGCTGTTCACCCCGGCCGCCACCGATTCCTTCGCACTGTCCAGCATGGGCGCCATCGGTGCGCTGCGGTCCGTGGCCGCGAAGCACCGGCTGGCGATCGTGCCGTGTCACGTCAGCCGGGTCGGGCCGCTGATCGAGGCCGGAATCCTCGGCTGCGACGTGGCTTTCGTGCAAGTGAGCTCGGCCGACAGCAGGGGCGTGCACAGTCTTGGGCTGATCAGCGACTACGCTCGGGCGGCCGTCACGGCGGCTCGGGTGGTGATCGCGGAGGTGAACGATCGGGTGCCCCGGACGGCCGGCGCCGTCCTCCGGCGTTCCGAGATCGACTACGCGATACCGGCTTCCCAGCCTCCCGTGCGGGTGCCGCCCGCCCGGATCGGCCCGGTCGACGAGCAGATCGCCGCGCATGCGGCCGCGTACATCGAGGACGGCGCGGTCCTGCAGACGGGCATCGGCGCGGTTCCCGAGGCCATCCTGCGGCTGCTGCACGACCGCACCGATCTCGGCGTGCACTCCGGCATGATCGGCGACGGCGTGGTGGATCTGGTGGAGGCGGGTGTGATCACCAACGCGCGCAAGGAGATCGATCGCGGGGTCTCGATCACCGGTGCGCTCATCGGCACCGAGCGCCTGTACCGGTTCGCCGACGGTAATCCGGCCCTCCGGATGTGCGCCACGGATTACACGCACGATGCGGTGGTGCTGTCCCGGCTCGAGCGGCTGGTGACCGTCAACTCGGCGCTGGAGGTCGATCTCACCGGCCAGGTGAACGCCGAACAGAGCGGTGCGGCGTATCTCGGCGGTACCGGCGGTCAGGTGGATTTCGTTCGGGCGGGGGCGCGTTCGCCGGGCGGGCACGCGATCATCGCGCTGCCCGCCACCGCCAAGGGCGGCACCGTCAGCCGGATCACCGCGTCGCTCACCGGGCCGGTCACCACGGCACGCAGCGACGTCGACGTGATCGTGACGGAATTCGGCGCGGCAGAACTCGCCGGGCGGACCCTCGCCGAACGCACACGTCGGCTGATTGCCGTGGCACATCCGGATTTTCGAGAAGGGCTGGAGCATGCGGCGCATGTCGTCCGGCGGAGAGGCTACTGATGTCCGATGCCGTGATCTTCGAGGCCCGCACCGACGGCATCGCCGTCCTCACCCTGAACCGGCCGGAGCGACGCAACTGCCTGTCGGCGGAGGTGCGGGCCGGGCTGTTCGAGGCGTGGGACCGGTTCGAGCGCGATCCCGCGCTGCGCGTCGCGATTCTCACGGGCGCCGGGACGAAGGCATTCTGCGCGGGCGGCGATCTCGAGGAGATGGTCGACAGCGGGATGGGCGTGCCGCCCCGCGAGATGTTCCCGCTGCCCTACGACACCCTCGAACTGTCCAAACCCACCATCGCCGCGGTCAACGGCGCGGCGTTCGCCGGTGGGTGGATGATCGCGCAGGCCTGCGATCTGTGCGTCGCGAGCACCGCCGCCACCTTCGCGATCACCGAGGTGAAGGTGGGCCGCAGCTCCCCGTGGGCGGCGCCGCTGATCCACATGATCCCGCAGCGAATCATGATGGAACTGCTGCTGACCGGGCGGCCCATCGATGCGCGCCGCGCGTACGAGATCGGACTGGTCAATCGTCTCGCCGAGCCGGACGAATTACTCGGCGCCGCACTGGGATTGGCCACCGAGATCCTGGCGGGCGCGCCGCTGTCGGTCCGCGCCGCCCGCGACACCGTCATGCTCGCCACCGAGATGGGCCGCTCCGCCGCCCTCCAGGCCGCGCGGCACGCCGCGGTCGAGTGCTACGCGAGCGAGGACGCGCAGGAGGGCCCTCGCGCCTTCGCGGAGAAGCGGCGGCCGCGCTGGAAAGGATGCTGAGCCTTGATCTTCCGGCATCGGCCGGTGCGTCCTACCGGCGGCCGCGCTCGACCTGGTTGAACGGCACGTCGCGGTCGGCCGCGTATTCGCGCGGCATGCCGAGTACCCGTTCGCTGATCACATTGCGCGCCATCTCCGTGCTGCCGCCCGCCAGGCTCCACGCGGCGCGGAACAGGTAGTCGAGTCCGATCTTCTCGGTGTCGGCCGGGTCGCCCGGTGCGTGGGTGGCCGCCGTGGATCCGGCGATGCGCAGCGCGGTATCCGTTTGCAGCCAAGCGTTTTCGGCGCTGAACAGGCGGGTGATGGCGCCCGCGGAAGGCGGCAGGGCACCGCTGGCGATCGCCGCGGTGACGTGGCCGATGAGCTGATCGCGCACGACGTTCATGGCCCGTGCCTCGCCGATGTCCTCGCGGGTGCGCGGATCGTCGAGTTGTCCGGTGGCGCGGGCCAATTCGAGCAGCCGCTCCGCTTCGCCGCCCAGATGCGGGCGGGCGCCGCTGGTGTAGGGCGAGGTGCCGCCGAGCGCCGCCCGCTCGTGCCCGAGCAACCGGGACGCGGCGTCCCAGCCCTCGTCGACCCGGCCGAGCACCGCCTCCTCGGGCAGCGCGACATCGTCGAAGAACTCCTGACAGAACTCGGTGGAGCCGGTGACCTGCCGGATGCGCTGCACGGTCACGCCCTCGCCGCGCACCGGCACCAGGAACAGGGTGAGCCCGCGATGCTTGGGCGCCTCCCAGTTGGTGCGCGCCAGGCACAGCCCGTAGTCGGCGGCGTACGCGCCGGAGCTCCAGATCTTGGAGCCGTTGAGGATCCAGCGCTCCCCGTCGCGTTCGGCGCGGGTGGTGAGCCCCGCCAGATCCGATCCGCCGCTCGGTTCGGACAGGAACTGCACCAGGATCTCCTCGCCGCGCAGCACGGCGGGCAGGTGCGCCCGCTTCTGCTCCTCGGTGCCGAGATCGAGCAGGGTCGCCGCGCAGATGGCGAGCGTGGGGACGTTGAGCAGCAGCGGCATTTCGTAGGCGGCGGATTCCTCGGTGAACGCCTGCTGATGGGCGGGGGTCAGGCCGCGGCCGCCGTATTCGTCGGGGAAGCAGATGCCCGCGTATCCGCCGTCGTAGAGGATGCGCTGCAACTGCCGGGCGCGCTCCCACGACTCCTCGCTGTAGGCATCGCCGTCCGGCGGGGGAGCGGGTGGCAGATGCTGCCGCAACCAGGTACGCGCCCGGTCCCGGAATTCGGAGACGGACTCGAGGTCGGTGACGGGCTCCGTATCGGTGGTCATGGCGGCCTCCTCAGGCGGCGTCGAGTAGATCGGTGATGCGGCGGCGGTGTTCCTCGGGGGTGCCGTACAGGGCGCGGCCGAGGGTGATCCGGCGCAGGTACAGGTGCAGGTCGTGCTCCCACGTGACGCCGATGCCGCCGTGCAGCTGCACACAGTCCTGGCCGATCACCGGAGCCTTCGCGCCCACATACGATTTCGCGATGCCGACCGCCTCGGCCGCCGTCGCCGGATCGTCGTCCCAGGCCGCCGCGGCGGCGGCCGCGGTCGCCCGGCACGCCTCCAGCCAGGTCTTGTTGTCGGCCATGCGGTGTTTGAGCGCCTGGTAGGACGCCAGCGGGCGGCCGAAGGTGTAGCGGTCGGACAGCCAGGCGAGGGTGGCGTCGAAGGCGCTGTCGGCCGCGCCGACCGACTCGGCCGCGGTCAGCACGGCCGCGGTGAGTGCCTGTGCGCGGACGGCTGTTTCGGCCTCGGCGCCGATGTTCACGACGGCGTCGGAGGGAACCGCGACGTGGTCGAACGTCACTCGCGCGGTGCGGCGGACGAGGTCGAGTGTCCACGCGGGTTCCACGGTGACGCCGGGTGCATCGGCGGGAACGAGCACCTGGACCGGACCTCGGGGGCCGGAAGCGGTCACCAGGAACAGGTCGGCCTGATCACCCGCCTCGACACGGTCCTTGACGCCGGTGAGCCGGACGCCGGTGCCGTCGGATTCGATGCGGGTGGCATAGGCGGCCCGTCCTGCCGGTGTACCGGTTCCGAGAGCGTCGAAGCCGCGGCCCGGTTCATACACCGCCCACACCGCAATCCGTTCGCCGGACAGGACGGCGGTCACGATATCGGCGAACCGCTCGGCGTGTGGCGCCAAACCCGCCAGCACGGCATTGGTCGTGACGAACGGCCCCGGCGCGCACGAGCGGCCCAGTTCCATCGCGACCAGCGCCAACTCTGTCATCGGCCGTCCGGAAACCGTTCCGCCGCCGAGGGATTCGGGCACCAGCATGGCGGTCCAGCCCAATTCGGCGCCGCGCCGCCACCACCGACGGTCGAATCCGGTGCCCGTCTCGCCGAGTTCGCGCACGGTGGCGACGGGCATGGTCCCGGCCAGGAAGTCGCGGGTGGTCGCCTGGAAGAACCGCTGGTCCGCGGCGGGATCGTGGGGCATGGTGCCGGTCCTCTGGTTGACGCGGGGCTACAGATGTGGAAATCTCATACTCACAGATGAGAGGAAGATTCTCAATCACGGAAGTCGACTGGCGAACGGTCCGGAGGCCGCGCCGGTCGTGGGTGTCGAAGGGAACCGTCGAGTCGTGAAAAACTTCGAAGAGCTGGACTTCTTCCTCGGACGGGAACTGGTCGACGATCCGTACTCGTACTTCGATGCCCTGCGGGCGCAGTGCCCGGTGACGCGCGAGAAACACCACGACGTGATGATGGTGACCGGATACGACGAGGCGCTCGAGGTCTACAACGACGTCGAGCGCTTCTCCTCGTGCATCTCGGTGACCGGCCCGTTTCCGGGTTTTCCTGTGCCGCTGGACGATTCGTCGGATGTCGAGGCACTCATCGCCGCGCATCGGGACACGCTGCCGATGAGCGATCAGCTGCCGACCCTGGACCCGCCGGTGCACACCGATCACCGGGCCCTGCTCATGCGGCTGATCACGCCGAAGCGCCTGAAGGAGAACGAGGCGGCGATGTGGGCCATCGCCGACCGGCTGCTGGATCGGTACCTGGCCACCGGCGGCGACTGCATCCGGGAGTTCGCGGGACCGTTCACGCTGTATGTGATCGCCGACCTGCTGGGCGTGCCGGAGGCCGACCAGGAGGAGTTCCTGCAGGCGCTACAGCGCGATCCGCACCGGGAGGGTTCCAGCGTGGGCAGCACCGACGGGGAAGGCATGTCGCACAACCCGATCGAGTTCCTGTACGCCCGGTTCTCGGCTTACGTCGAGGACCGGCGGGCGAATCCGACCGGGGACGTGCTCACCAGCATGGCGACCGCGACGTTCCCGGACGGCCGGCAGCCCGAGGTGCTGGATGTGGTGCGGGTGGCCGCGAACCTGTTCTCCGCCGGTCAGGAGACCACCGTCCGGTTGCTCAGCTCGGCGCTGAAGCTGCTGGCGGAGCGGCCGGACATCCAGCGGTATCTGCGTGAGGACCGCAGCCGGATCCAGAATTTCATCGAGGAGTCGCTGCGGATGGAGAGTCCGGTGAAGGGCGATTTCCGGCTGGCCAAGTGCCCGACCACGGTCGGCGGGACCGAGGTGCCGGTGGGCACGGTGCTGATGGTGGTCAACGGCGCGGCGAACCGGGATCCGCGGCGCTTCGAGGATCCGACCACGTTCGAGGCGGGGCGTTCGAATGCCCGCTCGCACTTGGCCTTCGGCCGCGGCGTGCACACCTGCCCCGGCGCCCCGCTGGCCCGCGCCGAGGCCCGGGTGGCGATCGAGCGGCTCCTCGAACGCACCGCCGACCTGCGGATCGACGAGAGCGTGCACGGCCCCGCCGGCGCCCGCCGCTACCACTACCTGCCGACCTTCATCCTGCGCGGCCTCACCTCGCTGCACCTGGAATTCGATGTCGAGGAGGCCGCCCGATGAAGGTCACCGTCGACGAGGACCGCTGCCGCGGCCACGGCGTCTGCCTGGGCGCCTGCCCGGAGGTCTTCACCCTCACCGACGACGGCTACGCCGAGGTCACCACGGCGGACGTACCCGAGGAGTACGAGCGCGCGGTACAGGAAGCGGAGCAGTCCTGCCCGGAACGAGCCATCGTGATCGAGTGAGTGGCTGCGCCGCTGACTGTCCAACGCCGAGGCAGGGGCTCGGGTGCACCAGGTCGCGTGGGTCGGGACCCTTCATGATGGGCACCGCTGCCGCGTGACCCGGTAGACCGTTGGACCAGGGCACGCTCAGCCCTGCCTTGGAGTTCGCAGGGCCGTGGCGATGGCGGCGTGCAGTATTCCGAGGTCGGCGCCCAGATCGGTGGCCAGATCTCGGGCGACCGTTACGTCTTTGCGGAGGAAATCGCCGACCGAGGTGCGGAAGGATTCGACCGTGCCCTTGTGGGCGATACTTGTGAGGGCGCGGCTCGAGCTGCTGGCGTGGGGGAGGGCTGCGAGGAGAGTGCTCTCCGGGACGCCGAGTTGGTTGCCGAGGCGGACGGCGTCCGTGACGAGGCCGATTTGCGCGGCGAACAAGGCGTTGTTGACGAGTTTGACGCGTTGGCCCGTGCCGAGTGGGCCGACGTGGAGGATCGGATCGGCGTAGGCGGACAAGACTTTTCGTGCGTCGGCTGCCGCCGTTTCGACGCCGCCGACGAACACGGTGAGGTCGCCCGCGGCGATATTGTGCGGACCCCCGCTGACCGGCGCGTCGACGACCTCGACGCCGCGAGGCTCGGCCGCGGCGGCGACATCGGCGATGGTGCCGGGGCTGCCGGTCGTGTGCACGATCAGCGTGGCGCCACGCGGAAGGGACTGCAGCAGCGGCCCGCTCAGGCATACCTCGCGGACCTGCTCGTCGGTGAAGACACACACCACCGCGGCCTCGGCGTCGCGGACGGCGCCGGCGACGGTCTCGGCGGGTTCTGCGCCGAATTCAGCTAGGGCATCGCGGGTTTCGGCGGATCTCCCCACTGCGCGGACCGTATGGCCCGCTCCCACCAGTCGCCGGGCCATCGGCCGTCCCATGCGCCCCGCCCCTATGAATCCGATCCGCATGCTTCTCCTTCTGCGTGACGCCGCAGGCCGTGCACACCCGGCCGCGACAGTTGGCAGTGGCGGTGGGTTACGTTCGCGCGGTAGGGCTTTGGTTGTTCATGCTCAACGCGACCGGTCCATCATGGTGAGAGCGGCGTCGGCTGCGCCGAATACGATGCCCGGCTCGACGATGCCCGCGGCCTCCGCCAGCCGGGCCACCAGGCCGACGTCCTTACGGAGGAGATCCCCGGCGTGGTAGGCGAGTCGGTCCAGCGTGCCGCCCGCGGAAGTGATGCGGCCCAGGGCGAAGCTGTTCGCGGTGCCGTGGGTGATCACCTCTCCGAGCCGGTCCGGGCTGATGCCGAGGGCCTTGCCGAGGGTCAGGGTGCTCATGGCGGTGGCGAGATTCGCGGTGAACAGCAGGTTGTTGAGCAGCTTGGTGGCCTGCCCGGCGCCGAGGTCGCCCAGGTGCACGATCGGGTCGGCGTAGGTCGCGAACACGGGGCGGCAGCGCTCGACCGCCTCGGTCGCGCCGCCGACCATGACCAGCAGATTGCCGGACTCGGCGGCCCGGCCGCCACCGCTGACCGGAGCGTCGATGATCGAGACCTGTTGTGCCGCCGACAGTTCGGCCAGCTCCCGGCAGGTGTCGGGATGCACGGTGGAATGGATGGCGATGATCGACCCCGGCGCCATTCCGGCCAGCACCCCGCTCTCGCCGGTAACCACCTCACGCACATCCGCGTCACCGACCACGCACAGGCACACGAGATCACTCCGCTCGGCCAGCTCGGCGGGCGAATTCGCCGTCGTGGCAGGCGTATCGGCGAACGGCTCCAATGATGCTGCCCGCCGCGCCCACAGCGTCGTCGGATACCCACCCTCCGCAATCCGCCGAGCCATGGGCCCACCCTGACTCCCGACCCCGATGAACCCGACCCGCATCACCGCACCCCCCACAACTCAGGCCTCCGCGGCGCACGGTGTGTGCTGCCGGATCCGGTGGGCACGGCAGGCATCAGCGCACCTCTTCGGTTGCGGAGTCCGCTATCGGCACATCCGTTGTGGCAGAGTCGGTTCGAGTGGGCGCGGGAGGATCCGAAGCCGGGCGGTAGAACACCGCCAGGAGTCCGGCGGTGGCCGCGGCGCCCAGGAACATTGCGATGCCGCCCCCGGCCCACCCGGTGACCTCGATTCCGGCCGCATGGTCGAGGGACAGCCACCCCGGCCCGAGTAGCCCCAGCGCCACCGCGGCGGCCGCCAGCACGAGCACGTACTCGTAGCCGTCCTTGAAGACGAAGAATCCATTGCCGCGATGGGCCAGCAGACCGGCGACGAGCATGACCGACACGATCGCCGCGGCGGCGAACGGCGTCAGGAGGCCGAGGACGAGCAGTGCGCCCGCACCGATCTCGACGATCACGCTCAACCACGCCTGCAGCAGGCCGCGGCGCAGCCCGAGCGAGGCGAACCAGCGCCCGGTCCCGGCGATCTTGCCACCACCGATCCAGTGGTTGACGCCGTGCGCGATCATGGTGCCGCCCACGACCAGGCGCAGCAGAATCAGCGCGACATCAGCGGCCGCCATGGTGCTCACCTCCTCCGCGACGCCTGCGCGCCGCTGTCCGATGTGACGGCAGAGCCGTCGAATTGCTGTGCGGGCGCGGTGAATTCGCCGGTCGAGGCGGCCACCACGCACTCCTCCACGAAGGAGAGCACCTTCAGGTGGTACGCCGCCGCCGTGTAGCCCAGGCTCGAGTTGTGCCCGGTGTTGGGCTGCAGATTGAGCACCACACGCGGCGCCGCGCCGAACAGCGTGGCGATATCGGCGAGTTCCTCCGGGTCGTTGCGCCACACCGTCTCGTACTCGCCCACGCTCCAGCGCACGGGAACTCGGACCCGCGCCGCCATGCGCGGCAGATCCTTCCCCGCCCAGTCGGTGATCGACGCGGCCTCGAGCCGCGGCCCGGGCACGGCGATGGTCGCGCCGCCGAGAAGTTCGGGCGGGTACAGGCGTCCGGGCTGCCACAGCAGCGCGCCGACACCGGTCGGCCGCGTGCCCTCCGGCCACGGACCCAGCAGCTTCTCCGCCGCGGGGTGCGGGCTGCGACCGGTCCCCGCCACCTCGAGGCCGAGCAGGTCGCGCCCGCGCTCGTCACCGGCCATTCGCAGCGCGAGTTCGCAACCGGCGGAATGGGCGAGCAAGAAGACACCCGCGCCGCGCGCCCGCCCCGCGAGGTGTTCGGCGACGGCCCCGTACATCAGATCGACCCGGCGCCGCGGTGGTGCCAGCTGGTCGGTGAACGGTCCCGAACTCCCGTATCCGGGCCGGTCCAACGCCAGCGCGGTGAATCCCAGGCGCTGCGCGGTGCGCAGCAGCGACAGCTCGGGATGCCCGGGGCAGTCGAAATACGCCGCGGTGGTGGCACCGCCGTGCAGCGCGACCACGACGGCCCGCGGCGACGGCACCTCCGCCAGCAGGCCCGACACCGGGATGCCGTCGACGTCGGCGACCACGGGTATCGGTGCGGCATCGTCCACGGGCGACAGATCGGATTGCGTGAGTGTCATCGCGCCCCTGTCGAGGTCGACATGATCCGCGGCCTCCGGCGATGCGGGCTCGGCGTGCCTGAGTTCCGTTGCGTACCAACCGAAGTCAACACGGCCCTGCCCCTGTTAACTCGTCGTATTCGAATAACATTGCCTACCAATCGATGTCGAGTCGGTCAGGAATCTCTTCGCAGCAGCATCGCGCCGCCCGGGGTGAGTCCGCCGCTGGAGACGACCGCGACCCGTGCGTCCTCCACCTGGCGTGGGCCCGCGGCCCCGCGCAACTGCACCACCGCCTCGTGCAGCAGCCCCATCCCGTGCGTGCGGCCGTGTGAGAGCTGGCCGCCGTGGGTGTTGACCGGGATCGTGCCGTCGCGGGCGATGGCCTTGCCGCCGTCGAGGAAATCGCGGGCCTCGCCGATGCCGCAGAAGCCGAGCGCCTCGATCCAGGACAGGCAGTTGAAGGTGAACCCGTCGTAGAGCTCGGCGACGTCGACGTCCTCCGGCCGCAGCGTGGTGCGCGTCCACAGGTGCGCGGCCGGGCCGAGCACCTGCGGTTCGTGGGTGAGCGTGCTCTGATCCCATTCGATGCGCTCGACGATCTGGGTGCCCACGGCCTCCACCAGCACCGGCGGCGCGGGCAGGTCGCGGGCCGCGTCGACGGCCGAGACGATCACCGCGAGGGCGCCGTCGCACGGCACATCGCAGTCGTAGAGCCCGAACGGGGTGGTGATGGGCCGCGCCGCGAGATAGTCGTCCATCGTCATCGGGTCGCGGTAGACCGCGGTCGGCTCCAACTCCGCATTGGCGCGCTGGTTGAGCGCGATCCAGCCGAGCGTCTCGCGCGTGGTCCCGTAGCGGTGGAAGTGCCGCTGGGCGTTCTGCGCCAAATGATGTGCGGCCGAGGTGGCGCCGAACGGCATCATCCAGCTGGTGGTGCGCCCGCCCGACGGCGTGACGCGCCCTTGCTTCACCAGTTCGTTGAACGTCGCCTCCCACACCGTGCGGAAGCACAGCACGTGCCGGGCCAGTCCGGCCGCGACCGCCGTCATGGCGGCGATCACCGAACCGCCCGGCCCGAAGGTTTCGATGCCGCCGTTGTGCCAGGTGGGCCGCAGGCCGAGGGCGGCCTCGAGTGCGGTGACGCCGCCTTCTCCGAATCCGCCCAGATTCCCGCCGCCGGGATAGGAGGACAGGCCGTCGATATCGTCGAGGGCCAGTCCGGCATCGGCGACGGCTCGCTCGCACGCCTCGATCGTCAGCTCCAGCGGCGGCACCATCAACCGGCGGCCCAGCCGGGACATGCCGATCCCCGTGAGCGCCACCTTCTCCTCGAACTTCTCCTGCCGGATCATCGGCCGCACCTGCTCGGCGAAGCGCCCGGGGTCGATCTCGTCCACCGGCAGCGGTGCGAGCGCGGGCTGGTCGGCGACGGGCCGGAACAGCGGGAGCCAGACATCGCCGTCCCGCCGGAAGACCACCTCCAGCCGCATGCCGAGCACCAGCTCGTCCGGGTCGGCGTCGATGATGTTGGTGGTCAACCGAACTCGCGTATCCTCCACCAGCGCCACCTGCGCCACCACATAGGGCGGCGGCAGTCCGGGCAGCGCGAACCGGTGGTTCACCGTGAAGCTCGCCAGCGTGGCCGCGCCCGACACCTCCCGGATACCGAGGTCGTGCCCGCGGCAGTACCGGCACACCGGCTGCGGCGGATGCAGCAGCGCCGAACAGGCGCGGCACTCCCGGATGCGCAACTTTCCGTCGGCCCCCGCGGTCCAGAAGAATTCGACGTCCGGGGTCAGCAGCGGCAGTGGGCGGCCCGACGGCTCACCCGCCGCCGCAGAGGTCTGCTCTGCCACGCGGTCTCCTCGTGTTGTCTCCCACCGGAATTCGGCGCGGTGCTACTCGGTGACAGCGATCGCCCGCTCCGGGCAGGAATGCACCGCCTCGCGCACCTGCTCCTGCTGATCGGCGGGGACCGTTTCGTCGACCGGGGTCGAATGGCCGTCGATCTCGCTGAGTTCGAACGCCTTCGGGGCGATCATCGCGCACAGCGTGTGCCCCTGACAGCGTTCCTGGTCGACTCGGACTCTCACGTGTACTTCCTCTCGATCAGGTGTTGCGCCCGCCGTTGACGCCGAGGATCTGGCCGGTGATGTAGCCGGCCTCCTCGGAGATGAGGAACGCGCAGGCCGCGGCGATATCCCCGGGCGTGCCGACGCGGCGGACGGGGGTGCGCTGGATGTGTTCCTCGACGGAGCCGCCGAGCCGCCGGGCTTCCTCGGAGCGGCGCAGCATCGGGGTGTCGATGAATCCGGGGGGCACCGCGTTCACGGTGATGCCCGACGGGCCGAGTTCCAGCGCGAGCGCCTTGGTGAGCCCGTTGACCGCGGACTTGGCCGATACGTAATGCGACATGAACGGCTGCCCCGAATGCGTGCTCGAGGAGGAGATGTTGACGATGCGCCCCCAGCCCGCCGCCAGCATGTCCGGCAGTACCGCCTGCGTGGTGTGGAAGACGCCGTGCAGGTTCACCTCGATCACGCGCTGCCATTCGGGGAAGGAGATGTTCTGGAAGCGCTTGAAGCCGTCCACCCCCGCGGCGTTCACCAGCACGGTGACCGGACCGAGCCGGTCGCGCACGGCGGTCAGCGCCGCGGCGATCTCCTCCGGGTCGCTGACGTCGGCGCGGTAGGCGAGGTCGTCGTCGACGGGCGGGTTGAGATCCATTGTGGCGACGTGTAATCCGTCGCTGCGCAGGCGCTGGGCGATGCCGAGGCCGATGCCGGAGGCACCCCCGGTGACCACTGCTGTCTTCACGCGCTCCCCTCTCGGGTGATCTGCTCCAGCACAAGAATCTCCCTTCTAAGTATGAGAACCGTACTCTCGTCAGCTTGCTGTCCGCAAGAGTTTCGGGCCGGGCCGGGCCGGGGGATCGAACGCTCGGTGGTCGCCGGGAAGTCGATCGGCGCCAAGGGATTCTCGCGACTTGTTACGGCCCCGGCGTACGAATGTTACATTCTCTGATATCGAGAATGAAGTTTCCACGATCGGCTAGGGAGACGGGATGTCAACGCAGGAACAGGCGGTAGCGGTGGCGCGGCGGCTGCTGATCGACGGGCAGCTGGTCGAGACCGGGCGGACGCTTGCCTCGCTCGACCCCGCGACGGGTGAGGTCTACGGCCACGCCCCCGAGGCGGGGGTGGCCGAGGTGGACGCGGCGGTCGCGGCGGCCCGGCGGGCCTTCGACACCACCGACTGGGCGACGAACCCGCAGTTCCGGGCCCGCTGCCTGCACCAGCTCTATCAGGCCCTGCGCGATAACGTGGAGGAGCTGCGCGAGCTGACCATCGCGGAGGTCGGCGCCACCCGCATGCTCACCCACGGCCATCAGCTCGAGGTGCCGTTCGAGATCGTGCGCTACTACGCGGGTCTGCTGGACGGCTTCGAGTGGAGCGAGGACCTCGGCGAGGTCGAGGTCCGCGGCCAGCGGCACCGGCGCTGGGTGGAGAAGGAGGCCGCCGGGGTCGTGGCCGCCATCGCCGCCTACAACTATCCGCATCAGCTGGCGTTGGCGAAGCTCGCCCCGTCGCTGGCCGCGGGCTGCACGGTGGTGCTCAAGGGCGCGCCCGACACCCCGCTGGCCACCCTGGCGCTGGGCGAGATCATCGCCCGCCACACCGACATTCCGGCGGGCGTGGTGAACGTGCTGGCCTCCTCCGATGTCGAGGTCGGCAAGCGGATGACCACCCACCCGGACGTCGACGTGGTCACCTTCACCGGCTCCACCCCGGTGGGCCGCCAGATCATGGCCGCCGCCAGTGCCTCGCTGAAGAAGGTCTTCCTGGAGCTGGGCGGCAAATCGGCGATGATCCTGCTCGACGACGCCGACTACATCAAGGCGGCGCAGTTCGCGGCCTTCAGCGTCGTCACCCACGCGGGCCAGGGCTGCGCGCTCACCACCCGCGTACTGGTGCCCGCGCGGGAGCACGACAAGGTCGCCGAGCTGATCGCCGCCAACTTCGCGCACGTGACCCACGGCGATCCGAGCGATCCGAAAACCTATATGGGACCGCTGATCAGCGCCCGGCAGCGCGACAAGGTCGACGGCATGGTGCAGCGCGCGGTCGCCGCGGGCGCCACGCTGGTGACCGGCGGCGAGAAGATCGATCCGGGCTACTTCTACCGGCCCACGCTGCTGTCGAATGTCGACCCGGACAGCGAGATCGCGCAGGAGGAGGTGTTCGGCCCGGTGCTCGCCCTCATCCCCTACACCGACGAGGAACACGCCGTGCGCATCGCGAACAACTCCATCTACGGCCTGTCCGGCGCGGTGTTCGGCGCCGACCCGGACCGGGCCAGGGCGGTGGCTCGGCGCATCCGCACCGGCACGCTGAGTATCAACGGCGGCAGCTACTTTCACCCCGACGCCCCCTTCGGCGGGTACAAGCAGTCGGGGATCGGCCGCGAGATGGGCCGGCTCGGGATGGAGGAATTCCTGGAGCACAAGACCCTGGCGGAGGTGGTCGCGTGAGTGAGCTTGCGAGCGAACCGAGGACACTGCGTGCCCCGCGCACGACGGAGCCGAGCGCCGGCGAGGTGCAGTCGTGAGTGGGCCGCTGGCGGGCATCCGGGTGCTCGAGGTCGCCATGTACGGCTTCGTACCGTCGGCGGGCGCGGTGCTGTCGGACTGGGGCGCCGATGTCGTCAAGGTCGAGCACGCGGTGACCGGTGATCCGCAGCGCGGGCTGCGCCGGGTGGGCGCCTTCACGGTCGAGGGCGACCCGAATCCCAATGTGGAGCATGCCAATCGGGGCAAGCGCAGCATCGGCGTCGACATGTCGATACCGGAGGGCCGCGCGGTGATCCACGACCTGGCCCGCGGCGCGGACGTCTTCCTGACCAGCTTCCTGCCGCAGGCCCGCGTCAAGTTCGGGATCGACGTGGACGATATCCGCGCGGTGAATCCGGCGATCATCTACGCGCGCGGCAGCGCCCTGGGCCCGCGCGGCGGGGAATCGGACCGCGGCGGCTACGACATGACCGCGTTCTGGTGCCGCGGCGGGGTCGCGGCGACGGTCACCCCGCCCGGAACCGAAGGCATGATCCAGCCGCCCGGACCGGCCTTCGGCGACACCATCTCCGGCACCAATCTCGCGGGTGGCATCGCGGCCGCGCTGGTGCGTCGAGAGCGGACCGGGGAGCCCTCGATCGTCGACGTGTCGCTGCTGGGCAGCGGGCTGTGGTCGATCGGCCACTCGGTCGCGCTGTCGGCGCATCAGGACAAGCCCATGGTGGCCCCGAAGCCGGGAGTGCACGGGGCGCCGACCAATCCGCTGTCCGGCCTGTACGCCACCGCCGACGACCGCTACCTGTCGTTCGTGATGCTGCAGCCCGCCAAGTTCTGGGCCGACGTCTGCCGGCACATCGACCGGCCGGAGTTGGCCGAGGATCCGCGGTTCGCCGATGCCGCCGGAATCGCCGAGCACACCGCCGAGGCGGTGCAGGTGCTGCGCGAGGTGATCAAGGGTCGCACGCTGGCCGAGTGGACCGAGCGCTTCGCCACCCTCGCCGGGCCCTGGGCACCGGTGCAGGATTCGCGGCAGGTGAGCGCGGACGCGCAGATCCGGGCGAACGAATACCTGCTTCCCGCAGGCGAATTGGAGCTGGTGTCGAGTCCGGTGCAGTTCGACGTCGGGGCGCCGGAGCTGTCCGCGGGGCCCGCGTTCGCCGCGCACACCGAGGAGGTCCTGCTCGAGCTCGGGCTGGACTGGGACCGCATCATCGCGCTGAAGACCGCGGGCGCGGTCGCCTAGGGCGCGGGGAAGGTGACCGATGCCGTACATAGCGTCGATGGGGACGTATCTGCCCTGCTGGGGTGACCCGGGGCGCCGCGTTGCCGGTGACGACGAAGATGCCGTGACGCTGGCGGTCGAGGCCGGGCGCGCGGCGCTGGCCGGGGGGACGCCCGTGGAACGGGTGGTGCTGGTCAGCCGGGATCTCCCGCTGGTGGACAGCAGCAATGCCGCGGTGCTGCTGGCCGGTCTGGGGCTGGATCCGGAGCTGGAGGTGATCGAGCGGCTGGGCGGGGCCCCGGCGACGCTCGACGCGCTGAGCTCGGCCCGTCCCCGCACGCTGGTCATCGGCGTCGATCTGGAACCCGCGGGCGCCGCGGCGGCCATGGTGTCGGAGCGGTCGGGCCTGCAGGTGCGCATCGCGTCCCGCGTCGCCCGGAGCCTGCCCGCGCGCACCCGCAACGCGGTCGGCGCCGTGCACGACTACGGCGATCCCCGGCTGCTGCACGAGCGCGGGCTGGTGGCGTCGCTGTCGGCGGCCTGGCTCGATACTCCGGTGGCGGTGGCCGGCGTCGATCACAAACAGGCTGCGGCACAATGCCTTACGCCACCGCCGCTGCCGACGCAGGGGGCCGGGTCGGGGCTGTTCGCGCTGGCCTGGATGGCCGAGCGCGGCGAGGGCGGGCTGCTGGTCGGGGTGGAGCAGGCGAACCTGTCCGGGGTTACCGTGGTGCCCGGCGAGACCGAGGTTCGGCGGACCGAACCGGCCGTGCGGGAGCTGCCCGCGGGCGATTATGTGCCCGGCGGCGACCTGCCGATCTCCCTGGCCGCCTACGAGCGCGCGTTCGAGGCCAAGGTGCGTTGGGAGGCCGGAAGACACGGCGACAGTGCGGAACTGGACTTCCCGCCGCGCTACCGCGTCGGCCCCGGCGGCGCCCTCAGCACCGACTACACCCTGGTGCCGCTGCCTCGCACCGGCACCGTCTACGCCGAGACCACCGTGCGCATCCCGGTGCCGGGCTCACGCAGCCCGTACTCCCTGGTGATCGTCGACCTCGACGACGTCGGCGTGCGGGCCCTGGCCCAGGTGACCGGCGCGGATCCCGGCACCGTCACGATCGGCGCGCGCGGCCGCATGGTGCTGCGCCGGGTCGCGGTGCGCTCCGGCGTCCCGGACTACGGCTACGCCTTCGAGCCCGACGGAGCGGCAGCATGACGCGCACCGATAGCCCTCGGTCCTCCGACAGTGGTCCTCTGTCCTCCGGCAGGACCCCGCCGTCCCCAGCATGCTTCCCCTTATTCCCCGGCCTGCTTTCGGCCGGGGTCCGTCGGGAGCGGCCGATGTCAGGGAGAACCGGCGGAGCAGCCCCGGAAACCGTTGTGGGAAAGGAGGCCGCAGCATGCGGAGAGTAGCTGTGGTCGGCGCTGGGATGACGCCGTTCGCTGAGCATTTCGCGCTCGGTATCAAGGATCTGCTGCCGATGGCGTTCGCGGAGTGCGTGGCGTCGGTGGACAAGGGGATGCGGCCGGAGGAGGTGCAGGCCGCGTGGTTCGGTGCGATGGGGACCACCGACGGGCCCCCGTCCGGGGTGCTCGCCGATGCGCTCGGGCTCCCGGATCTTTCGGTCACACATATCGAGAACTCCTGTGCCACGGGTAATGACGCGGTCCGCAATGCGCTGTTCGGCATCGCTTCCGGAGCGTTCGACGTGGCATTGGTGATCGGCGCGGACAAGCTGCGGGAGACGGCGCAGAAGGACCTGCTCGGCGAGTGGGGGATGCTGATGCGGGACCCGGCGTGGGATTACCAGCTCGGGCTCTTCGGTCCGGCCGGGTTCGCGCTGCACGTCAACCGCTACCTGCACGAATCGTCGGCGACCCGGGAGCATCTGGCCATGGTGGCGGTGAAGAACCATCGGCACGGCGCACGAAATCCCAAGGCGCGCCTGCGTTTCGAGATCACCCTGGAGCAGGCCCTGGAGGCGCCGATCGTGGCCGACCCGCTCGGCGTCTACGACTGTGTCCCGCAGAGCGACGGCGCCGCGGCCCTGGTGCTGGCGGCCGAGGACGTGGTCGACCGCTACACCGACCGCCCGGTGTGGGTGCGCGGCGTCGGTCTCGGCCTGGATTCGGTGATGCACCAGCACAAGCGGGATATGACCACATTCCCCGCCACGGTCCGCGCGGCCCGCGCGGCGTTCACCATGGCGAGCCTGCGCCCCTCCGACATCGACGTCGCCGAGGTGCACGACTTCTTCACCGGCATAGAGCTGATCAGCTACGAGGACCTGGGTTTCGCCGACCGGTTCGAGGCGCACAAGCTGGTGGAGGCGGGCGTCACCACGGTCGGGGGGAGCCTGCCGGTGAACCCCAGCGGGGGACTGAAGTCCAAGGGACACCCGCCGGGGGCGACCGGCGTCGCCCAGTGCGTGGAACTGTTCGAACAGCTGCGCGGCACGGCAGCTAATCAAGTGGACGGTGCGCGAATCGGCTTGGCGCACAACCTGGGTGGTCCGACGGCGGTGTCGGCGGTGACGATTCTGGAAGGGCCTCGCTGAGGGACTGCCGAACCGCGGCGGTCAGCGCAGGAGGTCCTTCATCACCTTGCCGGTGGCATTGAGAGGTAGTTCCGAGAGAAAGCGCACCGAGCGGGGAACCTTGTACCCCGCCATACGGTTTCGGCTCCACGCGATCAGGTCTGCCTCGGTGAGCGGCTCGCGCGTCACGACAAAAGCCCTGCCCACCTCGCCCAGCCGGTCGTCGGGGACGCCGATGACGGCCGCCTGCACGACGGCCGGGTGTTCGAGGAGGAAGCCCTCGATCTCGGCGGGGTAGGCGTTGAAGCCGCCCACGATGAACATGTCCTTCTTGCGGCCGGTGATTCGCAACCGCCCCCCGGGGTCGAGGCTGCCGAGATCGCCGGTGTGCAGCCAGCCTTCGGCGTCGATTGCTTCGGCGGTGGCCCGAGGGTCGTCCAGGTAGCCCTGCATGACGCTGTAGCCGCGCACGAGCACCTCGCCGTCCCCGGCTATGCGCAATTCCACACCGTCGCAGGGACATCCGGCGGTCGTGGCGATCTGCTCGAAGGTATCGCCGGGGCGCGAAGCGGTGACGGTGCCCGCCTCGGTGAGTCCGTAACCGGTCATGATCGAACGGAACGGCAACTCCTCGCGGACGCGGCGGATCAGTTCGACCGGGATATCGGCGGCCCCCGTGACCGCCGCCCGCAGCGAGGAAAGATCGTGCTCGCCCCGGGCCGCCAGCAGCGAATGGTAGAGCGTGGGCGGTCCGGGAAGCATCGTGACCTGTTCGCGCGCAATGAGTTCCAGTACCGGTCCCACCTCGAAGACCGGCACCGGAAGGATCGTCGCACCGCGGATCAGGGAAGCGATCAGCCCCGCCTTGTAGCCGAAGGTGTGGAAGAACGGATTGACGATCAGATAGCGATCGCCCTCGCGCAGATCGGCCAGATCGCACCACTCGGCGTAGAGCCGCAGTGTCTGCAGGTGGTTCATCATCACGCCCTTGGGGCGCCCGGTGGTGCCCGAGGTGTAGACGATATCGGCGACATCGGCACCCGTGACCTCCGCCTCGAAAGGTGTTCCGCTGTCCAGGAAATCGGACCGCAGATCGATCACGGGAAGCCCCGCGACGGCGTACTCGGCGCCGCGGAAGCCCTGCTGCACCAGCACCGCCTTCGCGCCGGAGCGCCGGATGATGTCGCCCGACTCCTCGGCTCCGAGCCGGGTGTTCACCGGCACCAGCACCCCGCCCGCGGTGAGCAGCCCGAAGGCCGCGACGATCCACTCCGCCGAATTCGGCGCCCACACCGCGACCCGGTCGCCCCTGCCGATCCCGGCCGCGGCGAAGGCGCCGGCGGCCCGCCGCACCCGATCGGCGAGTTCGTGATAGCTCCACCGGATCTCGCCGTCGACGACCGCTTCGGCCGCGCCGAAGCGGTCCGCGGTGGACAGCACCATCTCCGGGATGGTCTGCCAGGTCATACCTTCAGCAGCCGCGCCAGATTGCCGCCCATGATCTTCCTCTGGTCCTCCAGCGGCATGTCCTTGATCTCGTGGATGTACCGCGCCGGTTCGGCCAGACCCTCGGGATGCGGCCAGTCCGAACCGAACAGCACGTGATCGGCACCGATCGTATTCGCCAGCTGCTGCAGGTCCTCCTCCCAGAACGGGCTGACGTAGAGGCTCTGCTTCAGCGCCTCGATCGGATCCCGGAAGCCGAACCCCTCCGGCGCCTTCTTGTACACGTCCTTCAGCTGCTGCAGCAGCGGCTCCAGCCACGAACACCCGTTCTCGATGACGGCGATCTTCAGCTCGGGGAACCGGTACAGCGCACCGTGGCACACCCACGACGCGACCGCGTCGGCGACCGGACGCCACTGGTTGACCATCTGGAAGGCATTGGTCTTGAACGGCAGCATCTCCAGACTGCTGCCGTCCCACTCGGCATCGAACCGCGAGTAACCGCTGTCGGAGGAGTGCATGGTGACCAGCACGTCGTGCTCGACCACGCGCTTCCAGAAGGGGTCGAACTCCGGCAGCGCGTAGGACCGCATGCCGCGCAGGCCGGGCACCGGCGCCGGGCGCACCATGATCGCCTTCGCCCCGTGCTCGACCGCCCAGTCCAGCTCCGCTATCGCCTTCTCCACGATCGGCAGGGTGATGACAGGGATGGTGAAGATCCGCCCGGAGTGCACGAAATTGCCGTCCTGGCCCCATGTTTCGAGCATCCACTGGTTCAGCGAGTGGATCACCGCGTGGATCAGGTCCGGGTGGTGGCGCATGCGCTCTTCGACAAGGCTGGCCAGGGTCGGGAACATCAGCGCGCGTTCCAGCTGCAGCTCGTCCATGACCTTCAGCCGCTCCACCGGATCGCGGAAGGCCGGGATGGCACCCATCGGCTTGCCGAAGATCTCCCGCTTGCTCTTGCCGTCGGGATTGCCGTTCTTGAAGTACTCCTCCATGGCGCCGGGGCGGGCCACGACATCGAAGGTGGGGTTGGGGATGTACTCGCTGATCTGGCCGAGGACCGCGATCTTGGTGCGGCCGTTGATCTCCACGTACTGGATGGCGCCCTCGTACTCCTTGGGCAGGAACCGGGTGAGGGCGTCTTTGGTCTCGTAGAGATGGTTGTCGGCGTCGAAGAGCTGGTACGGCAGCTCGAACTTGGTCATGGAACCCTCCTTGTCGAATAATGAGAATGTTATTCTCTTCAGGGATGCACCGCAATGCCGTCGGCCCGCGCGGCCGCGAGGTCGCCGCGGACCACGAACTTCTGGATCTTCCCGCTGGCGGTGCGTGGAAAGTCGTCGACGACGTGCACTTCCTCGGGCCATTTCTGTTTGGCCAGACCGGCTTCGGCGAACCGGCCGCGCACGTCGTGCAGGGTCGGGGCCGGGCTGCCGGGGCGCAGGCGCAACACCGCCGCGGTGCGTTCGCCCAGCCGCGCATCGGGCACGGCCACCGCGACCGCCTCGGTGACGCCCGGCAGGGTCAGCAGCACCTCCTCGACCTCGAGTGCGCTGATGTTCTCGCCGCCGCGAATGATCATGTCGGACTTGCGGTCCGTGACCGTGAGGTAGCCGTCCTCGTCCATGACGCCGACATCGCCGGTGTGGTACCACCCGTCGGCGTCGAAGGCGGCGGCGGTGAGCTCCGGGTCGGTGTAGCCGACGCAGAGATCCGGTCCGCGGCTGAGGATTTCGCCGTCCGCGGCGAGGCGCACCTCCACGCCGGGCAGCGCGGCGCCGTCGGTGAACAGCCGCTTGTGCTCGGGCGCGGTGTGGCGCGAGCCGGTGATCGACGGGTGCTCGGTGCTGCCGTAGGAGCGGTACACGACGATGCCGAGCCGGGCCAGGCGGGTGGTCACCGCCGCGGGCACCGGGGCGCCGCCGAGCCCGGCGTAGCGGAGGTAGGGGAGATGGTCGGGGGTGTAGCCGGGATGATCCAGCAGGCTCGTGACGTAGTAGGGCACGCCGCCGCCGACGGTGAGCCGCTCGCGGGTCATCAGCCCGAGCACCGTGGCCGGATCCCACGCGTCGATCAGGTTGATCGGCACCCGGTCCAGTACGGGGATCAGGAATGCGTTGACCATGCCGATGAAGTGACCCACCGGCGCCGCCGTGAGCTGGTTGCCGCGATCGGCCGGATACATCCCGGCCAGCTGCCGGGTCTCGTACCCGAGCGTGTGATGGCTGTGCACAACGCCTTTGGGGGCGCGGGTCGTGCCGGAGGTGAACGCGACCAGCGCGGGCTCGGCAGGGTCGATGCGTAGCGTCCCGCGCATCGGCTTGGGGTCGAGCAGGTCGTCGAAGTCCCGCCCGACCACCGCGACGATCGGGATGTCCGAGCACAGATCGGCGATGTCCGGCCGGTCAGTGGACACGAAGACCCGCGGCCGCGCCGCGGGCAGGATGTGGGCGAGTTCCCGGCGGCCGTAGAAGTGCACGATCGGCACCACCGCCGCGCCGAGGAACGCCGACGCCCAGAACACCGCCGCGGCTTCCATCCAGTTGGGCAGTTGGAAGGCGACCGTATCGCCGGGACCGACACCGCGGCGGCGCAATCCGGCGGCGAGCCTCCTCGCGATCCGCTCGACCTCGCCGAACGTGCCCGACCACGGCCGCTGCGCGGAGTGGATGCGGAATTCCGTGCCCGGGGCCGCAGCCAATCCACCGGCCAGCAGATCGCCGATCGTCTCGGAGGTCCACCAGCCCTCCGCCCGATAGCGGCGGGTCAGTTCGTGGGGGATCGTGCGCATCGGGCGAACTCCCATCCGGTGCCGGCACCGGGCGTACCGGTCCATCGTGTCCGGCGCGACAGCTCCGTATATTCTCCTGGTAAGAGAACCACATTTTCTCATGGGAGAACAAGACATGGTTGAGCTCGAGCTGGACGACGGTCTGGCGGTCGTGACCATCAATCGCCCGCAGGCCCGCAATGCCATCGCGCCGGACACGATGGACCAGTTGGACAAGGCGATCGACGCCGCGTCCGAGGCGCGGGCCCTCGTGATCACGGGGGCGGGCGACCGGGCCTTCGTCTCGGGCGGTGACCTCAAGGAGCTGGCCGCGCTGCGGACCGAGGCGCAGGCGTCCGCCATGGCCGAGCGGATGCGCGGCATCTGCGACCGGCTCGCGTCGTTCCCCGGGCCGGTGATCGCCGCGCTCAACGGGCATGCGCTGGGCGGCGGGGCCGAGGTCGCGATGGCGGCGGATATCCGAATCGCGGCCGACGACATCAGGATCGGCTTCAATCAGGTATCGCTGGCGATCATGCCCGCCTGGGGCGGTGCGGAACGGCTGGCCCGGCTGGTCGGCCAGGGGCGTGCGCTGCTGCTCGCGGGTTCCGGCGCGATTCTCGATGCCGCGGCCGCGGAGCGGGCCGGGCTGGTGGACCGGGTGCTGCCGCGCGCGGAATTCGGCGCGGGCTGGCGCGCGCTGGCCCGGTCATTGGCGACCGCGCCCGCCGGGGAGGTCAAGCGCGTGGTGGGTGGTGTATCCCCGGCCGAGGCCGTCGCCGCGTTCGCCCGGCTCTGGGTCGCCCCCGAGCATTGGGCCGCCGCAGAGCGGGTGATGAACCGCGCCAAGTGATCTCGCCCGGGGAGGCGGCGCCGGGCACGACCACCCGGCTTCCCGAGGCACGTTGCGCAACTGCCGTCCGGTGAATGAGGAGTGACACAGATCACATTTCTCGAGGTGAGGTCTGCGTCACAGCGATGGATAACCGGGTTACCGTGTCTTCGGTAGATTCCCCCGTGGGGCGATGCGGCGCTACGGTCACCAGCCCAGACTCGCCGTCCGCTCTCGGTGCGACCGTCGGCTCCCTCGGATAAGCCGCCGCCCGATCGGCGGCGCACCGACTCCGGCCGGCCGCCGGACGGCGGGGTGCCGGCACGACGGGGCCCGGCCGTGGGACTGCCGTGATCTTCACATTCGAGAGGCGGGATGAGAACCATGGCTGTGCGATCCGTCGACCCCAGTGACCAGAACGTTCGGGACCTCTACCCGGCGGCCCGCAATCGGCCCCGCGCGCGCCGACGGCCCCGGCGGTATCGCCTGGCGGTCGTCGCACCGAGCGCCGCGGACGTCATCCGCCACGTCGGGGGCTGGCTGTTCGATCGAACCTACGCGGGGTGGGAGGTCACGGTGCTGGTTTCCGACTGCTCCGACGCCCGCCCACTGGGCATCCTCGGCGCGACGGTGCTGGACCTGGAGAAATCCCTGGCCGCTCCGGTGCACAACGTCTGGCCGAACGCGGTGGCGGTGGACGCCCGGACCTATCTGGCCGACGTTCGAGTGCGCGCCGGTGTGCACGAATGTCTCGATCGCGGCCTGGCGGAGGTCTCGGTGTGGGGCGACGGGTGGCTCGGTGAACTGGACGGCCGGATCGAACCCGTTCAGCACCGGGTGAGCGTCGCCGCGCGGGCGTTCAAGGCCTGCGCGCTGGACGCGGCGGGATTCCCAGCCGACCCGGTCGAGACGACGGAGGTGTTCCGGACGGCCGAATTGATGTCCGACTGCCGCCGCTCGGGCGATCTGCTGTCGGCGAGGCCGGTCGCGGGGGTCTGACCCGGCGGACGCGGTGCGGTCACCGCGGCGATCGCCGACACGGTTCGGGGTCGCCGGGTGACCGCCGCTGTCGCATGTCCGGGTGCTCCGGCGCAGCTGGTGAGCTGCCGAATGCTCCCGCTGTACTGACGGCCGGTCGTCCCCGTGCCCACTGTTGCGCGGTCGATTATGCAAGTGTGAGAATCTAATTACCATCACACGGTAACTGTGTTACCGTCGCTAACGGTCGGCACGCTCAATCGCAGGAGTTCTCCGCATGACTGACTTCGATTCGGTGGACTACTTCACCGATCCCGCCCTCGTTCCGGATCCGCACCCGTACTTCGACCATCTGCGGTCGAAATGCCCGGTCACGCAGGAGCCGCACCACGGGGTCTACGCGGTCACCGGGTACGAGGAGGCGGCGGAGGTGCTGAAGGATCCCGGCCTGTTCTCGTCGGTGATCTCGGTGGGCGGGCCGTTTCCGCCGCTGCCGTTCGCGATCGAGGGCGACGACATCTCCGGGCTGATCGAGCAGCACCGGACCACCATGCCGATGTTCGAGCACATGGTGACGATGGATCCGCCGCAGCACACCTACGCCCGCTCACTGCTGGCCCGGCTGCTGACGCCCGCGCGGCTGAAGGAGAACGAGGATTTCATGTGGCGGCTGGCGGACCGCCAGCTCGACGAATTCCTGGCCGACGGGCGGTGCGAGTTCCTCGCGGCCTACGCCAAGCCGTTCTCCCTGCTGGTCGTCGCCGACATGCTCGGCGTCCCCGAGGAGGACCACCAGCAGTTCCGCATCGTGCTCGGCGCCGCCCAGCCCGGCGCACGCGTCGGAGCGCTCGACGACGAGGTGCTGGTGTCGAATCCGCTGGAGTGGCTGGACGAGAAGTTCGTCTCCTACATCAGCGATCGGCGGGAGCATCCGCGCGACGACGTCCTGACATCGCTGGCGCTGGCGAAGTATCCGGACGGATCCACCCCGGAGGTCATCGATGTGGTGCGGTCGGCGACGTTCCTCTTCGCCGCGGGGCAGGAGACGACGGCCAAGCTGCTGAGCGCGTCCCTGCGCATCCTGGGCGATCACCCCGAGGTGCAGCGGCAGTTGCGCGAGGACCGCAGCCGGATTCCGGCGTTCATCGAGGAGACGCTGCGGATGGACGCTCCGGTCAAGAGCGGGTTCCGGCTGGCGACCCGGGCGACGACGGTCGGCGACGTCGATATTCCGGTGGGCTCGACGGTGATGTTCTGCCCCGGCGCGGCCAACCGCGATCCGCGCCGCTTCGCGGAACCGCACGAATTTCGCTTGGACCGCAAGAACTTCCGCGAGCACATGGCGTTCGGGCGCGGGGTGCACACCTGCCCCGGCAGCCCGCTCGCGCGAGCCGAGGGGCGCATCTCGATCGAACGGATCCTGGACCGGATGCTCGATATCACCGTCGACGAGGAGCGCCACGGCCCGGCCGGGGAGCGCCGCTACGACTACGAACCCACCTACATCCTGCGCGGGCTGTCCAACCTGCACATCAACTTCACCCCCAATCCCTGAGTGCTACGAATCGAGGTAACCCATGTCCGGACGGGTAGAGGGCAAGGTCGCGTTCATCACCGGTGCGGCCCGCGGCCAGGGCCGCAGCCACGCCGTGCGATTGGCGCAGGAGGGCGCGGACATCATCGCCGTCGATGTCTGCAAGCCGGTCAGCGGCACCGACCTGATCCCGGCCTCCACGCCCGACGATCTGGCCGAAACCGCCGATCTGGTCAAGGGACTCGGCCGCCGCATCGTGACCACCGAGGTCGACGTCCGCGACTTCGACGCGCTGCGGGCCGCCGTGGACAGCGGCGTGGAGGAACTGGGGCGCCTCGATATCGTCGTGGCCAACGCCGGTATCGGCAACGGCGGCGAGACGCTGGACAAGACCAGCGAAGAAGACTGGCAGACGATGATCGACATCAATCTGGGCGGCGTCTGGAAGGCGGCGAAAGCCGGTGTGCCGCACCTGATCGCGGCGGGCGGCGGCTCGATCATCCTGACCAGTTCGGTGGGCGGGCTCAAGGCGTACCCGAACACCGGCCACTACGTCGCCGCCAAACACGGTGTGGTGGGCCTGATGCGGGCCTTCGCGGTCGAACTCGGCGAGCACTCCATCCGGGTCAACTCGGTGCACCCGACCAACGTCAACACGCCGATGTTCATGAACGAGGGCACCATGAAGCTGTTCCGCCCGGACCTGGAGAATCCGACCAAGGAGGATTTCGAGCCGGTCGCGAAGTTCATGCACGTGCTGCCCGTCGGCTGGGTCGAGCCGGTCGACATCAGCAACGCGGTGCTGTACCTGGCTTCCGACGAATCGCGCTTCGTCACCGGGGTCACGCTCCCGGTGGACGGCGGCAGCCTACTGAAGTAGGGCGGGGGTCCTGCTAAAAGCAAGCAAGGCTTGTGGTTTTCGAAACAGCATGGCCCTGCGTGCTTTTGGCAGGGCCCTGCTGTTGTCAGTCGAAAGTGCAGCCCTGGGCCGGCTTGTCGGTGAGCCGGTCCATCAGATAGGACACGGCGTTGTTGGTGCCGTATCCATCGATGAGTTCGGGCCCGAAGTGGTTGGGGAGCACCGCGCCCGGGGCGATCGGGGGCAGGGAGTTGGTGCGGAAGGTGACGGTGGCGCCGGAGGCGCACCAGTCGTCGGCGAGCCGCCGCGCCTGCCCGTAGGGGATGGTGTCGTCGTTGACGCCGCTCGTCACCAGCACCGGTGCGGACGGGGTCAGCGTTCCGATCCGCTGGTCGCGCACGATCCGGTCGGCCGCCGGGACCTCGCGCATATGGTCGCCCAGCGGACGATGATCCGCGGTGAAGTCGGTGGTGCGCGTGAACGGGTGCTCGAGGATAACGTCGGCGATGCACTCGTTCTCGAGCTCGCCGAGCAGCGCCCGGCCCGCGGGCGAGATCCGCTCGTCGAAATCCCGGTGCAGGTCGGGGTAGCGAGCGAGGAATCCGTTGAGGGAGAACCCGATTGCGGCGCCGATCAGGTTGCCGTCGATGCCGCCGATTACGGCCGCGAGATCGGCGGGCGGCGCACCGGCCCAGACTCCCTTCAGATTCAGTTCGGGGGCATCGGTCGGCTGCATCTCCGCGGCCGCGGCGGTGGCCCCGCCGCCCTGCGAGTAGCCCCAGAATGCCAGCGGCGTCGTCGATCCGCTCCCGGCCAGGTTGTTCGCGGCGCGGGCGGCGTCGAGCACCGCATGGGCCTCCTCGACGCGATTGGTATAGGTGTGGACGCCGGGGGTGCCCATGCCGACGTAATCGGTGATGAAGACGCGGGCGCCCAGCGAGTTCCAGGTGAGTGCCGACACCGCCTCCTGATTCGCCGACATGCTCAACCGGCCGAGGTCGGCGTACAAGCCCGTCGAGATCGCCTTCGAGGTAGCGCACTGGTCGCCCTGGCCGACCGTGCCGGGGGCGATGACGACGGTGGGCCGCGGGCCTGCGCCCTGCCACGGCCGGGTGGCGTCGAGGAAGATCCCCGACACCGGCACCGGATCGCCGTCCTGGGTGCGCGAGGTGTAGAGGACCCGCTGCGCGGCCGCGGGCCACTGCCCGTCGGAGCCTGGCGGCACGGTGAGAACCGGCACCGGCTCGGTCTTGACGATCGCCCCCGGCTCGGTGGCGAATTGTGCTGGCGGAGTGTAGAAATCGGCCGCGGAGGCGGTCCCCGCGGTCAGGCAGCTCGCCGCGGCGGCGGTGCACAGGGCCAAAGTCAGCGCCGTGATTCGCACGGTCCGGGTGCCTCGGGCGCGGGCCGGGGGAATGCGACGGAGGTGTGGCTGCATGGGCTTCTTTCTCTGCTGATTCCGGTCACGCGGGCGGCGGCGCGCGGTGCGGTGTCCGCGGCGCGGCGCCCGGTCGATTGCCACCGGGTCGGGGGCGGTGCATCGCCGAAACCGCTGGTGGCGTCGGCGCGCGGGTACCGGGCCCGGGTACGTCCGGGCCCTGCCGAAAGCACGGTAACACAGTTACTGTGCGGGTCGTCCGGCGTCGGCGCGGTGAGATGTCACAGTCGTCAGGCGTCGCCCGTTGTGCCCGGCCCCGGGTCGTAGGGCGAGATGAACGAGGGCCGCAGCACCAGCGTCTGCGCCGCGCCCGGTGGTGATTTCTGCGCGTGCGCGGCCGCCGCGAGGGGTTCGTTGTTGGTGGTCAGCCGGTAGATGATCCGGTCCAGGGCGGGCAGGATCTCGGTGACCTCTATGGCGCCGGTGGCGAACCGGCCGATCAGCGCGTGGACCATATTCGTCAGTATCAACCCCAGGTCGGCGATGTATTCCGGGTCAAGGTTCGCGAACAGGCTGCTGGCGGAGGGGAGGACGGCGTCGAAACCTTGGGCGTCGAGTCGCTGCGCGGCCGGGCCGGTGCGGACCAGGAAGTACGCCTCGAGCATGCGGGGGTGGCGCTCCCAGGGTTCGAAGATATAGCGCAGCATCCGCATGAGTCCGTCCCGCAGTGTCTCGTCGTCGGGCGGGGCCGGCATCTCGGTGTAGGTGTTGGTGGCCATCCAGTGCTCGATGGCGCTGAGAATCAACGCATCCCGGGTGGGGTACAGCTTGTAGACCGTGGTCAGCGAGACGCGCGCACGCCGAGCCACTTCGCGCAGCTGGACGGCGTCGTAGCCGTCGGACTCGAGTAAGGCCAGCACCGTGTCGATGATCTTCGCCGCCGCGTCCGAGCCCGTCCTGTCCACCCGCCCACAGTAACGCAGTTATTTCGGTAACCGGATTACTCTGGGGTCGCGGAAGTCCTTGACAGCCGAGTTCTACGGTGTCTAGTTTCGAATCGCCCCAGGGAGCACCGATTTCGGCCGCGAGCCGCCGACGGAGCCCTCGGTTGCCGGTGTCGGCCGGTCGTGCGCGTCATGGCCCCGAATTGCCCGCGGGGGCGTTTCCGTTCGTGGTCTGGAGGTCAGTCTTGCCCGCATTCACCCGTCGTTCCTTTCTTGCCGGTGCCGTCGTGGCGGGGGCGGGGGTGGCCGCGGCGGTCCCGGGCAGCGCGGGGGCGGGCACCGGGGCGGGAGTGCGAAGAATTCGCGCGGTGCGCGAGGAGCACCGGGTCCTCGTGATCGGCTCCGGGTTCGGCGGCGGGGTCACCGCACTGCGCCTGGCCGAGGCGGGGGTTCCGGTGACGGTGCTCGAGCGGGGGCTGCGCTGGCCGACCGGCCCGAATGCCGAAACGTTCCCGCACGCAACGAATCCCGACAAGCGCATCCTCTGGTACGGGTCCGCCCCGCAGCTGTTCGGCAGGCCGGTCGCCTTCGAGCCGTACGCCGGACTCGTCGAGGCGGTCCCCGGCGAGAACATGACGGCACTGTGCGCGGCCGGAGTCGGCGGCGGATCGCTGGTGTACCAGGGCATGTCGCTGCAGCCCGCCGAGGACGTGTTCGATGCGAACCTGCCGCAGGAGCTCGACTGGCAGACGATGAACCGGGTGCACTACCCCAGGGTCGCGCGCATGCTGGGCCTTGCCGTCGCCCCGGACGAGCTGATCGAGACGCCGAACTACCGGGCCGCGCGGGTGTTCGCCGATCACGTGCGGCGCGCCGGGCTGCCGCTGTCGAAGATCCCGATGCCGATCGACTGGAACTACGCGCTCGACGAACTGCGCGGCCGGATGAAGCCGTCCTATACCAACGGCGACGGGGCGATGGGGGTGAACAACGGCGGCAAGCATTCGGTCGACGTCACCTACCTCGCCGCGGCGGAGGCCACCGGGCGGGTGACGGTGGAACCGCTGCACCGCGTCACCGATATCGAGCGGGCCGGGGACGGCCGGTGGACCGTCCACGTCGACCGGACCGATGCGTCGGGCACGGTGCTGGAGAACAAGATTCTCACCGCCGCGACGCTGGTGCTGGCGG
The DNA here is from genome assembly GCF_001613165.1 of Nocardia mexicana NBRC 108244. Taxonomy (GTDB): domain Bacteria; phylum Actinomycetota; class Actinomycetes; order Mycobacteriales; family Mycobacteriaceae; genus Nocardia; species Nocardia mexicana. The sequence goes on from NZ_BDBV01000022.1 coordinate 91,731, forward strand.
CGGGCAGTCTGAACACCACCAAACTGCTGGTGCGCGCCGCGGCCAAGGGGCAGATCCCGGACCTGCCGGACGGGCTCGGCGGCGGCTGGGGGACCAACGCCGATCGGATCTACGCGTGGACCTGCTTCGACGACAACGTCGGCGAGGCGCAGGGCGGACCCGTCGTCTACGGCAGCCTGAACTGGTCGGATCCGGCCACCGCCACCACCGTCATCCAGGCCTCGATTCCGCCGATGGGCATGGACGCGCGCAGCACCATGCTCGTCGGCTACGGCGTCAGCGAGGCGCGGGGGCGGTTCGTCTACGACTCGGCCACCGACGACGCCAGGCTGCAGTGGCCCGGGACCGGGGATTCGATTGCGCAGAACGGCCACATCGGCCCGCTGGTACAGCGCATCGCGGGGTCGGCGAGCGTGCTGACCGATACCAACGCCGTATTCCCGTCGACCTGGCATCCGCTCGGCGGCGCGAGCATGGGGTCGGTCTGCGATCTCGACGGCCGGGTGCTCGGGCAGCGCGGGCTGTACGTCCTCGACGGAGCCCTGATGCCCGGCACCTGTGCGGCCTGCAATCCCTCGATGACCATCGCGGCCGTGGCGGAGCGGGCGCTGGACAACCTGGTCGCGAAGGATGTCGGCACGATCATCTGACGCGACCACGCACGGCCGGTGCGGCTCGAATCGCTACTCCGGCAACGGTTCTGCGGCCTTCCCGACGGGAACCGGCTCCGGCTCCGCGCGGACGGCGGTGGGTCTCGCCCCGCGCCCCGGCGCCCAGACCGCGAGGACGACGGCCACCGCCAGCGTGATGACGCCGAGTGTTGCCGAGGCCTGCCGGAGTCCGTGGACGAACGCCGCCTCGGCCGCCTGGGCGAGCGGGGCCGCCTGCGGGCCGATGTGGTCGGTGACCTGGAGCGCGCCCGCGAGCGAACCGGCGACCGGATCCCGGATCGGCTCGGGGATCAGCGGCAGCAGCGGGCCGATGCGGTGGGAGTATCCGGCGGCGAGAACGCTTCCGGCGAGGGCGATTCCGACAGCGGCGCCCACCTCGCGGGCCGCGTCGTTGACCGCGGCCGCGACGCCCTGCTTATCGGCCGGGGCGTCGTTGACGATCGCCGCGGTGGCCGGCGCCGCCGACAGGCCCAGCCCGGTGGACATGATCAGCAGCGGCCACAGCACGTCGACGAAGGTGCTGTCGACGGACAGCCGCGAGAGCGCCAGCAGGCCCACGCCGACGATGGTCAGCCCGGCGGCGGTCGGCACGCGCAGTCCGTACCGCTCGGCCAGCCAGGGCGCCACCAGCGAGAGGGCGATCATGGGCGCGATCATCGGTGCCATCGCCAGTGCTGACATCAGCGGCCTGTACCCGAGGATCAGTTGGAAGAACTGCACGATCACCATGAACAGGCCGAAGGACACCAGGAACTGGATCGCGACCGACACCGTGCCGGTGCCGAATCCGCGCCGGGCCAGCAGTCGCACGTCCAGCAGGGGATGGCCGGACCGCAGCTCGATCAGCGTGAACACCGCGGCCGCCGCGCTCCCCGCGAGCGCGGCGGCGATCACGACCGGATCCGACCAGCCGCGCTGCGGGGCCTCCAGTGCGGCGATCACGAGCAGGCCGACCGCGGCCGCGCCCGACAGGGCTCCCCACGGGTCGAAGGGCGGCCGGGACGCGTCGAGCGATTCGGGCACCGTGCAGGCGGCGATCGCCAGCACGGCACCGATCACCGTCATGGCCACGGTGATCGACATCCACGACCAGTACTCCATCAGCAGGCCCGAACCGAGAATCCCCAGAACCGCACCGCCGCCGACGGTTCCGGCCCAGATCCCGACCGCGATGTTGCGGCCCTCCGCGGGCAGCTTCGTCGTGAGGATCGACAGCGTCGACGGCATGACGAAGGCGGCGCCGACGCCACCGAGGGTCCGCGCCGCGATCAGCCAGACCGGCCCGTCGGCCACCAGCGGTAACGCGGAGGCGAGCGCGAATATCGCGAGGCCGCCGATCAGCATCGCGCGCCGCCCGTAGCGGTCTCCGAGGGCGCCCGCCGGGAGAACCAGGCAGGCCAGCGCGAGGGTGTAGCCGTCGATGATCCAGGTCAGCTGGGACTGTGTGGCGCCGGTGTCGGCCGCGATCTCGGGCAGTGCGGTGTAGAGCGCGGCCATGGACGCCACGACCAGCGCGACTGCCAGGCACGACAGCAGCACCACCCATCGCAGCCTGGCGGACCACTGCGTCACCGTCGTGTCCATGATGTTCTCCCCGAGAAATGAAACTGACAGTATCGTTACGCTACTAGAAGTAGCATAAGTAGGGTCATCGGCGACAGCCATTCCCGAGGAGGAATCCTTCGTTCATGACCACGAGCGGTGCCGCCGATCGGCCGGGGAATGACGAGGACATCGATCCACGCAAGGTGCGGTCGCGCGCACGACTGCTCGATGCCGCCACCGGACTGCTGAAAGCCGGTGGGCTGGAAGCGGTTACGATCGATGCGGTGACGCGCGCGTCGAACGTCGCGCGGACGACCCTGTACCGGCATTTCGACAATGTCGTGCAACTGCGTGCCGCGACGCTCGAGTACATGCTGCCGCCGGTGGTCGAGGCGCCGACGACGGGAACCCTGCGCGACCGCCTGGTCGAACTGGTCGGCCGCCAGGCCGACGTGATCAACGATGCTCCGGTCCACCTGACGACCCTGGCCTGGCTCGCGACCGCGGAGCGACTCGACGACACCCGGACCTCGCGCGTCGGCTCGCTGCGCCACCAGCTCATAGAGCGCTACCGCCGCCCGTTCGACGAACTCTTCGACAGTCCCGACGCTCGGGCCCTGCTCACCGCCCGCGACCTGGAATCGGTACTCGCCCAACTCATCGGACCGGTCGTCTTCGTGCGCCTCACCGGAATCGGCCACGCGACCCGCGCGGACTGCGCCCGCATCGTCGACGACTTCCTGGCGGCCTGCGGGCGCGGGGGTGACTCGGGCGGGTCCGCCCCGAATCGGTGAGGGTGATGCAATTGCATAGCGGAACCATTCAAGTAATGGCACGCGTTGCAGTATTTCGGCCAACGCAAACACGCGGACTGGACGGTTTTGTTTTAGATCACCGTAATATTACGGATGCACGTGCATCGGTGTGACCAGCGCTTATTCCGAAGTGTCCGCGGCCGCGCGTTCGGAGGTTTGTTGCAACAAACCGGGCCCGAATGAAATTACTTACCGGTAGGCGACATTCGCCCGCCGGTGACATGGACTCCGGCAAAATTCGGAATACCCTTGGTGGGGCAACCAACCGCGGCGTCGGTTACCGGGCAGTGTTTGTTCGCCCCGGGAGTCGACAGCAGGGGGTCGGACGAGACATGTGAAGCGCTGGCTGGTCAGTCGCTCGAGAGTGAGGTGAGGATGGCCCGATGAAGGAGAGCGCCCCGGCGCCGCATCGGTGCGTGCAATCCCGGGGTGCCCTCCGGTTGGCTCGACCGAACGTGGTATGGCAGTTCGACCAGTGCATGAAGCCCGGAGAACCACCGGCCGGAGGGGAGTCGTCATCGAGCGGCGATGTGGAGCGTCGCCCTCGATGCTGGCCGTTCGCCAGCCGAGCCTGAGCTTCAGGTTACTCACCGGCGAGTAGGTCACAACCCCTACGCGGTCAATGGCCTTTGACGTCCTGTTCGCGGGATGTCGGGGAACGGTGAGAGAACGGCCCGCAAAGCCGATTCATGTACTTCTTTGCAGTCACCGCTGCCGGATGGCTAATCGCCATTTGTCGGACCACGATCGGAGTTGGTGTGGCAAGGCTGTATTTAGTGCCGAAGGATGTTTGATGCTCGAAGACAGCAAAGATCTCGAAGAGATCACGGAAGACGGCTACGTGGAGCTCACATTCGAGCTGAAGCCCGACCCGGACGCGGTGTACTCGCTACCCGGAACCGGGTTCGTCAGGGGCGAACAACCGCCCAAATGAGACTTGCCTGAAGCTATTCGAACCCATCGGGAGGTGAGGTTTGCGCGGTGCGGGCCGTTCTCTATGACGGGTCCGACCAGATAGTGACGTTGCACACGACGGGCTTCCTGAACCGGCGTTGCGCTTCGGCATCGTTCCATACTGTAGACGTTGCAAAGATGCTACGGTTCTCTGCATCCTGTCGGTCGCGGTGGTCGTGCGTGAGTGCTGTCGTCGACCACCGCGGCCGACCATCAAAGAACCCAACCTCACAGAGGGGACCCGACGTCATCGATCAGACTCGATGCCGGCGTATGAACAGCACCTGATGAGGGTTCGCCCGAACCCTTCAACTTAGGAGCTTCGACACCAGCCATGGCCAATCCACCAGCAAACAACTCGAGATCCGACACCCACGCCAACGCCAACACGACATTCAGCATCCGCCTGCGGCCCCAGGACTACCGGACGTTGATGAGCTACGCGAACCTCCGCAAGATCTCCCTCGCGGAGCTGGCGCGCGAGTTCATCCTCGACGGGCTGCGCAACGCGCTGGATCCAGCCGAGATCGAGCGGCAGATGGAAGAAGAGAAGCAGCGCCTGCTACACGCGGCCGAGCGGCTGCGCCAGGAATCGCTGGCCGGTGGCGGCCGCGACGACACCTGACCGGAGCGTCAAGGACGGAGCCCACGGGCTCCGTCTTTTTGTTGCCCAGATGATGCTGGAAACCATCGGCCGCACCGGTTCTCAGCGGGTTGTGGCGGCGGTTCTCTGGTGCTGTAAGCTCGCGTGTGCCCGAAGGCGCCGACCGGTCGCTCACCGGGTGAACGCGGATGGAAGGAGCCCTTGCGCGACGATGGTCATCTCTTCAGGGAACGCGGAACCCGGCGAGGGTCCGGACGGCGACGGCAGCGCCGACAAGGGGGAGAGGCTGCGGGGCAACTGGATCGATGCCCGCGTGTACGGGCTGGTATTGGTCGGCCTTATCGCGGGGGTTGTCTACGGTGTGGTGACTCGGGCGACGGGATTGCCGCTACCGGCCTCGGTCGCGGCGGGTTTCGGCGCCGGGATCGCAACGGCGTGCTGGATGGAGCGCTTCGATTGGCGTGCGCTGTCGACGACACAGCGTGGTTGGAAGCTGATGGCCGGATCCGCGTCGGCGGGGATCTTCATGGCCTGGACGACCTTCGCGGTCACCCCCGGAGAACTCGCACTTCGGATATTCGCGGCCCTGACCGCCTATGCGATCGCGTTCGCCGGGGCGCTGGCGTTCTCCGACCACATCGTCAAACCGTAGGTGCGACGGCGCGGTGGTGGATGGGGCCGTCGGTGGTGCTCAGTGGTGCTGTCTCGCCGCCGTGTCGGGTCGCGATGAATTCGGCGGCGATGGCTACGGCGGTCTCGGCGGGGGTGCGGGCGCCGAGGGCCAGGCCGATGGGGGAGTGCAGGCGGGAGAGTTGGTCGTCGCGGATTCCGGTGGTGCGGAGGCGGTTCAGCCGGTCGTGGTGGGTGCGGCGTGAGCCCATCGCGCCCACGTAGGCCAGTGGGAGACGCAGGGCGAGGGCCAGCAGGGGGACGTCGAATTTGGCCTCGTGGGTGAGGACGCATACCACGGTGCGCGCGTCGATGAGGCCGCGGTCGGACTGGTCGGCCAGGTAGCGGTGCGGCCAGTCGACGGTCACCTCGTCGGCATCGGGAAACCTTGTGCGCGTGGTGAATACGGGCCGGGCATCGCACACCGTCACGTGATAGTCGAGGAGCTTTCCGGCGCGGGCCAGTGCGACCGCGAAGTCGGTCGCTCCGAATATCAGCAGGCGCGGCGGTGGCGCGAACGTCGCCACGAACAGGTCCGTGCCCGGGTGATCCGGCAGGGGCAGCAGGCCGGTCCGGTTCGCGTCGAGCATGGCCCGGGCCTGATCGACCACCGATGCGTCTAGATCGGCTGTGCTGGTCGTGCCAGCCCCGCTGGTCGTGTCAGGCCCGCCGGTCTTGCCCGTCGTGCCGGTCGTGGCAGTTGTGCCGGTCGTGCCGGTCGTGCCAGTTGTGCCGGTCGTGCCGGTCGTGCCAGTTGTGCCGGTCGTGCCGGTCGTGGCAGTTGTGCCGGTCGTGCCCGCCCCGCCAGCCCCGCCGGTCCCGCGGGTCTTGCCTGTCGTTCCAGTGCTGCCGGTCGCGCCGAGGTGGCGGTCGGGCCAGATCGCGATCATCGAGCCGTGGGTGTCGAGAACCTGTGCGAGAGCTACACGTTCGCCATTCGCGATCGCTGCGAGGGCCTGTTGCGGCACCGGGCCGGGCGCGACCGCCACGTCGAGGGTTCCGCCGCAGGTCAATCCGACCGCGAAGGCGTCATCGTCGCTGTAGCCGAAGGATTCTCGCAGGGCGCGCCCCGTGCGCAGCGACTCGCGGCACAGCTCGTACACCGCGCCGTCCACGCACCCGCCCGATACGCTGCCGACCGCGTCGCCCTCGGCCGACACCGCCAGCGCGGTGCCCGGGGCGCGCGGGGCGCTTCCGGTCACCGCCACGATGGTGGCAACGGCATACCGCACCCCGGCCACGTTCCACTCGCGGAGTTGCCCTAGGACATCACGCATTTCGCCCTCCCGTCGGCGCGCCGAGACCAGCGGCTCCTGTGCGGCAGCGCTCCGTTTCGAGCCGAATCACCGGACCTGCCGTGGGGCGCGCGTTTCCGAGCGCCGGTAGTCGGCCCAGGCCCAGCTCAGGGTTCGGCGGGCGATGACCGACAAGGCGTGGCGGCGGTAGGCGGCGGTGCCACGCACATCATCGATGGGCGACGCCGCTTCGGCGACGAGTTCGCCGAAGCGGGTCACTGTCTCGGGGGCCAATTCGGCCCGTGACTCCCATAGCCCGGCCGCGGCCAGTTCCTCGCCGAGGAACCTCTCCGCCGCATCGGCCCTGCGCGGCGTTGGCGCCGCGGAGCCGAGTCCCGTTCCGACACTGCCCCTTTCGGGGTGTAGTGCCAGCGCGAAGGTGGCGACGGCGATGACCATGGCGTTCCGGGTGCCGATCTTGGAGAACTGTTGCGGTCCGGTGGCGGGCGGCACCAGGAAGGCGGCGATCAGTTCGTCGGGTGCGAGGGTATTGCGTTTGACGCCGGTGTAGAAGTCACGGACGGGAATTCGGCGGATACCGCGAACGGAATGCGCCTCCACCAGCGTGTCGTCGGCGAGCAGCGGCGGGTGCGCGTCCCCCGCGGGTGAGGCCGCGCCCAGGTTCCCGCCGACCGTGCCCCGGTTGCGGATCTGCGGGGAACCGACCGTGCGCGCGGCCATCGCCAGCCCCGGAAGCCGTTGGCCGAGTTCGGCGATGATCCGGTGGTAGGTGACCCCGGCCCCTACTCGGAGACGCCCCTCGGCGGGCGCCCAGTCGGCGAGTTCGCCGATCCGGGTGAGGTCCAGCAGCGCGGCCGGGCGCGCACGGTCGAAGTTGAGCTCGACCATCACATCGGTGCCGCCGCAGAGCGGCACCGCGTTCGGATGCTCGGCTTTGGCGGCTAGGGCATCGGACCACGTGGCCGGACGCAGGAACTCCATATCGCAGGGCCTTTCCAGGGAGGGTTACTGTGTGAGGCAGGACCGCAGTCCCCGGGTGAGCTCGGTGCGGTCGAGATCGCGGCCGATGAAAACGACCTTGCCGGTGCGGTTTTCGCCGCGCCACGGCGTCGAGGGCCGGATATCGAAGATGCCGTGGACGCCCTGCAGCACGAATCGGCGCGCGTCCCGATCGACCGCGAACAGGCCCTTGACCCGGTACACGTCGTCGCCGCGCTCGCGCAGATGCGCGGTCAGCCACTGCTCGAGGGCCCGCTGGTCGACGGTCCCCTCGAGTTCGATGCCGACCGAGGCCAGTCGCGGATCATGCTGGTGCCCATCGTCTTCCAGCCAGTTCGGGTCGCCCGACATGGGGCGCGACAGGTCGAACGCCTGGATGCCCAGCACATCGCCGAGATCCACGTCGGCGTAGCGGCTGTCGATGATGTCGGCCGTCGCATTGATCGCCCGCATCTCCTGCCGGACCGTCTCCACCACCCCCGCATCGACCAGATCGATCTTGTTGATCACGATCCGGTCGGCGAAGGCGATCTGGTCGACCACCGCGGAACCCAGCCCCTCATGACCGGATTCGGCGAGATGACCGCGGATGTGCTTGGCGTCGACCAGCGTCACGATGGCGTCCAGCGTGAAGTTGGCGGCGACCTCGTCGTCGACGAAGAAGGTCTGCGCGACCGGATTGGGATCGGCGAGACCGCTGGTCTCGATGAGGATGCGATCGAAGTGGTCGCTGCGGGCCAGCAGCGACCGCAGGATCTCGATCAGGTCGGTGCGCGCCGTGCAGCACAGGCAGCACCCGTTGCTCATCTCGATGATCTTCTCGTCCGCGTTCAGCACGAGCGTGTGGTCGATGGGGATCTCCCCGAATTCGTTCTCTATCACCGCGATTCGATGCCCGTGGTTGGCGGTGAGAATGTGGTTGACCAGTGTCGTCTTGCCGGATCCGAGGAATCCGGTCAGGACGGTCACCGGGATCCTGTTGTGCTCAGCCATGATTCGCTCCCGTCGTCAGGATGTTTCGGGCGCGCAGCAGCGCGTCCTCGGATATCTCGATTCGCCGACCCTCGAATCCGGGCCCGCGGGTGGCGTCCAGCCCCATCCGCGAGGTGGTGCCGTCGCCGGCCGAGGACGGATCCAGCGGTGAACCCGGCAACCCGTCCACGGTGAGGAGGTCGCGGTGCGGCTGGAAATGTGTTGCCAGCGCCCACAACACGGCGCGATCGTCGGTGATGTCGATATCGCTGTCGACGGCGACGACGGTCTTGAGGTAGGGATCCCAGCCGAGCAGCCCGAGCATGATCTGGCGCGCCTGACCGGGCCGCGACTGCCGCACCGCGACATAGCAGTGGAAGTGCGTGCCCGAGGTCGGGTAATGCACCGCGGTCACGTCGGGGAACCGTTCCCTGAGTTTCTCGGCCATCTCCGACTCCCGGGGAACGCGAGCCAGATTCAGGTGCTCGGCCGTATTGCCGCCCTCGACGTCGATCAGCATCGGCCGGTGCCGCCGCAGGAGGGTGTCGACCCGCAGCACGTTGTGGGTGGACCGGTTCGAGGAATAGCCGGAGAACTCGCCGAACGGCCCTTCCTCGGCGCGTGCGACGGGATCGATGACGCCTTCCAGCACGAAATCGGCCCACGCCGGAACGTCGATACCGTATTTCGGCGTCGGCACCACCTCGAGCGGTTCCCCGAACAGGCCGCCCGCCACCGCGCGCTCGTCGACCTCGTATCCCACCCGTGCCGAGCCGGCGAGCATGAACAGCGGGTGTCCGCCGACGACCATGGCCACCGGCATCGGTTCCCCGAGTTCGGCACAGCGGGCGAGGATCCGCCACAGGTCGCCGCGCGAATGCAGGCTGGTGGCAAGCTCGTTCGGTGAATGCACCATGGCGCGGTGGTAGCTCATATTCCCCACCCCGGTGCGCGGATCGGCGGCCACGATGATGCCGCTGGTGATGTAGGGCGCGCGGTCGGAAGCGAAGTGGCGCAGCATCGGCAGGGCGCCCAGATCCACCTCGGTGCCCGAGCGGACGTCCTCGAGGATCGGGCCGGAGCCCACCTGCCGCGGTGGCAGCGGCGTGGCGGCCCGTGCGGCGAATGTCTCGTGCAGGGCTTCCGGGCATGCGCCGAGCATCCGTGCGATCCGAGTGCGCGAGGCGAACATATTGCTCACCACCGGCACGCCCACCCCATCGACGTTGCGGCACAACAGCATTTCGTCGCGTCCGCGGGCGGCGAGCTCGTAGATCAGGCCGGTGACGCCCTGGTCGGCGGGCACTCGATCCTCGATGACGAGCACGTCTTCGGGATGCTCGGTCCGGTAGTCGTCCACGAAGGCGTGCGGATCCTGCCGGGGGGAGAGGTGGGAGTAGGTCATCGGGCGGCTCCGATCGTTCGGGCGGTCACGGGCCCCTCCCAGCGGGGAGACAGATCGTGGGCGATGCCGAACTGGTCGAGGACCTTGCCGCTCAGATGCGCGAGCAGATCCGCGATGGAGTCGGGCCGCTGATAGAAGGCGGGCACCGGCGGCAGCACGACCGCACCGGCCTCGGTCACCGCGGTCATATTGCGCAAATGCACCAGGCTCAACGGTGTTTCGCGGGCGACGAGCACCAGGCGGCGGCGCTCCTTGAGGCAGACATCGGCCGCCCGGGTGAGCAGGTCGTCGGAGTAACCGTGCGCTATCGCCGCCAGCGTCTTCATCGAGCACGGCACCACCACCATACCCATGGTGAGAAACGACCCGGAGGCGATGGACGCCGCGATATCGCCGCGCTGATGGCAGACATCGGCCAGTGCGGCGAGTTCGTCGGGCCGCACTCCGGTTTCGAGCTCGAGGGTGCGATGCGCGGCGCGCGAGATCACCAGATGGGTTTCCACGACCGCGGATCGGCGCAGTGCGGTGAGCAGGTGAACGGCCAGCTGGGGTGCGCTGGCGCCGGTGACGCCGACGATGAGCCGGGGCCTGCCGGGCGGGGGCCCGCCGTTCGAACGGTCGAGAGTCATGCTGATCCTTCTCGGGATATGCGGGGCGGCAGGGGAAGTCGATGCGTCAACCGGTATCCGGCTGCGCATCGTCGGGCGCCCGGCGGCGCGCATGGAACACGGCGTTGAGCCCGATCGCGAGGACCGTTCCGGTCGCTACGCCGCTGTCGAGGAACATCTCGGCGAAGTCGGGCAGTTGCCGGTAGAAATGCGGCGCGAACGCCGGCACCAGCCCCACACCCAGCGAGACCATGACGATGGTCAGGTTCGCCGGACGCTCGAAATCGACCCGCGACAGAATCTGGATGCCGGACACGGTCAGCGCCCCGAAGGTCATGATGGCGGCGGCGCCGATCACCGGCGCCGGGATGGCGGCGGCCACGCGCCCGACGGGCTGCAGCACACCGCATACGAGGAGCAGCACTCCGACCACCACCACCGGGTAGCGGCTGCGGACCCCGGTCAGGGCGATCAGGCCGATATTCTGCCCGAAGGTCGTGTACACGAACCCGTTGCAGAATCCGCTGCACAGCGTCATCAGCCCGTCCACGCGCAGCAGCCGCGCGATGTCCCCGGGACCCACCGGCTTGCCGACCACCTGACCGACCGCGAGCCCCTGTCCCGAACCCTCGACCATGAGCACGAAGACGATGACCAGGAACAGCAGGATCGAGGGAATGTCGAAGCGGAGCGCGCCGAAATGCATCGGGCCGATGATTCCGACGATCGATCCGTCGCCGACGTGGGCGAGGGAACCGATTCCGGTCGACCAGCCGACCACCGCGCCGACGACGAGCGCGAGGAGGATCGACAGTTGGCCGAGCAGTCCGCCGAAGATCCGCCGGAAGATCACCATCAGCGCCATGGTCGCCGCCGCGAGTGCGAGATGACCGAGCCGACCGTAATCCGTTGCGCCCGAATCGGAACCGGCGACGAGCCGAATGCCGACCGGAATGAGAGTCAGGCCGATCAGCGTGATCACCGTGCCGGTCACGACGGCGGGGAACAGCCGCAACAGCATGCTGAAGTAGGGAGCGACCAGAATCCATACCGCGCCCGCGACCAGCAGCGACCCGTACACGGTGGGGAGTCCGTGGCTCTGGCCGACGGCGATCATGGGCACGATGCCGCTGGAGGCCGCGCCGACGACCAGCGGCATGCGAATCCCGAACCGCCAGAACCCACCGGCCTGTAGCAGTGTGCCGACTCCGGCGAGAATGAGATCGATGCTGACCAGATCGGCGATCTGCGCCTCGTCCAATCCGAGTGCCGCGCCGACGACGATGGGAACCACCACGGCGCCGGCGTACATGACCAGGGTGTGCTGCAGTCCGAGTAGCACCATGTGCCAGAACGGCATTCGCTGATCGACGGCGGAACTCGCACCGCCCTCGGCGGCGGCACGGTGGGGCTTGTCCAGTGTCATGACAGCACTCAGCTCGCCGGGTTCGGTTGCGCGGGAGCGGATTCACCGTGCGCGTCGTGATCGGTGCCTTGCCCCTCGCCGGACCGGTCGTGGGCGGTGTCCTTTCGTTCGACGCCGTTGAGCAGCAAGTTCAACACGAACGCCGCGATGCCGCCCGCCGCGATGCCGCTCGACAGCACGGTCTGCAGCGCGCTCGGAAGATGGGCGTAGAACTCCGGAGCGCCGACCGGCATGAGCCCGAACCCGAAGGCGATGGCGACGATGAGATGGTTGCGCGGTCGGCTGAAATCGGCTGCGATCATGAACTTCACGCCGATCGCGCCGAGCGTCCCGAACATGACGATCCCGATGCCGCCGAGTACCGGCCCGGGCAGCGAGGCCACGATCGCGCCGAGCTTGGGCATCAGCCCGATGATCACCAGGATCAATCCGGCGGCGGCCACGACGTAGCGGCTCATCACCCGGGTGATGCTGACCAGCCCGACATTGCCGCCGAAGGTGACGAAGGTGAACGAGCTGAACAGCCCCGCCAGCGCCGTGCCGACGCCGTCGGCACGCAGCGCCCGGGCGATATCGCGCGGCCCGAGGTCGCGCCCCACGATCTGCCCGGTGGCGAAGGTGTCGCCGGTGGACTCCACCATGTTCACCACCTGCACGACCAGCATGGGCAGGATGGCCGCCACGACGAAGACGGGCACACCGAACGAAAACGGATGTGGCAGACCGACGATCGGCGCGGACGCGGTGGCCGAGAAGTCGGTGAGCCCGAGCGGCCACGCCACCAGGGTCCCGATCAGCAGCGCGATGAGGATCGCGAACCGGCCGACGGCCGGTCGGGCCAGCCGCTCGATGAGCACCACCAGCACCACCGTGCCCAGTGCCAGCAGAAGTCGTTTCGGCGCACCGTGATCGGCGGCCGTCGGCGCCCCGGCGATCAGTCGCGATGTGGAGGGCAACAGGGAGAAGCCGATGATGGCGATCGTCGTGCCGGTGACGATCGGCGGGAAGTAGCGCGCCAGCTTGGCGAACCACGGCGCGACCAGCCAGGTGAGTATGCCGACGACGATGGTGGCGCCGAAGACGGCGGGCAACCCGGCGTCGGTGCCGACGATGACCGCCGGGGTGATCCCGGTGAAGGTGGAACCCATCACGATGGGCAGCCGGACGCCGATATTGAACACCCCGAGGCTCTGCAGCAGTGTCGCGATCCCGCTGACGAGCACGTTCGCCGTGACCAGGGTGGTGACCTGCGCGGGGGACAGGCCCAGGCCCGCGCCGATGACCAGCGGCACCGTGACCATGCCGGAGTACGCGACGATCACGTGCTGCAGTGCGAGCGGAACCAGGTGCCGTACCGGCGGCAGCGAGTCGACGGGATCGCGTGGCGTGGTGGGCTGCTTGCGCCGACGAGGAAAGAGGGTGTTCATGGTGACTCCTGGACGAGCGGTGCGGCGTGGGCGGTGCGCCGCGAAGAATCGGAGGCTCGAAAGGTATTGGGCCGGTGGCGATCAGCGCGCCGACAGTGGACGGAGCGACCGCATGCCCGATCGCGCGAGCAGCCGGTGCGATCGGAACTCGGCCTCCTCGGCCGCGGCGTCCTGGTCGATGAGCAGGCAGCGCCCGTCCCGGAAGACGATGCGACCGTCGACGATGGTGATCTCCACGTCGGAACCGCGTGCCGAATACACCAGGGCACTCACCGGATCGTGCACCGGTCGCAGGTGGGGCCGATCCAGGCCGACGACGATGATGTCGGCGAGCTTGCCCGGCGCGAGCACCCCGGCATCGATTCCGGCGTAGGCCGCGCCCGCACGGGTCGCCAGCTCGAGGGCGTCCTCGGCGCGGCAGGCGGTGGGGTCCAGGGTCGCGAGCCGCTGCGCGTAGACGGCCAGTTTCATGGCCTCGAAGAGGTCTTGGCGGTGTCCGCAGCTGGGTCCGTCGCTGCCCAGGGCCACGGTCGTCCCGTGGCGGCGGAGGTCGCCGAGACGCACTGTGCCCGAGGCGAGATAGGCGTTGGAGGAGGGGTTGTGGGCGACCTTGGCGCCTGCCGCGCCGACCTGCTCGATCTCCTCGGCGTCGAGCCAGATGGCGTGCGCCAGGGTCGCGCGCTCGTCGAGCAGCCCGGCCTTCGCCAGCCATTGCACGGGTCGAATACCGTAGGCATCCAGATAACTGGCGGGATCGCTGCTGCTTTCACAGCAGTGCGTATGCCAGTGGGTGTCGAATTCCGCGGCGAGCTCCACGCACCGGCGTACCAGCTCCTGATCGACGTACGTGAGATTCAGTGCGGCAGGCCATATTTCGACCTTCGAACCGCGCGGCCGCTGCTGCATGGCCTCGCGGGTCATGGCCAGCTCGGCGGCGGTGTCGTAGCGGAACAGCCCGTCCGGCTGTCCGCGCCGGGCGGCGACCTCGGTGCGGTCGCCGAGCATGCCGCGTGCCACCGCGCCTCGCAGCCCGGCCCGTTCGATGATGCCGGCGACGGCCATGGTCGTATCGAGATCGCTGGGCGCGTAATGGTTTTCGACAATGGTGGTGATGCCCGCGCGCAGGGCCTCGACCACGCCCAGCCGGGCGGCGGCGACGGCGTCCTCCGGCGTCACGGCGATGGAGTAGGGCCACATGAACTCGCACAGCCAGGGCACGATGGACATGCCCTCGCCGAGTCCGCGTACCAGCGCCTGCGCCAGATGATTGTGGCCGTCGACGAGGCCCGGGAGCACCGCGCGGCCGCGGCAGTCGATCGTGGAATCGGCGTGCCAGCCGCTGAATTCGTGGTCCGGTCCGATCGCGGCGATGCGGGATCCGCTGATCGCGACGGTGCCGCGCTCGTACACGGTCCGCGCATCGTCGACGGTGATCACGGTGCCGCCGGTGAGCAGCAGATCGCAGTGTGGATTCGAAGAAGTCATGGCCGCCTGGGCCTTCCCGGGCGGCCGCTCGGGCCGCCGCATTCCGTAGGCGAACGGGAGTCGCGCTCCCGGACCAGGACGCGAATCCTGGTGTCAGCCGAACGGTTTAACCCAAGTCGGGAGGTCACCGGCAGTGCCGCCGGGTAGTGTCCCGGCTGCATATACATGTAAACCAGGGGCAAAGTCATTTGTCAACGGCGAAGTTTGACCAAGATCACACGAGACTTTCGAATCGAAAGCTCCTGAACTGGAGATTCGCGAGATCATCACGATCGAAAATTACATGCAATTCGTTGACGCCGTGCCGCTCGCTGTGGTCCACTCGTGCTATCGAGCCGCCGGTCCGGCCGGCTCGACCACCGCGAGAGCCGGTGGGCCCGTAGGTGCGTGTGATTCGCGGCCGGGGATTCGAACCCGATCTGATCGAGGAGAATCACTGTGATCATCGATACCCATGTTCATCCGACCGATCTCGTGGACGAGGCGTGGCGCCACACCGGCGAGCCGTTCACCGGCGAACGCGTGCTGAAGATGATGGACGGCCCGTTCTGGATCAACGGCAAGCCGCGGCGGGTGGACGTCAGCTGCATCATGCCGCCGCCGGGAAACACCGCCTGGCGCGAGGGCAATCGCAGTGGCCGCGAAGGGATCCGGGACTACCAGGCGTACATCACGTCGCTGGTGCAGAAGTATCCGGACCGCTTCGTCGGGAACTTCATCTACAACCCGCGGTTCGGCCCGGAGAACGGCGCCGCCGAATTGGCCTTCCATGTGCGCGAATACGGCTACAAGATGATGAAGCTGCACGCGAACATGCACTCCTACCGCCCGGACCGGGCGCTGGACTGGCTGCGCCCGGCCCTGCGGGTCTGCGACGAACTGGGCGTGACAGTCCTGATCCACACCGGCGACGGCCCGTACTCCATTCCGACGCAGTTCTATCCGATCATCCGCGAGTTCCCGGGCGTGAACTTCATCCTGGGACACTTCGGCATCCAGACCGGCGGCGTCTACTGCTTCGAGGCGTTCTGGATGATCCAGGACTCGCAGAATGTCATCGGCGAATCCGGCTGGCTGCTGCAGTCGCGGATCGTCGAGTTCGCGAAGGAGATGAAGAAGTCGAAGATGGTCTTCGGCACGGACTCCCCGCCCAACGAGCCGGGCATGTGGGCGCGGGAACTCGAGGTGCTGTGCCACGAACCGCCGCAGGGCCTGAGCCTGTCCGAAGACGACCTCGAGGGCTATCTCGGCAACAATATGGCCAAACTGCTGGGGCTGGCCCCGACCCCGCCGCCGAAGGATCGGGCGGAGGCCGAGGCCTACCTGCGCGGCGAGGTCACGCAGGCGTCGGCCGCCAACTCCCATGCCGATCACTACAGCGGCTACACGCCCTCGGCGTGGGCGGAGGAGGCCGCGCTCGGCTGAGGCGCCAGGAGGTTCACCCGGTGGCCCGGACACGATCTCGTGCCGGGCCCTCGGCCATTGCCGGTACCTCGCCGTCGGTGAGTACCGGCTTGCGGCGCCGCGTCCCGGACGCGGCCGGTGCCTCGCGAAACTTGGCCTGGGACAGCCGGGTTCGCAGCCGCGAGATATGGCGGCGGGCCGCGGCCTCGGCGAGCTCGGGGTCCCCGGTGGCCATGTCCGCCACGATCCGGGCATGCTCGTCGAGCGCCAGCCGCGGGGCGTCGGCATTGCGCCACAGGGAATGCAGCGCGATGTGCGAGCGCCCCGCGATCGGCTCCAGGGCCGCCGTCAGGTGCGGGTTCGCCGCGATCTCGCGCACCCGCCGGTGGAAACGCACGTCCAGCTCGATATGCGTCGCCTGGTCCGCGCCCGCCGAGAGCGCCCGTTCGTGCTCGTCGACGATCGCGCGCAGGCCCTGCAGCCCGCCCGCGTCCAGTCGTTCCGTGGCCAGCCGGGCGGCCAGGCCCTCGAGCATCTCCCGGACCACGTACAGCTCGCGCAGATCGTCGATGCCGACCTGGCTCACCTGCGCGCCGCGGTGCGGCGCGTGCACGGCCAGCCCCTCGTGGATCAACCGCTGCACCGCTTCTCGCACGGGCGTGCGGCTGACCGCGAGCTGGCGAGCCAGCTCGGGCACGCTCAGCGGAGTTCCGGGCGCGAGCTGATTGCGAAAGATCGCGGTCTTCAGGGCCTCGTAGGCGCTGTCGGTGAGCAGCGCGGCGGCCGGGACGGCCGCCGGGGCAGGCGATTCCGGTATGACGGGCCTCCTGGAACGGATCTCGAATATTACATGCAATTCTAGGGCACGGCGGTTAGACTTCCGCACAGGGTTCCGGCCGGGATGCGCCGCAGGCGGCGGTGGGTGATCTGTCACGGGGATGGGCCGACCTGTTCCGATCTCCGGCGTCGTCCGACGCCTCGCAGGGCAGGAGCTCGCATGACGCTCGAAACTGTTGGCAGACATCGTATTCCGACCGCGTACGGCGGCACACAGTCGCTGGTGCACGGCGACCGGACCGGCGCCGGGCTGGGCGTGGGGGTCAGTGCCCGGCGTCCGGACGGAGTCCTCAAGGTCACCGGCGAATTCGCCTACTCGTCGGACCTGTGGCTGGCGGGCACGGTGTGGGCGACCACGGTGCGCAGCCCGCACGCCAGCGCTCGAATCCGGTCCATCGATATCAGCGAGGCTCTGGCCGTGGACGGCGTCCGCGCGGTGCTCACCCACGAGGACGTTCCGGGCGCGAAGACCTACGGCATGAAGGTCGCCGATCAGCCGGTCCTCGCCATCGACAGGGTGCGGTATCAGGGCGAGCCGGTGGCGCTCGTCGCCGCAGACCACCCCGAAACGGCCCGGCGCGCAGCAACATTGGTGAAGGTCGACTACGAGGAACTCGATCCCCTCACCGACGCCGAACGTGCCCTCGACCCCGAGGCCCCGCGGCTGCACGAGGGCCCGAACCTGGTGCGGCACGTGAGGATTCGGCACGGCGATATGACGCAGGCGCGTGCCGCGGCCGAGGTCGTGGTCACCGGCGAGTACGAGGTCGGCATGCAGGATCAGGCGTTCCTCGGGCCGGAATCCGGCCTGGCGGTGCCCGACGCCGACGGCGGCGTCGAGTTGTACGTGTCCTCGCAGTGGCTGCACAAGGACCTCGAGCAGCTCGCCCCCTGCCTGGCGCTCCCGCCGGAGCGGGTGCGCCTGACCATGGCGGGCGTGGGCGGGGCATTCGGTGGGCGCGAGGATCTTTCGGTGCACGTGCACGCCTGCATGCTGGCGCTGCGACTGGGCGCGCCGGTGAAGATGGTCTACAACCGCTACGAATCGTTCTTCGGTCACGTGCATCGCCATCCCGCGAAGATGCGCTACGAGCACGGCGCGACCCGCGACGGGAAGCTCGTCTACGTCAAGGCCCGCCTGGTGCTCGACGGCGGCGCGTACACCTCCACCTCGCCGGTGGTGATCGCCAACGCCTGCTATTTCGTCGCGGGCGCCTACGAGGTCCCGCATGCCGAAATAGACGGCCTCGCGGTCTACACCAACAATCCGCCCTGCGGTGCCATGCGCGGTTTCGGCGCGGTGCAGTCGGCCTACGGATGCGAATCGAATATGGACAGGCTCGCGCGCGCCCTCGGGATGGATCCGCTGGAGCTGCGCCGGCGCAATGCCATGACGACCGGGACGATACTGCCCACCGGGCAGCCGGTCGACGGTCCGGCGCCGGTGCGGGAATTGCTGGACGCGCTGCGCGCGCGGCCGTTGCCGCCCGCGGTGACGGGCCGGGACGCGCGCATGCTTCCGGGGGGCGTCGGCAATACGACCCACGGCGAAGGCATTCGCCGAGGCGTCGGCTACGCGGTCGGGGTCAAGGCGATCGGCTATTCCGGTGGGGTGGACGACATCTCCACCGCCCGGGTGACGCTGTCGGTCTCCGCTGGCGACCCTGTCGTCTCGGTTCACACCGCCGCCGCCGAGTGTGGCCAGGGGATCACGACGGTCCAATCGCAGATCGCCACAACGGAATTGGGTGTGTCCCGAGTCGTGATACTCCCGGCGGATACGCGCATCGGAGACGCCGGTTCCGCGTCGGCGTCGCGGATGACGTGGATGTCGGCCGGTGCCGTGCAGGGCGCGTGCAGGCAGGTGGCGGGCGAGGTGCTGCGCCGCGCCGCGATCGTCACCGCGCGCGAGGCGAACGGGCTCGTGCTGCGGGACAACGCCGTTGCCGATCTGCTGACGGGCGCGACGGTCGCATCCCTGCACGACGTGCTCGGGCAGGACGCCGTGGAGGCCGTCTTCGAGTACCACCATCGCCCGACCCAGGTCATCGATCCGGAAAGCGGGCAGGGCAACGCGCACATCGCGTTCGCGTTCTGCGCGCACCGGGCCGTCGTCGACGTGGATGTGGAGCTGGGTTTGGTGCGGGTGGTGGAGCTGGCCGCCGCCCAGGATGTCGGCAAGGCCATGAATCCGATGGCCGTCGAGGGGCAGATCGAGGGCGGCAGCGCGCAAGGTCTGGGCCTGGCGCTGATGGAGGAGATCCTGCTGGATGACCGTGGGCGGCTGCGTAATCCGTCGTTCACCGACTATCTGATCCCCACCATGCTGGATGTGCCGCCGATGCCGATATCGCTGTTCGAGTTCCCGCATCCGGATTCGCCGTACGGGCTCAACGGAGTCGGGGAGCCACCCACCCTGTCGTCCACCCCAGCGATTCTCAATGCCCTGCGCGACGCGACCGGACTGCCGCTGCCGCGCGTCCCGGTGCGGCCCGACGATATCGCGTTGCGCGTGGGCGGCTGAGATTCCGTGTGACCGAAGAGATTTCCGACCGAAAGGAGGTGGCCGATGCGCGTCACCTTGACCGTCAACGGCGCACTCGAGACCGCCGACGATGTCCGGCCCGGCGAGAGTCTGCTCGCCCTGCTCCGGGAACGCCTGAGCCTGCCCGGCGCCAAGAACGCGTGCGAGCAGGGGGAGTGCGGATCCTGCACCGTGTACCTGGACGGGGAGACCGTCTGTAGCTGCCTCGTCGCCGCGGGCCAGGCGGAGGGACGCGATGTGCGGACCGTCGAGGGGCTGGCCACCGGATCCCGGCTGGACGATATGCAGGAGGCATTCGTGGAAGCCGGTGCGGTGCAGTGCGGCTTCTGCACCCCCGGCCTGATCGTGCAGGCGCACAACCTGATCGAACACAATGCCCACCCCTCCGATGCCGAGATCCGCGAAGCCCTCGCCGGAAACCTCTGCCGCTGCACCGGTTACGAGAAGATCCTGGACGCCGTCCGCCTGGCGGCGGAACGCCGTCGGGCCGAGGTGACCGAATGACGAAGGTGCCTGCGATGGTCGCACCACCGCAGGCACCGTCACGGTCTGCCTCCTAGTCCGCCACGGGATCGGCGACAGCCGGGGCGGGCGCTTTTCGTGCCGCGTACTTCTTGTACAGGAAGAAATACAGCTTCACGTACTGGCCGACCAGGATCGCGTTGATGATCGTGCCTTCGCGGATGAAGTGCGGGGCGCCGAGGAAGATCAGGCCGATACATGCCGACAGGGCGAGCAGCGTGCAGTCGAAGACGGTCTTGATATTGCCCCACTTCCGGCCCGTCATCTGCTGAATGGTGTTGACGAACAGGTCGATCGGCATCAGCACCAGGTTGGCGCGGATCATCAGGAACAGGCCGAATGCCAGCATCGCGTCGGCGAAGAACAGCAGCACGAGGTTGCCCAGGTACGGTTCGACCCTTATCCACTCGGTGAGCATCAGGTTGAAATCGAGCAGCAGCGCCAGGATCAGCGCCGGAATCATCGACAGCAGATTGCGGCCCTTGAATGCCCTGGGCCTGATCAGAAAGGTCAGCACGAGCATGATGACCTCGAGCACGAGGTTGAAATTGCCCTGGCTGAACGGGGGGAGTACCAGCGTCATCGTGCGGGTGAGGCTGCTCTGCGGGGAAATGCCGATTCCGGCTCTGATGGCCAGGCTGAGGCCGAGCGTCAGGACGTAGATCCCGGCAACGTAGGTGATCCAGCGCCGCACCTTGTTTCCGGTGTCGGCCACTCCCGCGTCTTTGTCGTGCTGCATAACGGTCGCGTCCCTCGATCTCGGTGGCCGGGCTACTTCATGAACCCGAAGCGGTCGAGCGAGATGAACAGCGTCAGGAGTTTGTTGACGACCGGTTCGCCCTCGTTGTGGTGGCCCAGCTGCGCCAAGGCGGCGTCGATCGAACGGGTCGCGTCGACGAGTTCGGTGAGGTTCATATCGGCCATCACGCCGTAGAAGTCCAGCGGCAGAACCGCTTTCACTCGCTGATCCTCGGTCACGACGCAGCCGCCGACGAGACCGTCCAGCCGCTTCAGGTTCGCGCACATCTCGGTGCTGTCGGCGCCGACCACCACGAAGTAGGCCGACGGTGCGGGCCAGAAGGTCGAGACCGCGCCGCGCTCGATCGAAACACCCTGGAACAGCCCGTTGACCACGTGCCGCGCGCCGTCGGCGTAGCGCTGTACGACGGAGATCCGGTTGAGCCGCACGCCGTCGTATTCGGAAACGACGGCGCCGTCGCGGTACGGGACCCAGACCTCCTGCGCGAACTTGCGGTGCCCGCGGCCGTACACGTCGAAGAGCAGCACCCTCGCCCGCGTGCCGTCGTCCGAGACCTCGATCGGCACGATATCGAGCTGCTCCGCCCGCAGGTCGCCGAGGCCCGGATTCGGCCTCTTGGACAGCACCGAATAGTCGATGCCGACCGGCTCGATCAGCTTGCGGTCCTTGGCGACGAGCCTGCCGCCCTTGAACACGTAGCGCGGGTTGATCTTCGAAAGACTGTCGGTCAGGACGATATCGGCGAATCGCCCCGGACTCAGCGAACCGAGGTCGCGGTCCATATGGAAGGAGCGTGCGGCGTACAGCGTGCCCATCTTGATCGCCGGGATCGGCGGCATGCCCATCTCGATCGCCAGGGAGATCACCCAGTCGATGTGGCCCTGCCGCAGCACGCGGTCGACCGAGATGTTGTCGGCGCAGAGCGCGAAGTTCTCGGCGGGCCAGCGGCGTTTCACGATGGCGCGCAACATGGTTCGAATGACCTCGGGGCTGCCGACGCCGAACTTGATCTGGGTGTTGAGGCCGTAGCGGATGCTCTTCTCGATATCCGCCTCGTTCCACACATCGTGGTTGTTGTCGACGCCGATCGCGGGCATGTAGTTCAGCAGCGTGTCCGACAGCGACGTGACACCCCAGTGGCAGTTCACGAATCCCGCGTTCGCGCGCCCGAGCGCGGACTTGCGGAAGTCGTCGGCGTCGCCGGTCATATAGGACAGGTGCGCCAGCTCCCCGAGCCCGATGACCGGATCCATCCCGAGCATCGCCTCGGTGACCTCGGGCGAGGTCTTCTTGCCGGGTGCGAAGGCGTAGAGCCGGTAGGGGAGCCTGTCGTGGTCGGTGAACAGCGCCTTGGCGGCGTCGACGGCGTCCGCGCCCGCCGCACTGGCGAAGTCGAGGGTCTCGCCGAAGACCGTGGTGGTTCCGCTGGGCACGATCGCCTCGCCGAACGCGGCCGGATGCGCCAGCTGGGATTCGAAGTGCAGGTGCGCGTCGATCAGGCCCGGGATCGCGTACAGACCCTCGCCGTCGAAGGTTTCGCGGAACCGCACGATCGATTCGTCCGGGTTCAGCGCGATGATGCGCTGGCCGTGCACCAGAAGCGTTCCGGGATAGACGGTTTCGCTGTGCACGTCGAGGATGTTCAGGTTGCGCAGCAGTAGGTCGGCCTCCTGCTCGCCCTCCAGAATGCCGAAGATCATCCGTACGTGATCGTCCTGGGCGGCCACGTCCGCGGGGTCTGCGAATCGGGCGGTCGTCGAAACCTGTTGGGTCATGGCGGTCCTCACGTCGAAGTTTCCATTCGATGGAACGGGATCGGTACCGTTGCTGACAAGCATCCGTTTTTGCACAACCTGTACTCTTTTTTCGAACACTCGGAAATATGGGAACGGAGGCCCGCGGTGCTCCACTCGCGATTGCTCGAGTACATCGACGAGGTGGCGCGGCTCGGGTCCATCCGCGCGGCGGGCGCCCGGCTGCACGTCGCCCCGTCCGCGATCAACCGCCAGATCCTGCTCCTCGAGGCCGAACTCGAGCAGCCGCTGTTCGAGCGCCTGCCCCGCGGTATGCGCCCGACCCCCGCGGGGGAGGCGCTGCTCGCGCACATCCGGCGGACGCTGCGGCAATACCGCGAGACGGTCGCGGACATCCGCGATCTGCAGGCCGTCGGCAGCGGCGAGGTCGTGATCGCCACGATGACCGGTCTGGCCAGCGGTGTCGTCGCCACCGCCGCGGCGACGTTCCGCGCCCGGCACCCGCGGGTCCGGATATCGATCCGCACCATGACGACCCTGGACATCCTGCGGGCGGTGGAGAACAGCGAGGCCGACCTCGGGCTCGGGTTCAACATCCCGTCCTCGGCGCAGCTCGAGGTCCGCTGGCAGATGAACACGCGGCTCGGAGTCGTTGTCTCCCCGCATCATCCGCTGGCCCGCATGGATGCGATTCCGCTCGCGCAGTGCACGCCGTATCCGCTGATCTTCGCCGATCGCTCCATGGTGATCCACGGCATCGTCGCCGAGGCGTTCGCCAAGGCCGGTCTCGACATCCAACCGGCCTTCCATACCAACTCGATCGAGACGATGAAACGCCTCGCCACCTCGGGCGAGGCCATCGCCTTCCTCAGCGAGTTCGACATCGCCGAGGAACTGCGGGACGGCCGCCTGGCCTTTCGCCAGGTCCGAGACGCCTTCAGCAACAACATCGTTTCTCTGGTGCGCCGGGAGAAACACGGCCACGGGCTGGCCGATTTCCTGCTCGCCGACGAGATCGTGGCCGCGCTGCAGCCCGGAGAGCAGGCATTCGGCTCAGCGTGATTCCAATGTCGGTCTCGGGGTGCCGGGTGGCGTAATGGCGGAAATCACGGTGATTCGAGCAGGATGCGCGGCCCGCCGGGCGGCGGATAGCTTGCGCCGTCCTTGACGCCCGGCGGCGACCGCCCGAGCCCACCGAACCCTGCCTTTACAGTCGTCACCGCAGGTCAACGGCGGAAGGGAGATGAGGTGACGTCGCAAACGGCGCCGCGCGGCATCCGCCGCGCCGACCGAGCCCGGCAGGTGGCCGATGTGCTGCGCCAGCAGATACACACCGGCACCTTCGATACCGCACTGCCCGGCGAATCCGATCTGGCGGCCGAATTCACGGTGTCGCGCAATACGGTTCGCGACGCGCTGGCCCTGCTCCGGGACGAGGGCCTGATCGAACGCGCTCCGAAGGTGGGAACCCATGTGGCACAGCGGAAGTACGACCACGGCCTGGATGCGCTGCGGGGGTTGAAGGAGACCCTGCGCGGCCACGGCGAGGTGCGCAACGAGGTGCGTGCCGCCCGCCGGATCACCCCGCCACCGGCGGTCGCACGCCGACTGCGGCTGGAACCCGGCGAACCCGCGGTCTACCTCGAGCGGCTGCGCTTCCTCGGCGATCTGCCGCTGAGCCTGGATCTCACCTACCTGGTCCCGGATATCGGCGACGAGGTGATCGCCCGCGACCTCGAGAGCAACGACATCTTCGCGCTCATCGAAGAGCTGGGCGGACGCCCCCTGGGTTCGGCGGACGTGGCGCTGGAGGCCATCACCGCCGACGCGCACTCGGCCGCGACCCTGCAGATACCCGAGGGCGGCGCGCTGCTGCTGCTCGAACGACTCACGAAACTCGAGGACGGCCGCCCGGTCGACCTCGAGTACATCCGGCTGCGCGGTGATCGAATCACCATGCGCGGCAGCCTTGTCCGCCCGATCGACAGCCCCGATTGGAGGTTGATCTGAATGGCTCTGGTCAATCAGCGCGCCGACGTTCCCGTGACGATCGACGAATCGC
Source organism: Nocardia mexicana NBRC 108244 (assembly GCF_001613165.1). Classification (GTDB taxonomy): domain Bacteria; phylum Actinomycetota; class Actinomycetes; order Mycobacteriales; family Mycobacteriaceae; genus Nocardia; species Nocardia mexicana. The sequence goes on from NZ_BDBV01000022.1 coordinate 116,451, forward strand.
TGTGCATCGAGGGATGCACGCTGTGCGTGGAGATCTGCCCGCTCGATTCGCTCGCGATCAATCCGGACAACGGCAAGGCGTTCATGCACGTCGACGAGTGCTGGTACTGCGGCCCGTGCGCGGCGCGCTGTCCCACCGGCGCCGTCACCGTGAACATGCCCTATCTGCTGCGCTGAGGAATTCCCATGAGATACCGCCGTGCCCGCCTCACCGCGGTGGCCGCGATCGTCGCGCTCACCGCCGCGGGCTGCTCGCTGGAGCAGGCCGCCACCGGTGACACCGTCAAGGTCGTCGTCGGCTACCAATCGAAAACCATCAACACGGTGACGGCCGGAACCCTGTTGCGGGCGAAGGGTTTTCTGGAACAGCGCCTGGCTCGGCTGACCGCGTCCGGCGGTAAGAAGTACCAGGTCGAGTGGCAGGACTACGACACCGGCGCGCCGATCACCGCGCAGATGGTGGCGGAGAAGATCGATATCGGGTCGATGGGCGACTATCCGCTGCTGATCAACGGGTCCCGGACACAGGCGAACGAGCGGTCGCGCACCGAATTCGTCTCCGTGACCGGGTATCAGCCCCGGGGCTCGCTGAACATGATCGTGGTCGACCGGGATTCGCCGGTCCAGTCGGTGCGGGACCTGTCCGGCCGGAAGGTGTCCTCCAGCGTCGGATCCGCCGGCGACGGCCTGCTGCGGCAGGCGTTGAACCGTGCGGGAATCGATCCGGAGTCCGGCGTCGAGGTGCTCAATCAGCAGCCGCAGATCGGTGCTTCGGCCTTGGAATCCGGTCAGGTCGAGGCGCTTTCGCAGTTCGTGGCATGGCCGGGGCTGCTGGTGTTCCAGGACAAGGCGAAGCTGCTGCTCGACGGCGCGGAGCTGAACGTGCCGACCTTCCACGGTGTCGTCGCGCGGCGCGACTATTCCCGGCAGCATCCGGAGGTGCTCGACGCCTTCCTGCAGGCGCAGCTGGATGCCACCGAATTCGTGCACCGGCAGCCGTTGGAGGCGGCGAAACTGGTAGCGGAGGGCTCGGGTCTGCCGCAGGAGGTCGTCTATCTCTACAACGGTCCCGGCGGCACCTCGTTCGATACCTCGCTGAAGCCGCAGCTGATCCAGGCGCTCGAAGGCGATGTGCCGTACCTGAAGTCGATCGGCGACTTCGCCGACCTGGACATCGACGGATTCGTCAACGATGCGCCGCTGCGCAAGGCGTTCGCCGACCGCGGCGCCGACTACGACGCGGCGGCGGGCGCTCTCGGCAATCCCGCGCCGATCACCGGGACGGACCCGGTATCCGGCCGGGCCGTGCGCGATCCGGCCCTGGCGAGCGAGCTGTGGGTCGACGGTCAGGCCGCCACCCAGGCCGCATCCGATCCCACCGGGCTGCTGCGCGCGGTGAAACAGGCTCGTGCCCAAGGCAAGACGGTGCGTGCCGCCTACGTTCCCGATGCAGAACTCGGGACGCGCTGGTTCGCCGACAAGGCGCAGTGGGTACGCGACGGCGAGACCTACCTCCCGTTCACGACACCCGCTGGCGCGCAACGCTATCTGACCGCGCACCCCGGCTCGGCGCTGACGTCCTACGAACAGGCGATCGGGGAGGTGCGGTCGTGACGACGGCAGACAGTGCGGCGGTGCGGGCAGCCCGATCCGACAGTCAGCCCGGCGCGCTCGCCGTAAGCGCAGGGGGCTCGCTCGATCCGAGGGTCAGCGAGCGCGTGAGTACGACGAGTGGTGTCCTCGATTCCGCGACCTCGACCGCAATCGAACAGGATACCCCGGCGCGAAGCATGGGTACCGCCGCGGGATGGCGTTCCCGAATCATCCGCATCCTGTCCGTCCTGGTGGCCATCGCTGCGTGGCAACTGCTGACCGCCAACCACATTCGGCTCTGGGTACGGTTCGACACATTGCCGACGGTCACGCAGACACTCGGCGCGCTGCAGCGGCAGTGGGGCACCGAAACCTACTGGCTGGATCTGGGGCAGTCGCTGATCCGCATCCTCAGCGGCTTCGCGCTGGCCGGGTTGCTCGGCGTGGCCACCGGTGTGGCACTGGGGCGTTCGCGGCTGTTCGCGGACGTCGTCGGCCCGCTGACCGAACTGGCCCGGCCGATCCCGGCGATCGCGATCGTGCCGGTGGCCATCCTGCTGTTCCCGACCGACGAGGCCGGAATCGTGTTCATCACGTTCCTGGCCGCCTACTTCCCGATCATGGTCAGCACTCGGCACGCGGTGCGGGCGCTGCCGACGATCTGGGAGGATTCGGTCCGCACCCAGGGCGGCGGCCGCTGGGCCGTGCTCGTGCGGGTCGTCCTGCCGGGCAGCCTGCCCGGCGTATTCGGCGGGCTGTCGGTCGGCGTCGGGGTGGCGTGGATCTGCGTCGTCTCGGCCGAAATGATCTCCGGGCGTCTGGGTGTCGGCTACCGGACGTGGCAGGCCTACACGATCGTGGACTATCCGTCGGTCTTCGTCGGCATCATCACCATCGGCGTGCTGGGCTTCGCCACCTCGGCGGCGGTGGAGCTGCTGGGCAGGCGATGCACCCGCTGGCTCCCGCGCGTCTCGGAGGTGGCACGATGACCGAAAGTGGCAGCGCGGCAATGGGTCTGCGTCTGGATCGGGTCGAACTGGCGTATGCCGGAACGCCGGTCGTCCAGGAGCTGACATTGGATATCCGCCAGGGTGAGATCCTGGTCCTGACCGGACCTTCGGGCTGCGGCAAATCGAGCGTGCTGCGGGCCCTGGCGGGACTGCTGCGCCCGGCGGCGGGACGTGTGCTCGCCGACGACGCCGACATCTCCGGCCCGTCCCGCGACCGCGCCATGGTGTTCCAGGACAACGCGCTGCTGCCGTGGCGCACCGTCCGCGCCAATATCGACCTGGCCCTGAAGCTGCGCGGCGAACCACGCGCCGGGCGCCGGGCGCGCGCCGAGCGCTGGATCGACGAGGTCGGCCTGACCGGTTTCGGCGACTACCTGCCCAAGAATCTGTCCGGCGGCATGCGCCAGCGCGTGCAGCTGGCGCGCGGTCTGGCGGGCGCGCCGCGAGCGGTTCTGATGGATGAGCCGTTCGGCGCGCTCGACGCCCCGACCCGCGCCACCATGCAGCGCCTGCTGGTCGACACCCTGCGGGCGCATCCGGCGACGGTCGTGTTCGTCACCCACGACGTGGACGAGGCGCTGCTGCTCGGCGACCGGATCGCGGTCCTCGGCCGCGCCGCGCGACCGCTGCGTGCCCTGTTCGATGTGCCGCGCCCGCGTGAGACGAATGTCGACCGCTCGGCGGTGTGTTCGGAAATCATTGCCGCCCTGGACTATTCGGGCGATTTCTCCGTGTCCGCGGCCTGACCTTTCCCAGGAGCGTTGTGCTGATGCATATTCCCGACCTGTCCGAAACCACCCGCCTCGACTGTGACGTGCTGGTGATCGGCGGCGGCACCGCGGGCACCATGGCCGCACTCACCGCCGCCGAGCACGGCGCGAACGTGCTGCTGTTGGAGAAGGCGCACGTCCGGCATTCCGGTGCGCTGGCGATGGGCATGGACGGAGTCAACAACGCCGTCATTCCGGGTAAGGCCGAACCCGAGGACTACGTCGCCGAGATCACCCGCGCCAATGACGGAATCGTCGACCAGCGCACCGTCTATCAGACCGCGACGCGCGGATTCGCGATGGTGCAGCGGCTGGAGCGCTACGGCGTGAAATTCGAGAAGGACGCCTACGGCGAGTACGCGGTGCGCCGGGTGCACCGCTCCGGGTCCTATGTGCTGCCCATGCCCGAGGGCAAGGATGTCAAGAAGGCGCTGTATCGGGTGCTGCGGCAGCGGAAGATGCGGGAGCGGATCCGCATCGAGAACCGGCTGATGCCCGTCCGGGTGCTCACCGACGGCGGCCGCGCGGTCGGGGCGGCCGCATTGCACACGCGCACAGGGGAATTCGTCGCCGTCGGCGCCAAGGCGGTCATCCTGGCCACCGGCGCCTGCGGGCGGCTGGGGCTGCCCGCCTCCGGCTACCTGTACGGCACCTACGAGAATCCGACGAATGCGGGCGACGGCTACGCGATGGCCTATCACGCGGGCGCGGAGCTGTCGGGTATCGAATGCTTCCAGATCAACCCGCTCATCAAGGATTACAACGGACCGGCCTGCGCGTACGTGGCCAACCCGTTCGGCGGATATCAGGTGAACGCGCAGGGCGAGCGCTTCGTCGATTCCGACTACTGGTCCGGTCAGATGATGGCCGAGGTCAAGCGGGAGATCGAATCCGCGCGCGGGCCCATCTATCTCAAGGTCTCGCACCTGCCCGACGAGACGTTGTCGGCGCTCGAGGACATCCTGCACACCACCGAGCGGCCCACCCGCGGCACCTTCCACGCCAATCGCGGGCACGACTACCGCACCCACGACATCGAAATGCACATCTCCGAAATCGGGCTGTGCAGTGGGCATTCCGCCTCCGGGGTGTGGGTGGACGAACACGCCCGCACGACCGTGCCGGGCCTGTACGCGGCGGGTGACCTCGCCTGCGTGCCGCACAACTACATGATCGGTGCGTTCGTGTACGGCGACCTGGCCGGTGAACACGCCGCCTCCACCGTCGCGAGTGTGACTGCGCCACAAGAGCTTCCGGCCGATCAGCTCGAGACCGCGCACGCGCTGGTCTATCGGCCGCTGCGCAACCCCGACGGCCCGCCGCAGCCCCAGGTGGAGTACAAGCTGCGCCGATTCGTCAACGACTATGTGGCGCCGCCGAAGACGGCCACCAAACTCTCGCTGGCCGTCGAGACCTTCGAGCGCATGCGCGAGGAGATCACCGGCATGGGCGCGGCCACCCCGCACGAACTGATGCGCTGCTTGGAGGTCAGCTTCATCCGCGACTGCGCGGAGATGGCCGCGCGCTCCTCGCTGACCCGGACCGAATCCCGCTGGGGCCTCTACCACGAACGCGCCGACCTGCCGCAGCGCGACGATACCGAGTGGCGTTACCACCTGAACCTGCGCAAGGCCGCCGACGGCATGGAATTCGTGAAGCGTCCGGTGGCACCGTATTTCGTGCCGGTGCCGGAATTCGCCGATGTGCCGTCCACCGGGCCGGAGCGAGCGGTGGCCCAGCCCGAGATCGCCACCGGCCCGCCACGGACGAGCGCGTCCGGACCGTCGACCTCCCGTCGCGCGGCCGACGTCGCGGCGAGCGCGAAAGACGCTGCGGCGCCACGGATCGCCGCCCTGCTGGCGCTGGACGGCCCGACCACCGGCGAGCTGGCGTCCTACCTCGACGACCGCGAGCCGCGAGTACGGGCCACCGCCCTGTCGGTGCTGACCGAGGAAACCCCGGACGGCTTCGCGGACCGCTTGATCGGCGCGCTGGGTGACGCGGATCCGTCGGTGCGCGCCGCGGCGGTCTCCGGACTGCGCGAACTCGTCGAGATCCTGCCCGCCGCACACGGTCTGGCGGCCTTCGCGGATTCGCCCGATCCGCTGGTGCGCGCGGCGGTCGTCGACCTGCTGCGCGCCACGCGATCCGGGGAACCCGATCTGTTCGGCAAGGCGGTGGTCGACACCGATCACCGCGTCCGGATCGAGGGTGTGCGGGCGCTGGTCTCCCTGGACGACTGGCGGGCGCTGACCACGGCCGCGCACGACGAGAACCGCGAGGTGCGCGTCGCGGCCGCACACGGCCTGGCCACGATCGGCCGCGGCGGCACCGAGACCGTCCGCGCCCTGACCTCGGACCGGGATCCGCTGGTACGCGCCGCCGCCCTGGCCGCGCTGGCCACCCTCGGCGACGCCGGCGACACCGCGACTCTCACCGCGGCACTGGGCGATTCGGCCTGGCAGGTGCGCGTGGGCGCGGCCCGCGGCTGGGCCGCCCTGGGCCCGGCCGACGCCCTGCGCGCAGCGCTGGCCGACACCCACCCGGACGTCCGCAAGGCCACCGTCCTCACCCTCGGCACCTGGCCGGGGGACGCCGCGGCACAGGCGGCGCTGCGCCAAGCCCTCGACGACACCGACGCCGACGTCCGGGCCTACGCCCGCCGGGCCCTCACCTGAACGAACGCCCGGCCGGTCCGTATATTATGAGAATCATACGAACTCGGTGTCTGGGTGGAGGTGTACGAGGTGGGTGGCGATCGCACCGCGGCGCGGAGTCGGCGGAAGCTGACGGTGGATGTCAAGGATGCGTTGCGGGAGTTGAACATTCAGCTGTCGTTGCTGAATCGGCGGTTCGGCGGCCGGGTGGAGGTTCGCGACGTCGATTGGACGTGCCTGGATCTGATCAACCGGCACGGGCCGATGTCGCCGACCGACCTGTCCCGCCGCGCCGGCCTGCACCCGGCCACCCTGACCGGCATCCTGGATCGCCTGCAGAAGGGCGGCTGGATCGTGCGCGAGCGCGATCCGGACTCCGCGGACCGCCGGGCGGTCACGCTGCGGGCCGTGCGAGAGCGCAACTCCGAGCTGTACGAGGTGTTCTCCGGAATGAACGGCAGGATGGACGATCTGTGCGGCCGCTACTCCACGGCGGAACTCGAGGTGATCGCCGATTTCCTGCGGCGCACCCGCGCCGCCGGGCAGGAATCCGCCGAGGAACTCGCCCAGCGCTGAGCCACCGTCATTCGCTATCGGATTGCTGTCTGTAACGACTGTTCACGACAAAGCGGTATGCCCGGCTGGGAGTGATCACAGCGCCCGGTGCGTGCCCCGTTGGGCATCGAGTGAACGGTGATGAATCCTCGCGGACATCGTTGGGGCACTGTCTGGAGCTTGACGTGAGCCCGGAATTACGCGCTCTCGACCGGGTGTGGTTCGTCCAGATGACTGTTTGCCGGATGTTCGGTATGTTCTAGGGGTGGCGGATGCTACGGAGTTGCTCACCTACGAGGTGACGATCTCGCAGCCGGACAGTGTCAGCCGAGCGTGGTGGCAGATCGGCAATGCCGGTACCCCGCCCCAGGTGGCCGCCGCACTGTCCGAGCTGGCGATCCGCTGTGCCCGGGAGTTCACCGACTCGGCCGCGCTGTCGGCCTGGCACTGGTACATCTGCGAGGTCCGCGGATCCGACGGAGCGCAACTGGACTACTTCGTGGGCGCCGTGCGCGCCGTCCATCTGCCCGGCCAGCTCGACGACGTCGCCCGGCGGGTACTGGAGCTGGCCTCCGCCGCCCCGCCCCGCACCGGCCATTCGATGCCGCCGCGGCGGCGATCACGAGGCTGAATCCGACGCGAGGAAGTTCGTCAGCAGGGGGAGCAGGGCCGCTGGGCGGTCGAGGGGGATGATGTGGCCGCAGTCGGGGATGATGTGGCCGGTCAGGTCGTCGGCCAGGGGGCGTAGTTGGCGGGCGAGGGCGTCGCCGACCGGGTGGGCGCCGAGTGCCAGTGTGGGCATCCGCAACCGGTGAGTGGCCGCCGCCCGGGCGATCTGGTCGGCGGTGTCGGGCATGGCGCGGTAGTGGGCGAAGGCGCAGCGCAGCGCCTCGGTCCCGGTGTACGCGTCGACGAAGGCGTCGCGGTATTCGGCGGGCAGACCGCGGCCCTGGGTGCCGGTGGTGAGGAACCAGTCGATGTAGGCGGATTCGGTTCCGGCGAGGACGTTTTCGGCGAGACCGGGTACGGCGTGGAAGCCGAACCACCAGGGCGGGCCGCCCGCCAGGAAGTCGTCGGCGCCCGGCAGTCCGCCGAGCACGGCTTCCATGACGACCAGCCGGCGCACTCGCGCGGGCCGCTGCATCGCCAGCAGAAACGCCACCGGGGTGCCGAGATCCATCGCCACCACGTCGGCGGTGGGTTCGCCCAGCGCGTCCAGGACGGCCTCCGCGTCGCGAGCGAGGTTCGCGCCGTCGAATCCGGATGTCGCGCGCTCGCTGCCGCCGAGCCCGCGCAGGTCGGGTGCGATGACGCGATATCGCGGCGCGAGCGCCTCGATGACGGGCCGCCACAGCTGCCACGTGTGCGGAAAGCCGTGCAGGAGAAGAACAGCCGGGCCGGTTCCCGCCGTGGCGATCTGGAGTTCGGTGCCGTTGCCCGATACTCGGCGCATCGTGATGTCAGTGGTCATGCGACTGTCCCGTCCAGTTACGATTAGTTACTAGATGAACATAAGAAACACGATGTGAACTGCCAAGAAGGCACTTCTCTGACAGGTGGTGAGGTCGAGGTGACTACCCGGCGGGGTGATCTGTTCGATCCGGCGTGCCCGACCCGGCGGCTACTGGACCGCATCGGCACGAAGTGGGTGTCGATGGTGGTCAAGGTGCTCGCCGAGGCCCACCCCGGCGAGGTCCGCTTCGCCGAACTGCAGCGCCGCATGTCCGGCGTCTCCCAGAAGATGCTGTCGGTCACCCTGCGGAACATGGCCCGCGACGGCCTGATCGCCCGCCGAGTGGAACCGACCGTCCCACCCCGGGTCCACTACCGCCTCACCGACCTCGGCCTCTCCCTCGAGGTCCCCCTCTCGGCCCTGCGCGCATGGGCGGAAGAGCACATGGCCGAGATCGACGACGAGGTCAGTGGCCGGGGTGGTGGATCGGGGCGGTGAGGAGATCGTTGAGATGTGTGCGTGACCAGGTGCACAGTTCGTGGATTGTGTGCACGAGTGCGGTTCCGGCCTCGGTGAGGTGGTAGTCGACGCGCGGGTTGGCGGTGCGGTGGTCGTATCGGCTTACGAGGGCATGGGTTTCGAGTTCTCGTAGGGTCTGGGTGAGCATCTTGTAGCTGATGCCGTCGACAGCTCGGTGGAGCTCGCGGAAGCGATGGTGGCCGCCGTGGATTTCCTCCAGGATGCGCAGCCCCCACTTCGTGGATACGACGCCGAGCGCTTGCCAGGCGATACCGCGGGAGGTCTGTTCGTCACCGTCGCCACCGTGCATCGGAAATGCCGCTCACCTTCAAGTGCGTACTGCCGCCTCGGACAATCCCACCCTAGCGTCGGCCACATGCAGATTCTGAAGACCTATGCGCGGTTGTTCGTCGCCGATCTCGACACCGCACTGCCGATCTACGAGGAACTCGTCGGCGCCCCAGCGGATCTCAGATTCACCTTCGAGGAGGCCGAACTCGCGGCGATCGGGGACTTCCTGCTCATCGCGGGCGCACCCGAACACACCGACCGATATCGCTGGACGGTCGGCCCGGTGATCGTCGACGATCTGGATCGGCTGATCACCCGGCTCACCGCATCCGAAGCGGTCGTCACCGGCGGCCCCGTCACCGGCGACACCGGCCGATTCGCCTACCTCCGCCACCCCGACGGGACCCACGTCGAATACGTCGAATGGTCACAACAGATACGAACCCGCGTACTCGGGTCCCCATCGCGCCACTGAATATGTCATCAATTGATGTAATATGACGCCAATTGACGTCACATGCTGAGAGGAGGCGCTGCCCGCCGAGGATTCGGTGTGGTGGTCTGAGGGGTATGGCGGCAGGGGCAGAGTTCACGATCAGTTCACTGGCGGACGAGTCCGGTCTGACGGTGCGAACACTGCGTGACTACAGCGTTCGTGGCCTGCTGCCGCCTCCGGAGATGAGGGGCCGCACCGGGTTCTACGGCGAAGAACACCTGAACCGGGTGCGAATCATCGGCCGATTGCTCGAGCGCGGGATCACCCTCAACGGCGTCCGCGGCCTGCTCGAGGCATGGGATCGCGGCGACGACCTGGCCGACGTCCTCGGCGTCGCCGCGCCCCCCGCAGCGCCCGAGCGGCCGACCCACCCGATTTCCGAGAAGCTCATAGCCGCAACCGATCTCGCGCAGTTGGTTCACGATGTGCCGGACGGCCTGCGCCGAGTGGTCGCCGCGGGCATCTACGAACCGGTCGATGCCACGACCTACCGGGTGGCCAACGGCGAAGTGGCGGAACTGCTCGAGCAACTCGTCGCCGACGGCGTGCCGGCGGCCGAAGCGGTCGGCGAGGTCGAACGGTTGCGCGCCGACTGCGATCACATCGCTCGGAAGTTCGTCGATCTCTTCGAACGGTCCAGCGTGCGGCCCTTCCGGCGGTCGGGACGCACGCCGCAGGACGTGGACCGCCTCACCGAACGCCTGACCGCCGCGCGTACCCGGCCCGGCCGGATGGCGACCGCGTTGATCGACGAGTTCGTCGGCCGTCACCTGGCCTACCTGGTGACACGCGACCTGAACGACGTACCACTCGACCGGGGCTGAGGTACCCGCCGGGGGCCTAGTCGGCGGGGATCATGCGCGGGTGCGCGACGGATTCCGGCCGCAGCAGCCGCTCCAGCTCGTCCGGGGGCAGCAGCCCCTGCTCGAGCACGAGTTCGGCCACCCCGCGGCCGGATGCCAACGCCTCCTTGGCGATTCGGGTCGCGGCGTAGTAGCCGATGGCCGGGTTGAGCGCTGTCACCAGGCCGATCGAATTGTCGACATAGCCGCGCATGACCTCCGGGTTGGCGGTGATCCCGGCGATGCAGCGGCGTGCCAGCACCAGGCAGCCCGACCGCAGCTGGGTGATGCTCTCGCCGATCGAATGCAGGATGACCGGCTCGAAGGCGTTGAGCTGCAACTGGCCCGCCTCGGCGGCCATCGTGACGGTGAGATCGTTGCCGATCACCCGGAACGCGATCTGGTTGACCACCTCCGGAATCACCGGATTGATCTTGCCGGGCATGATCGACGATCCGGCCTGCACGGGCGGCAGATTGATCTCGTTCAGCCCGGCCCGCGGCCCCGAGGCGAGCAGCCGGAGATCGTTGCAGCCCTTGGACAATTTCACCGCGATCCGCTTGAGCACGCCGGACAGGTGCACGAAGGCGCCGCAGTCCTGGGTGGCCTCGACCAGGTCGACGGAGGTCTGCACCGGCACGCCGGTGATCTCGCGCAGGTGACGGCAGGCGGCCTCGGCATACCCGGGCGCCGCGTTCAGGCCGGTGCCGATGGCGGTGGCGCCGAGATTGATCTCGTGCAGCAGTGTGGCCGCCTCGTCCAGGCGCTGCCGGTCCTCGCCCAGCATGACCGCGTAGGTGCCGAACTCCTGGCCCAGGGTCATCGGCACCGCGTCCTGCAGCTGGGTGCGGCCCATCTTCAGCATGTCGGCGAATTCCGTTGCCTTGTTCCGGTATTCGGTGCGCAGGACGGCCATCGCCTCCGACAGCTCACGCAGCGCGCCGATGGTGGCCAGCCGCACCGCGCTCGGATAGGCGTCGTTGGTGGACTGCCCGAGGTTGACGTGCTCGTTGGGGTGGACGCGGGCGTAGTCGCCCTTGTCGTGCCCGAGCCGCTCCAGGGCGCGATTGGCGATCACCTCGTTGGCGTTCATATTCGTCGAGGTGCCCGCGCCGCCCTGCATCACGTCGACGATGAAATGGTCGTGCAGCGCGCCGGAACGGATATCGGCGCAGGCGGCCACGATCGCCTCGGCGACATCGGGTGCGAGCAGGCCGAGTTCGGCGTTGGCGCGGGCGGCCGCCTCCTTCACCGCGGCCAGCGCCGTGATCAGGTGCGGATACGCGGCGATCGTGACGCCGGTGATCGGGAAGTTCTCCCGGGCCCGCGCGGTATGGATGCCCCAGTAAGCATCGGCCGGAATCTTCTTCTCACCCAACAGGTCCTGTTCGGCGCGGTAGCTCATGAGGCGTCCTTCGCGGTGCCGTGCGGCGGAGAGTCGATGTGTCATCGCTCGACGTACTATAACATCAAATGATGGCACATAGAATATGGCAATGTGTCTGTCCGCTCGATCGGGTGGCCCGATCCAGGCGTTGACGGCCACGGCGCGGTGTCTGATGCTGTGCCGCATGGATATCGGAATCGCGTTGCCCACGATGTGCCGCGGCTACGACCGGCGATCGACCGTCGACTGGAGCCGGCTCGCCGACGAGGGGCCGGTGTCGAGCATCTCGTGCGGTGAGCGCATGACCTTCCACAATCCGGAGATGTGGACGACGCTCGCGGCGGCCGCGGCGGTGACCGAGCGGGTGCGGATCATCGCGAATGTCTCCGTGCTGCCCGCGCATCCGGTGGCGCTGGTCGCCAAGCAGGCCGCGACGATCGATGTGCTGTCCGACGGCCGGTTCACCCTCGGCGTCGGCGTCGGCGGGCGGACCGACGACTACCGCAGTCTCGCAGCGGGATTCGGCCACCGCCACGAGCGGCTGGACCGCGCCGTGGGGGAGTTGCGGTCGCTGTGGTCGGGCGAACCGCCCTCGGGCGCAACCGATCCGGTGGGTCCGGCGTGCGTCCAGCCCGGCGGCCCGCCCGTCCTCGCCGGGGCGCTCGGGCCGAAATCGCTGGCCCGCGCCGCGCAGTGGGCGGACGGCGTGGTGGCGTTCAGCGTCGGGGGGACTCCCTCGGAGATCGCGTGGTCGGCCGAGGCGGCGCGGCGGGCCTGGGCGGACGCGGGCCGCGATGCGCCGCGCCTGGTGAGCGGTTGTTTCTACGTTCTCGGCGTGCCGGAGCCCGACCGCGTGCTACGGGATTTCACCTCCGAGTATCTGGGATTCCTCGGTGCCGAGAATGCCGCGGGCGCAGCCGCTTCGATGAAGACCTACGATTCCGATACGCTGCACCGCACCCTCGACGCCGCCGAGGCCGCCGGACTGGACGAGTTCATCCTGGTCCCGGGATCCGCCGACATCGCCGTCTTGGAAGCGACACTGAACCTGATCGGTTCCCGCTGAACCGATCGTGTCGGCGCGCCCTTCCGCGTCATCGGTGACCCACGAGATGTCGCCGGTGGCGGAAGGCTTTGATCGGGAAGCCTAGGCCCTGGTCACATGTTTATGCTGGTCAACCTAGGTGGCGTAACTCTGGCGTAATGTGCGGCTCGTTAGTGTCGGCGATATGAACCGAACTACCAGCGTTTCCGGAAGGGACTCCGGTCGGAGTATGCCGACGAGGCGGATTCCCGAGGAGTGGGTTTCTTCCCGGCCGCGGGCCGAGCGGGCGCGGCAGGTGGCCGATGTGCTGCGGCAGCAGATCACGGCGGGCCGGTTCGTCGACGGCATGCTGCCGGACGAGCGCAGCCTGGGCAACCAGTTCGGGGCGTCGCGGAACGCGGTGCGGGAAGCGTTGGCGCTGCTGGTCCGGGAGGGCGTGATCACTCGTCGGCCGGGTGTCGGCACCACGGTCGTGCGGCCCAAGTACGGGCACGGATTGGATCGGCTGGTCGGACTGGCCGAGACGATGATCGGTTACGGCACCGTCACCAACGAGATCCGGGTGGCCGAGACCGTGGCGGAGCTGCCCGCTCCGATCGCCGAGCGGCTCCAGGTAGCGGCCGAGACAGGCGGGGTGTATCTCGAACGGCTGCGGTGGCTGCAGGGAACGCCGCTGTCCCTCGATGCCACCTACCTCCCCTCCGATATCGGCCCGGCCGTCCTGTCCGGTGATGTGGCGGGACGGGATGTGTTCACGTTGATCGAAGCGACCACAGGCCATCTGCTCGGGCGCGCCGAGGTCACCGTGCATGCCATCACCGCCGATTCGGATACCGCAGCGCTCCTGCAAGTACCCTGCGGCGCACCGCTTTTCGCTCTCGAACGGCTCACCTACCTCGCGGACGGGCGTCCGGTGGATGCGGAGTCGATTCGCATCCGTGCGGACCGGATGACCTTTCATGCCACGATGCACCGCGGACGAGCCACCGCGGCCGAGCAGCAGGCGCAGTAATGGTGGGCTTGTCGACGCCGGTCTTGGCGCTGCTGGGGCTGTTCGGGCTTGCCGGAGGTATCGGTATCACCGCCGTCGGCCCCGGGGGAATCCTCCCTACGATCGGGCTGTTCGCCCTGACCGGTCTGTCGCCGGCCGAGGTGGCGGGCACCGCCATCGTCACCCATATCGCCACCGGCGTCTTGGCGACGGCCGCATACACCCGCTCCGGCCAGCTGCGCGAGCTCGAAACCCGCCGCACCGCGGTGATTCTGGCCGTCACGGCCGTGATCGGCACACCCCTCGGGGTGCTGCTCAACACCTTCGTGTCCCAGCGTGTGTTCGGGGTCGTGCTCGGCGTGCTGGTGACCGTGGTGGCCGCCCTGGTGGCGTATCGCGAACATCGCGCCTGCGCGTCGGCGCGGGCGCACCCGGCGGCACTGCTGGTGGTCGCGCTGGGGCTCGCCGTGGCCGTCGCCTCGGGGATCGTCGGAATCGGCGGGCCGATGCTCACCGTCCCGCTCCTGGTGGCGCTCGGCGTGCCCGTGCTGGAATCCCTAGCCTCCGCCCAGGCACAATCGGTCACCATCGCGACCGTGGGCACCCTCGGCTACATCGCGCACGGCGTCATCGACTGGCCCCTGGCCGCCCTGGTCGGCATCCCCGAACTGGCCGGTGTCCTCCTGGGCTGGCGAATCGCCCACGCACTGCCCACCCGCAGCCTGAAATACGCGCTGATCATCACCCTGCTCGCGCTCGCGCCCTACCTCGCGTTTTGCGCGGAGTAGTGGTGGGTGAGGTCCGCCAGATCGGACTTCCGGATCCGGCCGTGTATCCCGCAGACCTGGTCGACCACTTGGGATACGGCGAAATCGCCCGCGGCCGACAGGTAGGCGTAAGCGTAGGCCGGATGCATTCCGGCGGCGACGAGCAGGTCGACCGCGCCGTGGACACAGGCCCGCATCGCCTCGTCGAGATCTTCGTGCAGGCCGATCGGGATCAGCAGATCGGCGGTCTCGCCCCACAGCCGCCGGGGTGCGGCGAGTTCGGCGGCGGGCACGAGATCGAAGCGCAGGGTCGCTCGCAGCGGGGCCTCGAACGCGGTGAGCGCCACCTCGCCGTCGCCCTGCGCGTAATGGGGGTCGCCGATATAGGCGACCGCGCCCTCCACCTGCACCGGGAGATGCACGGTGGAGCCGACGCCGAGCAGGGAGATATCGATGTTGCCGCCGTGCGGGCCGGGTGGCACCGAGTGGACGCGGCGGTCGACCGCGACCGCTACGCCGGTGATGCCCAGGAACGGGCGGAGCGGGAAGCGCACGAACCGATCGGCGCCCGGCCCGGTCGGCAGCACACCGCGTCCGGCGGCGTCGACGCGGCCGAGGATCGACAGGGTATCGGTCGATCCGTCGACCGGGAACCGTTCCGGCAGGGCCCCTTTGGCGTGCCGGTTGGACACGATGCCGTAATCCGCGCGCAGCTCCAGGCGTTCCACTGTGATCGAGAGGACGTCACCGGGCCGGGCGCCGCGCACCCGGATCGGGCCGGTGACGATATGGGGGCCGTGGCGGGAGGGGTCGTGATCCACCTCCGCCGCCACGGCGATCGCGTCCGGGAGTACCGCGCCGGCGTCGATGCCGCGCTCGGTGAAGAAGCGCAGCGGGTCGCGGCCCTGGTCCTCGAGCATGCCCTCATGGCTCACGGAGTCGATGACCAGGCTGTCGCCGGGGGAAACCGTTGTCACCGGATCATCTGCGGCACAGGGTAGTTCGCCCCAGAGCACGGTATCGGGAGTCGAGGAGAGCAGGGCCTCGGCGGGCAGGACGGTCACGGCGCATCCCATCCCGCCGCCAGCGTGCGAATGTCGCCGGGAGACAACGTGACCGGAGCGCCACCGTCGACGAGCGCGGCAAACCCGCCGTCGTCGGCCATCACGGTGATCGTGTACAGCCGGTCGGTCGCGGAGGTGTTGACGATGCGGTGTTCGGATCCCGGCTGCAGGATCAGCACGTCGCCCGCGGCCAGATCGATTGTGTGCGTATCGCTGTGCGCCTGCGCGGCGCCCGATAGTACGAGGAAGATCTCGGCCGAATCCGGGTGCGAGTTCAGCGGCTGCGCGCCGCCGGGCTCCCAGATCTCGAGGAATACGCTGGCGCTGGAACCGTGTTCGGGTCCGGCGAGGGTGCACAGCCGCACGGTGTCGCCGGGAGAGATCAGCGAGGCGGAGAGGTCGGCGAGGTGCCGCAGGACGGGGGGAGCGCCGGTCATGGTCGGATCCTTTCGGGGAGTGCGCGATTCAGCCGAGCGACGGGGTGAGCAGGGTGACGGGTCCGACATCGTGGCGGGTGACCGGCTGCCCGAGCATGTCGCTCCCGGGCCGGGCGGTCGTCGCGCCCGCCAGCAGTGCCGCCGCGGCCCGGGCGACCTCGGCGGCCGCGCGGGCCGGCAGTTCGCAGACGAGGTTGTGGGCGGCCAGGATTCGGGTGATCGGGAGTTCGGCCAGGCGCCGCGTGGAGGCGGCAAACCCGGCCGGATCGGCGCCGGGGCCGTGCAGCCAGTGCGCCGCGGCGAGCACCGTGTCCCCGGCGAGCAGGATGCCGCTGGCGCGCTCGAACAGGCACAGCGTGTCCGGCGCGTGCCCGGGGGTGTGCAGCACCTCGAATCGCCGCCCGCCGAGATCGACGACCTCGCCGTCGTCCAGCGTGCGGCCGATCGGGACCGGCGCGACCTCCCAGCGGGTCAGATCCGGCAGTGGGCGCGGGCGGCCGAGCCGGGCGAGGGTGAAGAAGTACTGCTCGTCCAGGCGCGCGAAACGCTCGTATTCCTCGATTACCCGCGTCATCGCCGTGCCGTAGCTGCGCAAGAAGGCCGGATCGGCGGGACCGTGCAGACATCCGGACGCGGGATCGGTCGCCGCGGGGTGGGCGGCGAAGTCGACGACATCGGCGTGGGCGGCCAGATCCGCATTGCCGCCGCGATGGTCCACGTGGTGGTGCGACGACACCACCAGCAGCGGCAGCGCCGTCAGCGCGCGCACCGCCTCGGAGATCGGTGCGATGCCCAGCCCGGAGTCGAACAGCAGGGCGGTGTGCTCGCCGAGGACGAGGTAGCTGGCGACATGGCCGGGCTCGTTGATCAGGTGGATGCCGTCGCCCACGTCCCGGACGTCGAACCAGTCGGGGCCCGCGCAGAAGGTCGGAACTCGCGATGCCACCACACCTCCTCGAATGTTGATGACAGTTACATTTCCGAACCTAAGGGCCCTCTGTTTCCGTGAGGTAAAGGTTGCGGTCCAATCGTGAGAGCACGAATGCCACAGTATGACAACGAGTCTCGGTGTGGAAGTTTCACATTGTCGTTACGCGCTGAATGTTCATCACATCAACATTCGCGACTACTGTCCCTCCGATGATCTCCCCTTTCGACGACCTGGACGGCGATCTGCGCGCGGCCTTCGCGCGCTACGAACGCGCCCTGATGGCCAACGATCTCGCGGAGCTGGATGCCGCATTCGCGGACGGGCCGCGGACGATCCGCGGCGATGCGAGCACCGCGCTGGTCGGTCACGACGCAATCGCCGAATTCCGGGCGGGTCGCGCGGGCGCACCGGCGCGCTCCCTGGTCCGCGTTTATGTCCGCCGGCTGGGGCCGGATGCGGCGGTGATCGTCGCCGAGACCCGCCGGGCCGACGGCACGCACGGCATCCAAACCCAGGTATGGGAACGCGGTCTCGGGCCGTGGGAGGTCACCGTCGCGCACGTCTCCGGCGGCGCCCCGCCTGCGCGCGGTGCCGACGTGGTGCCGGACCAGTCGATCTGGCGCGTCGCGCCGGGCGACCGTCCGCTGGCCGTCGGCGGTGCGGGACCGCTGCGCGGCGCGCGCGTGGCGGTCAAGGACCTGTTCGCGGTGGCGGGACAGGCCGTCGGCGCGGGCAATCCGGCCTGGCTGGCGGCCGCGCCGGTGGAGTCCGGCCACGCCGCCGCGGTGGCCGCGCTGCTGTCCGCCGGGGCCGATATCACCGGCATCGCGGCGACCGACGAGCTCGCGTTCTCGCTGTCGGGCGTCAACATCCACTACGGCACCACGCCGAATCCTCTTGCTTCCCAGCGCATCAGCGGCGGGTCGTCGAGCGGGCCAGCCGCCGCGGTCGCGGCCGGTCTCGCCGATATCGGGCTCGGCACCGACACCGCGGGCTCGATCCGCGTCCCGGCCTCCTACTGCGGGCTCTACGGTGTGCGCACGACCCACGGGGCGGTGGCACGGGACGGTCTGGTGGGTCTGGCCCCGAGCTTCGATGCCGTGGGCGTGCTGACCCGCGATCCCGACCTGCTCGCGCGGGCGGCCGCGGCGCTGCTGCCGGTGCGGCAGGGCCATCCCGTCACCGCGGTCCTGGTGGCTCCCGAGCTGACGGAACTGCTGGAACCCGCAGCGCGAGAATCCTTCTCGGCCGCGGTGCAGGCATTGACGCTGCGCGATGCCGCGACACGGGGCGAACTGCCGCCACCGCGGGCGGTGTCGCTGGACTATCCGGACGGTGGGGGACTGGACGCGGTGCTCGCCGCATTCCGCACCGTCCAGGCGGCCGAGGCGTGGCGGACGCACGGCGAATTCGTCGCCGGACACCCGGACGCGCTGGCACCGGAGGTCGCCGCTCGATTCCGTGCCGGAAGCCACGTCGACCCGGCCGCCGAATCCGCCGCGCGACAGCTGCTCGACGAGATGAGCGCCCGCCTGCGGGGCCTGCTGCCGCCGGGGACCGTGCTGGCCCTACCGAGTGCGTCCTCCGCCGCCCCGCGCTGTGACGCGCCCGCCGACGCGGTAGAGACGGTGCGGCAGAACACCTTGCGGCTGACCTGCCTGGCCTCGCTGGCGGGACTGCCCGCGCTGTCGCTGCCGATGGCGGTCTCGGGGACCCTGCCGATCGGGGTGTCGCTGCTGGCCGGTCCCGGCGAGGACGCCACCCTGCTCGAATTCGCCCGAACGCCCTTCGCCACCGGTGCGAGGGTATGACCACCAGCGCGCGTCGACCACGGCCCCAGCCGGGACCTCCACCGGCTCTGCGTGTTTCGCGATATTCCTCCGATCGACAGGACCATCCATGTACCGCAATTCCTGGACGCTGACCGCCGAGCATGCGGACCTGCGGCGGCGGGACGAGCCGAGCCGCCCGCTCGCGCTCGACGCCCTGCCGCAGCGGCTGACACTGGATCTCGCGCGGACCGCACTGGTCGTCGTCGACCTGCAGAACGACTTCTGCCACTCCGAGGGGTGGCTGGCGAGCATCGGGGTCGACATCTCCGCTACCCACGCGGCCGTCGACGCCGTGCGGGCCGCGCTCCCGGCCCTGCGGGCGGCGGGCGTGCCGGTCGTCTGGGTGAACTGGGGTAACCGCCCCGACCGCGCGAATCTGCCGCCCGGCGTGCTCCATGTCTACGACCCCGCGGGCTCCGGTTCCGGAATCGGCAGTGCGGCAAGCGCTTCGAGCACCGCTGTGCTCGAAGCGGGCAGCTGGGGCGCCGCCGTGGTCGACGAACTCGAGGTTGCCCCCGGCGATCTGCGCGTGGACAAGTATCGAATGAGCGGGTTCGTCGATACCGTCCTGGATTCCGCGCTGCGCAACCTGCGGGTCGACACGCTTCTGTTCGCGGGCGTGAACGCCGACCAGTGCGTGCTGTCGACACTGACCGACGCCGCGAACCTCGGCTACGACGCCGTGCTGCTGACCGACGCGGTGGCGACCACCTCCCCGCAGTACTGCATGGACGCGACCGTCTACAACGTCCGGCAGTGCTTCGGATTCACGGCGACGAGCGCGGATCTCGCGCACGCACTGGACTCGCCGAACGGGTAACGACCCGCACACTCCTACAGCTCGAGCACCAAACGGCTTCCGGCGCAGCGGGATACGCAGATCATCATCGACTCGCCCTCGGCGCGTTCCTCCGCCGACAGGATCGAGTCGCGGTGATCGATCTCGCCGCTGACCACGCCGGTCTCACAGGTGCCGCAGGTGCCCTCCCGACACGACGCCGGCGCCACCACACCGTGGTCCTCGGCCACCGCGAGGATGGATCGAGTAGGCGGGACCGTGAGCGTCAGCCCCGACAGTGCCAGTGATACCTCGAAAGGCCCTGCGGCCGAGGCGGACCGGTCGCGGGCGACGAATCGCTCGGCGAAGACATCGACCGCCGCCAGCGGCGCGCAGGCATGCTCGGCGGCCTCGATCAGGCCGTGGGGGCCGCACGCGTAGACGGCGGTGCCCGGCGCCGAATCCGCCAGCGCCGCTGCGAGATCCAGGCGGCCGCCCCGCCGCGAGTAGTGGATGACCGGTGCGTCACCGTACCGCTCGCGCAGTTCCGCGGTGTACGCCATGGCCGATTCGTCGCGACCGGTGTAGATCAGCCGCCAGGGACGCCCGCTGCGGTGTGCGGCCGCGGCCAGCGCGAGGACGGGTGTAATGCCGATCCCGCCCGCGATCAGCACGTACTCGAGCGCACGCACCAGCGGAAAGTGGTTGCGCGGCGGGCGGATCGAGACCTCCGTGCCGATCCGGAGCGTGTCGTGGGCACGCACCGAACCGCCGCGTCCGTGCTCCTCGCGCAGCACCGCGATGCGGTAGTGCGTCGCATCCGCGGGATCCGAGCACAGCGAATACTGCCGCACGATGCCGTCGCCGAGCAGCAGATCGACGTGCGCGCCCGCCTCCCACTCCGGCAGCGGGTCACCTCCCGGCCGGGTCAGCGTGAACTCGTCGATGGCATCGGCCACCCGGCGGCGGTCACGGACGACGACGGCGAGGAGATCGGAACTGTGCATGGTGGCCTCTCGAAAGACGAGGGCCCCGCCTGATTATCGGTCCCAGCCACGGGAATCCGGTTCGCGCGCGGCCGCTTTCACGACGATGAGCCTGGCGCGCGGGCCGTCCACCACATGCCACCGATGCGGTGTGCCGCCAGTGTAGTAGAGGCTGTCGCCCTCGGCGAGCCGGGCGTTGCCGTGGTCGCCGAGGTCGACCATGATCGCGCCCGCCACGACGTAGACCCACTCGTCCTCGTCGTGGGTGAAGTACGGGCCGAATTCGGTGTGCACCTCCACGAATTCCTGCGGATAGAAGTCCGCGCGGCCGTGCACCAGCAGCCGCGTCGACCCCTCCTCCCGGCCCCGCCGCGCGATGCCCCGGGGCAACTGGACGCCCTCGTGCGAGCGGATCACCCGGCGCTCCGCGGTGCCCTCGGGTTCCCGGTCGCGGGTGTCGGAGGCCAGCATGAGTTCGACCTGGGTGGTGCCCAGCGCCTCGGCGATGCGGGCCAGCGTCATCATGCTGGGCCGGGCCAGCCCGCGTTCGAGCTGGCTGAGGAACGGATGCGAGATCTTCGCCTGCTCGGCCAGCCGGACCAGGGTGAGGCCGAGTTCGCGGCGCCGACGCCTGATCTCGGCTCCGAGCAGGGCCTGCGTGTCCCGCGGGGCGGTGCCGGTCACGTTGTCCACGTTCATATCTCACCATTCGGTCGTTGCGATGCCGCGCCGGTGCTGCAGCTCATCCGGTGCCGGGTCGGTGAATTAACAAGACCGTAGCTGACTCGTTCATCAACTCGAAACACGGCGGCTGGATAGTGCTGAATGTTGATCACATCAACATTAGCTCCCATCCGCAACGCCTCGCCGACCAGCCACGGGCGGGCCACCATCTCGCTCATTCGAAGGAACCCCATGGATCATCCGTTACCGCATCGGGTTTCGCGCCTGTGCGGCGCGACCTTGGCCGACGGCTCGGTGGTCGATCTCGATCTCGGGCACGGTGGCGAGCACGCGCTGGTGACCGATGTCCGCCCCGGTGTCCGGGACCCGAGCCGCGAAACCTCCGCCTCGGCACTCGATCTCACCGGCTACGTCCTGCTCACCGCCCCTGCCGAACCGCACGCACACCTGGACAAGGCCCTGTCGTGGGATGTCCTCACGCCGCCGTTCGGCGATCTCGGCGCGGCGATCGCCGCCTGGCGGCACGGCAGCGCGGGCCTGGACGAAGAGTCGTTCCACGAGCGCGCCACCGCGGCGGCGCTGGCACTGGTGCGCAACGGCACCACCGCCGTGCGCACCCACGTCGACATTCTCGGCGGCCCGGACCCGCTGCGCGGCATCCGCGCGGTGGACCGCGTCCGCCGCCGGTTGTCCGGGCTTCTCGATATCGGCATCGTCGCGCTCGTTCACACGGGCACGGACCCCGCTCTGGTGCACGCCGCCCTGGACGCGGGCGCCGATCTGGTCGGCGGCGCACCGCATGTCGCTCCGGATCCCGTCGCCGAAATGGCTCGGCTGCTCGATATCGCCGAGGCCCGCGGCGTCGGCGTCGACCTGCACGTCGACGAATTCCTGCACGGCGATCACCACACGCTCGCCCACTTCGCCGAGCGGGTCACGGCCTGGCCCGCCGACCGCGCCCGCACGGCGGGGCACTGCTGCCGCCTGGGCACCATGCCCGAGGACGAGCTGGCCGAGCTGCTCACGGTCGTCGCCCGCAGCGGGATGGGCATCGTCAGCCTGCCGCTCACCAATCTGTATCTGCAGGGCCGCGACGACCCGATAGCCACGCCGCGGGGACTGACCGCGCTCGCCGCCCTGCTCGAGGCCGGTATCCCGGTGGCGGCCGGAGCGGACAACGTGCGCGACCCGTTCAACCCGGTCGGCCGCAGCGACGCGCTCGAGACCGCCGCCCTGCTGATCGCGGCGGCCCACCTGGCGCCGGAGGCCGCCGTGCACCTGGTGACCGACGGCGCCCGTGCCGTGCTGGGCCTGCCCGAGGCCGGAGCGAAACCCGGCGCCCGCGCGGAGTTCCTCGCGGTGCGCGGCGCCGGCCTGCTCGATGTCGTCGCCAACGCCCCCGCCGACCGCATCGTCATACACGACGGCGCAGTCGTGTCCGTCAGCCGAACCGACCATCGCACAGCCGATTTCGCCGCCCTGGAGGTCTGATGTCCCGCATGCCGACGATGAGCGCCGCGCCACCGCGCCCCGGTAGCCAGGTGCTCGGATTCCGATCGACCGAACTGACCTATCCCAACGGGACCGTCGCGCTGTCGGGTGTCGACCTGACGGTGCGGGCCGGTGAATTCCTCAGCGTCGTCGGGCCTTCCGGCTGCGGCAAGTCGACGCTGCTGCGGATCGCGTCCGGACTCGAGTCCGCGACCGGCGGCTACACCCAGGTGGGCGCGAACCGGATCGGATACGTATTCCAGGACGCGACCCTGCTGCCGTGGCGCTCGGTGCGCGACAATGTCGCCCTGCTGGCCGAACTCGACCACCTCGGCAAGGCCGAGCGATACCGCCGCGCCGACGAGGCCATCGACCTGGTCGGGCTCGCGGGCTTCGCCGACCACCTGCCCCGGATGCTGTCCGGCGGGATGCGGATGCGGGTGTCGCTGGCCCGCTCGCTCACCGTGGATCCCGAATTGTTCCTGTTCGACGAGCCTTTCGGCGCCCTGGACGAGATCACCCGCGAACGGCTCGGCGACGAGATCACCGAGCTGTTCCACAGCCGCCGGTTCGCGGGGCTGTTCATCACCCACTCGGTCAGCGAGGCGGTGTACCTGTCGACCCGGGTCGCGGTCATGTCCGGCCGACCGGGGCGCATCGTCGAGGAGGTCGAGATTCCGTTCGACTTCCCGCGGCGCCCGGAGATCCGGTTCACCCCCGAGTTCACCGAGCTCGCGGGGCGAGTGTCGCTGGCACTGCGAGGGAGTCACGCATGAGCACCGAAACATCCTCTCCCGCACAGGTATCGGTCACCGGGCGGTCGAGCAGGCAGCTGCGCGCCGTGGTCGCCCCGCTGGCGGTGCTGGCCCTCGTCATCGGCGTCTGGTACTTCGTGTCCTACCAGGTCCTGGCGCCCGCTCGCCGATTCCTGCTGCCGCCGCCGCATCAGGTCGTGACCAAGGGGCTGTTCGGTCCCGCGGCGCCGGATATGTGGGAGGCGCTGCAGCGCACCACCACCGTCGCGTTCACCGGACTGGCGATCGCGGTCGTGCTCGGCATCGCGTGGGCCGTGCTGATGGCGCAGGCGGGCTGGGCGGAGACGGCGCTGTTCCCCTATGCCGTGGTGCTGCAGTGCATTCCGATTCTCGCCCTGGTCCCGCTGATCGGGTTCTGGTTCGGATTCGGTTTCACCGCACGGGTTTTCGTGTGCGTTCTGATCGCGCTGTTCCCGATCGTGTCGAATACGCTGTTCGGGCTGAAATCGGTGGACCGCGGCCTGCGCGAGCTGTTCGCGCTGCGCAGCACGAGCCGGTGGACGGTATTGCGCAAGCTCGAGTTTCCCGCGGCGCTGCCCGCCATCTTCGCCGGTGTCCGGATCTCGGCCGGGCTCGCCGTGGTGGGCGCCATCGTCGGTGACTTCTTCTTCAAGCAGGGCGATCCCGGCATCGGCATCCTCATCGACAACTACCGCTCCCGGCTGCAGGCGCCGCAACTGTTCGCCTCGATCCTGCTCGCCTCCGCCCTCGGCGTCCTCGTCTTCGCCTTCTTCGGCTGGCTGTCTCGCCGGCTGGTCGGCGCCTGGTACGACGCCGCCCGCAACTGACTCCGTGGGAGAAATCATGAGAAACACATACCGCCCGGTTCGCTCGGTCCTCGGTGCCGCCATCCTCGGGCTCGCCGCCCTGACCGGCTGCGCCGACTCCGGCGGCACCGCGGCGACCTCCGGCTACAGCGGCCCGATCGGATCGGTCGACCTGCAACAGGTCTGTCCGGCCAAGATCGTGGTGCAGACCGACTGGAACCCCGAAGCCGAGCACGGCGGCCTCTACCAGATGCTCGGTCCGGACCCGGTCTTCGACGCGGGCGGCAAGAAGGTCACCGGTCCGCTGTTCGCGCACGGCGAGTACACCGGCGTGGACGTGGAGATCCGCGCCGGGGGACCGGCGATCGGATTCCAGTCCGTGACTTCGCAGATGTACCAGGATGATTCGATCATGCTGGGGCTCGTCGACACCGACCAGGCCGTACAGTCGGCGTCCACCAATCCGACCACCGCCGTGGTCGCCCCGTTGCGTATCAACCCGCAGATGATCATGTGGGATCCGGCGACCTATCCGAACGTGCGCACCATCGCCGATCTGAAGGCCGCCCGCGCGACGGTGCTCTACTTCGAGGGCGCCGCCTACATGGACTACCTGACCGGCGCGGGCATCCTCGACAAGGGCCAGGTGGACGGCAGCTACGACGGCACTCCGGCCAACTTCGTCGCCGCGGGCGGCGCCAAGGCGCAGCAGGGCTTCTCCAGCTCCGAGCCGTACCTGTATCAGCAGCAGCTGGCCGAGTGGCACAAGCCGATCGCCTACCAGCTGGTGCACGATGCCGGGTTCCCGCTCTACAAGTCCACGCTCGCCGTCCGCTCGGGGCAGCTGGAGGATCGGTCGGCATGTCTGCAGCGCCTCGTCCCGGTGCTGCAGCGGGCCCAGGTCGACTACTTCGCCGATCCCGCCCGGGCCAACGACGTGATCGTGCAGGCGGTCGAAAAGTACAGCACCGGTTGGGTATACGACGCCGGTAACGCCGCGTTCGCCGCGAAGCAGATGCGCGACTCCGGCATCGTCGGGAACGAGGGCGCCACGGTGGGCGCCACCGACCCCGCCCGGGTGCAGCGGATCATCGACCTCACCCGGCCGATTTACTCGGCTCAGAAAGTGACTGTGCCCCAGGGGCTTACACCGGAACAGATCGCGACCAACCGCTTCGTCGACCCCACGATCGGATACCCGTCATGACCGCCACCCTCGCCGAAACCGGCCGTCCCGACTTCGGACCCGACGAGGTCGACGCGCTCGTCGACGACCTGCTGGCGCTGCTCGGCCCGCGGGGGGTGTCCACCCTCGACCGCGCGCTCGACCGCGCCTCCCGCGACGGCTCGGGCATGAGCCCAATCCTGTCGGCCCGCCGCCCGCTCGGCCGACCGCATGCCGTGTGTTATCCCAAGACGGCCCGACAGGTTCCGCAGATCGTGCGCGCGGCGGTGCGCCGCGGCGTCCCGATCACCGCCCGTGGCAAGGGAACCGGCAACTACGGGCAGGTGGTGCCCCGCTTCGGCGGCCTGGTGATGGACATGACCTCGCTGGCCGGGATCCGCGCGATGACCGATACCGCCGTCACGGCCGAGGCGGGCGCCCGGATGATCAACCTGGAGCAGGCGGCATGGGACGCGGGGCGGCAGCTGTGGATGTACCCGTCGACCGCGCAGTCCACGCTCGGCGGCTTCCTCGCGGGCGGGTCCGCGGGCACCGGAACCATCGTGCACGGCCGCAACCACATGGGCTTCGTGGAATCCGTCGACGTCGTCTACGCCCACGAGGACGCCGAACTGGTGCATCTCGAGGGCGAGGCCGCGCAGCCGATGGTGCACACCTACGGTGTCGCCGGGATCATCGTGTCCGCCACCGTTCGCGTGGAGCCGCTGCAGGACTGGAGGTGCGTGTATGCCAGCTTCGACTCGCATTACGACGCGTTCCCGGCCGCGCTGTGTGTCGCGGATATCGAGCCGAAACCGCGGCTGCTGTCGGCCGACTGCGCCACCGTCGTCGCGGCGCTGCCCGACGATCCCGCGCTGGCGCCCGGCCGTGCCAGCGTGCGCGGCATCGTCGACGCGGACGCGCTCGAGGAGAACATCGCCGTGCTGACGGCCGCCGGTGGCCGGATCGAGGCCGTCCGCGACGGGCTGGCGCAGACGATGCGGCTGAGCACCCTGTCCTACAACCATCCCACCTGGTGGCTGCAGAAAGCGGTGCCGGACACCTACTTTCACATGGAATGCCAGGGCGACGCGCTGGTCACCCGGCTGCGGGAGGTGGAGGACGTCTACGAGGGCGGCATGCTGCATCTCGAGGTCGGGCACCGGACGATGTTCGGAATGATCAACGGCGTCTATCGCAGCCCCCAGCAGGTGTACGCGGGCGTTCCGGTCCTGGAGGCGCTCGGTGTCCGCGTGCACTCGCCGCATCAGTCCTACGTCGACCTCGACGCCGATCGGGTTCGCGCGCTGGCGCGGTCGACCGACCCGAACGGACTGTTGAACCCGGGAAGGTGGCGGTGATGACCACGTCCACCCGGCGCTTCGCCGATCTGAGCACGACGGAGATTCCCGATGTGCTGCACCGTGATTCGATCCTCGTCCTGCCTACCGGAGCGATCGAACCGCACGGCCCGCATCTGCCGCTGCGCACCGATCTCGTGATGGCCGAGGCGGTCTCGGCCGCCGCGGTCGACCGCGCCGCGGCGCAGGGCGAGGACGTGTGGCTGCTGCCCGCCCTGGGCTACACGAAATCCGACGAGCACGCCAACCTGCCCGGCGCGATGTGGCTGCAGGCGGAGACGATGCTGCGCGTCGTCACCGACCTGGGCCGCAGTATCGCCGCGACACCGGCCCGCCGACTGCTGTTCGTCAACTGCCACGGCGGCAATTCCGCGCTCCTCGAGGTCGCGCTGCGCGAGCTGCGGCGTCGCTTCGGCCTGCAGACCTTTCTGTACGCCTCGCCGGCCCGTCCCGGACCCACCGAATCCGGTTTCGGCATCCACGCCGGCTGGGCCGAAACCTCGATGATGCTGCACCTGCGACCCGACCTGGTCGACATGACGCAGGCGAAACCCGCCGTGCCCCACGCGCTCTCCGGGCACAAACACGTCGGTTTCGGCAAACCGGTCCGATTCGGTTGGCTCGCCGACGATTTCGCCGAATCGGGCGTAATCGGCGACCCCACCGGCGCCGACGCCGCCGTAGGAGCCGAATTGTTCGCGGCCGCAGTGGATTCGCTGCTCCAGTCGATCCCCGAGATCGCCACGTTCGACCCGGGCCGGGTGACAGAGCGAGGGTGACGGGCCGGTCGGGGACGTCAGGCGTTGGCGCGGCGGAGCCGTTCGGCCGCCTGTGCCCAGAGCGCTTTGCCGGATATCGCGGTGTAACCGTGGAGCGCTTCCCATCGGACGTCGTGCGCCGCCGGCCATAGGCTGGCCGCCCACGCGACCTGCTGCTCCTCTGCGGTGAACGGGCGGCCCCGAACTGCTTGGTAGGCGGCCAGGAACGCCTCGGTGCTGTCGATCGGCGGCAGCGTGGCCGGGCCCCGCTTCGGGAATACCGCACTCGCGGCTCCCGCCAGGGCGGCTTCCGGTTGCCATGCCAGGCTGTCCCAGTCGTGCACCGTGTGCACCTGTCGGTCGTGCCATCGGAGGTTGTGTGCCTCGAAGTCGGCGTGACCCAGCACGGAGGGCAGGCCGGCGGCCAGCAGGCGCCGACGGGCCCGCTCGGCGGTGTCCGTGACGTAGGCGGGGACGAGGTTCCGGTCTTTTCCGTCGAGCGACTCGATCGAGGGCCACGGCCCCGGATCTGTGTGGTCCCACCGCACCCAGCGCGGATTCGGCAGCGGCGGCGCGACATCGAGGTCGGCCAGCCCGATCGTCGAGCGGGCGAAGACCTCCCCGTAGCGCGCGGCCACCTCCGGCGAGTTCCCGTGCAGCACTTGGCCTCCGGGCCGGAATTCCTCGGCGTGCACAGCCAGCGGACCGACGCCGACTACCGGCGTGAGCGGGCGGGCGCAGGGAAACCCGTTCTCGGCCAGCCGGGCCTGTGCCGTCACGCACGACGCCGCCCGGCCGTCGTCGTCGCGCGCCTTGACCACGACGGCAGGACCGTCGGCCAACCGGAGACCGAACACCATCGACATCGAGTGCTGCCGGAACAGCACGGCGACGGGTCGGCTCCCGAGATGGCGCAGACACCACGGCGGCAACCAGTCCGGCAGACCGTTCGACGACACAGTGACGACTGTGTCATAGACACCCCGAACTCCGACGTCGGTGACTAATCGAGGGGGCGGGCTCCGCGCAGGAAAGCCCAGCGTCTGGCCCCGCACAATCAAGTCGTTCATCAGCGTGAACGGTGCCTCGGCCGCCTCGACGATCCGTGTCGCGCCCGGCCGGTGCTTGCTGGTGTACATCAACTCGAGCAGCGCGGCATTCCGCAGGCTGACGGATATCGCGCGGCCGGCCCTATGACGTAGGGCGGACAGGTGTGGCGAACTGGTCGTGTGGGAGTCGGCAGCCGACGGTTCCTCCGATGACGGTGGTGGCCTGGCTGCCGATCTTGATCGTGGTGCCGTCGTCGGGGTTGACGAAGCGCACGTCGTGCTTGCCTGTCTGGTCCTGCATGGTCTCCGGGGCGGTGGCGCCCACGGTGGCGGCGAGGGGGCGTACGCGTTCGACGAAGCGGGGCCAGATGTCGTCGGGGAGGGGAGTATTCGGGGTCGAGACGTACAGGCGGAGGTTCAGGATCCTGCCGTTGGTCCGGTCGTACGGTGGCGGGCAGGCTTTCGACATTTCGTCGTTCTGCCATTCCCATCGCAGTCCGGGGACGAGTTCGGTTGCGGCCGCGCCGATCTGTTCGACGAGCTGCTGGAGTTGCGCCGCGGAGTCCTCGAGGCTGGGCCGCTGTTGGAGGCGCTGCGCCGCGGCGGCCGTGTCCTGCGGACCGGTCGGCGTGTGCTGGTCATCCACGAAACAGCCTCCTATCAGTAGGGTCCCGGCAGCGGCCGCGGCCAGCGCGGTGGCCCGCCGAACGGCTGTTCGGTTGCGCCGCATCATTTCCCGCCGTTGATCGCGTTGTCGGGAAGCCCGGCCACGACCGCCGCGAGGTTGTATCCGCTGCGGTGCAGCGTCTGGGTGTCGTTGTCGAGCCGTGGATACTCGGCGTGCCCCGACGCCCCGGTGTAGGTGCGGCCGTCGGCGGTGATCGGATCGGTGCTGAGGTGGTTGACCCAGTCCATCTTGCCCGGGCTGCGCCCGAACCGATCGAGGTTGGCGACCGGGTCGCCCTTCTCGGTCATCTCGTAGACGTGACGATCCTGCAGCCCGAGATCGCCCGCGTTGTCCACGGTGTCGTTGAGCCCCGTTTCGGTGGCGAGCGCGCCGACGGGATTGATGATCGCTCCCAGTCCGCTGGCGCCCAGTGCCGGCGCATGTCCGCCGAGGCCGGGGGAGCCGTAGAAGACGACGTCGTCGACGCCGCCCGCCTTTTCCTGTAGCGCCAGGCTCGTGGTGAGCGACCCGTAGGAGTGTCCGAGCGCAGTGATGTGCGGATCGTTGTCGGTGCTCGCGACGTCCAGGCCGTTGTAGAAGTCGGCCAGCGGTTTCGCGCCCTCCTGTGCCCGGCCTTCCCACATGACATTGAGGGTGTCGAGCTTCGGATCGTCGAAGCTCCCTTGCGGCGGGTCGTAGCCGAACCAGGCGATCGTGGAGACCTTCTCGTCGCCGCGGCCCGCCATCGTCAACTGCCACTCGGTCTCGGCCTTCATATCGTCGGCCTCGCCGACCATCCCTTCGAGGGACCGGTCGATATTGGATCCGAGCCCCGGTGCGGAGACCGATACATGGTCGGCGCTGTCCGGATCACCGACGGCCACGGCCGCACGGCCCTGCCGCCCCGACTGCATATCCAGGGACATCAGCTTGCGCGGGGCCTGCTTGTCCTTCGGTGCGAGCGTTTCCTCGATCGCCGTCAGATCGTCGAGGCGCTTGCGGGAGTCGACCTTTCGGCGGGCCGCGTCCCCGTCGGCCGGGTTGGCGGTCAGATCGGCACTGGCCGTGGTGAATTCCTGCTCCAACCGCGCCCGCTCGACGGGGATGCGATTGCGATTGGCCTGGTCTTTCACGTCCGCGGGCAGCCCGTCCAGATTGCCGACCGAGGCGGGTTGGGTGCTCACCATGTCCGCCTGTTCCTGTGGCGTCAGGGAGTCCCACCAGGCGCGGTTCTCCTTCGGGCTCCCGTTCGTCGGCGGTTGTTTCGCTTCTGGTGTGGGAGTTGTTGCGTTGCCGAAGGATTCGGCGGTCGGTAGGTCGGCGAACGCCTTGGTGATCTCGGTGACGGCGTTGGTGTCGGTGGTGGCG
Organism: Nocardia mexicana NBRC 108244; assembly: GCF_001613165.1. Taxonomy (GTDB): domain Bacteria; phylum Actinomycetota; class Actinomycetes; order Mycobacteriales; family Mycobacteriaceae; genus Nocardia; species Nocardia mexicana. Next base: position 146,979 of record NZ_BDBV01000022.1, read on the forward strand.
GCGTTGTCGAGGAGCCGTTTCATGGTCGCGGTTTGGGTGTCGGCATCGAGGGTGAGTGCCGCCATCGCGGTGTTGTACTTGTTCTCGTCGCCGCCGACCGAGGAGTAGAGGGCCTGCTTGCGCTCCTCGGTGACGTGGCAGGTGCCGTCGTCCTCGACTCGCATGCCGCGGGATTCCACGGCCTGTTTCTGGTGTGCGAGAAGGCTTTTCGCGGAGGTGAAGTTCAGGCTGGCGATTCTCGCGGCGTCTCGGCCGCCTTCCAGCGCGTCGAGTACTGTGCGTGCCTTCTCATATACCTGGGTATACCGGTCGCGCATCGCGTCGCCGGACTTGCCTCGGAAGGTTTCGTGGGAGCCGTCGACGGCTCGGTGCTGCGTGTCGACCTTCGTGCGCAGTTCGGTGGCCTGGCGGTCCCATTCGTTGGCCTGCTCGGTGAGAGAGGCCGGGTTCCAGGCCAGGACCTGGCGGACGGTGAGGTGGTCGCTCACCGCACCGGCTCCCCGGTGGCGGCGATGCCCTGAGCGCTCGCGGCTTCCTGGTCTCCGAAGCTCGCGATGGCGCCCACCAGGGTGCCGCCCATCTCCATCATCGCCGTGCCGACCGCGCCCATTGCGTTATCCGCGGCGCGCGACGCCGTGTGGTAGGCGTCGGGGGTCTGGGCTCCCTGGAGCCCGCCGGTCAGGCTGTCGACGACGGCGCCGCCCTTACCGAGGACCTGCAGCTCCTGCCCGGTCGTGCCGAGCCCATCAGCCAAGGCACGGCATGCCGGTTTGTCGACCCATAGGACGTCCCCCGGTCCTGATCCCACGCGAGCCCCCTCGTTCGCGCCGACCGGCATAGAAGGTCGGCTGGTTCGTGATCTTGGCTCACTATAGGGTCCAAGCAGCGGAAACTGAAACGGGGAGGGCGCGCACATGACCGATATCGACCCGCTGACCAGCAACATCGAACAGCTCCACACGTCCCTGGCGGGGCGCGCCACTGCCGGTGACGTCGCCGAGGTCGAGGTCGGCCCCGATGGCAGCCTGCACGCGATCCGCCTCACCGACTACGGTCGCCGACTCGACCCCGACACCCTCGTCGACGCCCTCGTCCGACTGCACGCCACCGCACTCACCGAAGCCCGCGCATCCGTCGCGGCCGCCGTCGCCCGGCTGGAGAACGACCCACGGCTACTCGCACAGCGCGAGGACATGATCGACGCCGCCAACCAGCCACTCCCGCCGCAGTCGGCCGGAGCGTCCCGGTCGGCCGATGCGCCGTGGCCCGAGCCGAGTCCACGACCGGCTGCGCACCGTGAGCCGACATTGGAAGATGACGAGGAAATGGACCGCTACTACCAACGCAAGAGCTGGCTGGAGTAGTGAGATCACCCGACCGGCCGGCAAGCAGGTGCCGGGTCCGGCACGGCGACCCGACCAGTGCCGAACAAGCTACGGGCACAACGTCGTTGGCCGGGTAGCGCGAGACAATGCGAGCGGACGGAGCGTGGGCGGGTCTCCAGCACGATCTATCACGGCAAGAACCACTTCGAAGGTGTCGGTTGCCAGCGCTACTGTCTCGGCGTGGGAATAGCTGACATCACTCGGCCGGCTGTCTTGGCAGCTCTGCGCGAATACGACAGGCTCGGCGAAGACGCGTTCTTGGCACGGTACGGCTTCGATAAAGCTCGCGTCTTCTACCTGCGATACGACGGTAAGCGGTATGCCTCGAAAGCAATCGTCGGAGTAGCCCACGGCTACCTGGACGGACATGCGCCGCTGCGGTCCGGTGACTTCACCGGCGGTGAGCAGACAGTTGCGCGGAAGTTGCGGGACCTCGGATTCACGGTTCCGCCGCGACGGTCTCCCGACTGGACCAGAGACGAAGTAATCCTCGCGTGCGAGATCGTCGCGGACAACGGCTGGCGCCAGATCGAGGACACTGACCCGCGAGTAATCGAACTCTCCGGCTTGTTGCAGCTTCTCCCGATCCATCCGCACGAACGGCGGAGCGACACCTTCAGAAACCCGAACGGCGTGGCACGCAAGACGGCGGACATCGCATCACAGCATCCCGACTATCGCGGCCGACCGACCAACGGTGGCGAGATGGACAGGCACGTCCTTCAAGACTTCCTCGAACAGCCTGAGCACATGCGTGTCATCGCCGCGTTCCTGCGAAACGCAGCGCGGGACGAGACGTTTCAGCGGTCGGAGATCCTCTCGACCGACGAACCAGAACTCGATGTCGACGCTGAGACGGAGGCGAAGGAAGGCCGGCTACTGATGCGGTGGCACTACGCTCGCGAACGTGACCGCGGACTTCGGAATAAGAAGATCAAGAAGTTCGCGAAAGACAATGGTCACGTTTTCTGCGAGGTCTGTTCGTTCGACTTCGAGAAGGTTTACGGTCCGCGGGGTGCACTGTTCGCCGAGTGTCATCACGTGGTGCCGCTCCACGCGTCGGGCGACACGGTCACAATGCTCGATGATCTGATCCTGTTGTGCGCCAACTGCCACCGCATGATCCACCGCAGAACGCCCTGGCTGACACCAGATCAGCTTCGTGCGCTCGTCACGGCCAACCGAACATCGTGACACCAAGCCGGCGACTGCGAGTGGTCAGTTGGCCAGGAGTGGCCTGAGCCGAGCGCACGACCGTCCGCTCCGGCTGCGCTAGCGAGTTCGTCACGCCTTTAGGCACTGTCGGTGACGTCGCCGAATTCGAGATCGGGCCGGACAGTAGCTTGCACGCGAACCTCCTCACCGGTTGCGGCCGCCGTTTGACCCCGACAGCCCGCTGATCCTCACAGCCGATTGAGACCTCGGCTTGTTCGTCGGCCCCGAACTGCACGCCGTCGCCTTACATCGCGCCTTCGACGCAACTCGTGTATCGCAGCAACCAGCTGGCGCGGACCTTAGCGAGATCCTGAACGCTTCGACGGGTAAACATCGGCACGAAGAACTGCCCTGTACTACCAACTCGGCATGTTGGTCTACGCGAGCTCCGAGATGAGACAGGTTTACATATCGAAGGCGGCCGCGCGGGCGACGTGATGACTGTAGGGATCCCGAGTTCCGTGGACGGAAGGGCGTTCGTAATCGGTAGTGGGTCAGCCGCATTCATGACGTGATCGCCGCCGCCAGCTCCCTGGCTCACGATGGAAGCCATATACCCGCATTGCCCCCCGGGGACCAGTAGCGAATGTTCTGGTCGCAGTCGATCTCGACGCCATCTTTGCATTGGCTGCCAGTTCGGATCGGCGTGCCACGCCGCAAGATGCTTCACCGATCGGCCGGCTCTGACACCAACTCGGGTCGCTCGTGCTGGCACCACCAGAAACCGGGGTGTCTGCCGGGCGGGAGGGGTGATCAGGCTTATGTAGCTTGGATCCTGTTGGTGCAGAATGCTTTCCGCTGTCATGGCGGGGACAGGGGATCTACCTTGCGGGTGAAGGCTTTTCGTCGATTGCTGACCAGAGTGGCGTTGTCCGGAGGATTGGTGGTCTTCGTGGCTGTGACATCCTGTTCGGTCGAAGGTGTCGATGCGACCGAGTCTGTCCCGGGCGATATCGGACGTCCGGAGGTCACCCGGGCACTCGACCATTTGATCGCCGACGACGGGCTGCCCGGCGCCCAGGTCGTGGTGAACGATCGGAAGCGCAGCTGGACCGCTGTGGCAGGAGCGGGTGACCTCGAACGCCGCGCGCCGTTTCCGGACGAAGCCCGGGTGCGAATCGGGAGCAACACCAAGACATTCACGGCCACCGTCATGTTGCAGCTGGTCGCCGAGGGCAAGGTCGACCTCGACGCGCCGGTGGAACGGTTCCTGCCGGGCATCGTTCGTGCTGACGGCATCGACGGTAACGGCATCACCATTCGAAATCTGCTGCAGCACACCAGTGGACTGCCCGAATACACGGATCTCGTCGACCCGGAGTTCCAAGCGAACCGGCTGATGCATTTCGACACAATGGACCTGCTGCACCGCGCGTTGACCCAGCCTCCGCAGTTCCACCCCGGCGCGAAATGGAACTACTGCAACACCAACTATCTGGTTGCGGGCATGGTGATCGAGCGAGTGACCGGCCATCCGGTCGGTACCGAGATCACCCGCAGAATCATCGAGCCCCTCGGCCTGCGGGATACCTACTACCCTTCGGCCGGTGACACCACGCTTCGCGACCCGCATCCGAGCGGCTATGTCGCCGCAGACGGCAAGCGCGCCGATGCCACACGGTTGAACACGTCCGTAGCCGGGGCAGCAGGCGCCATGGTGAGCACCGGCATCGACCTGAACCGGTTCTTCACGGCATTGCTGTCCGGCCGACTGCTGCCGCCCACGCAGCTGGCGGAGATGAAACGTACTGTCCCCATTGATGTTCCGGGAGCCCTGGTCGGCGACGCCTATGGACTCGGTCTCGTGCACCGCTCGCTGCCCTGCGGCGCCGAGAGTTGGGGCCACGGTGGCGATATCGACGGATTCGAAACCCGCGGCGGCACCACCGACAACGGCCGCGCGGTGACCGTCATCGTGAACCAGATTCCCGAGACACGAGAAGCATCGGCCGACGTCCTGAAGGTTGTCGACGCGGCACTGTGCGCGACGTGAACCGCAGCCGCACGGGCCCGGAGCAGTGGGGACTGGACCGGCTTCGCGACAGTTCCGACTCGGCCGCAGCGCCTTGAACTCTTGCGCTCGCCGGCTGCATCGTGAGCACCGTACCAGCGCCGCGCCCGGTCCAGGCTGGGCAGTGCTCGAGATCGGGTTCTGCGAATGCCTTCAGGTGGTTCCGTACGAGATCGTCGTGTGTGGTGAGGTGTGGCGGCTCAAGTGTGCGGCTTCGGCCTCGAGAGCTGCTGCCTGCAGGTAGATTTCGGTTGAATCCGCCAGCCGTGTCGACCAGACCGTCACCCGGCGCGCGCACCGGGCCACGCGTTCGGAGGCGGCATCGAGTGCATCGACCTCAGCAGTGGCTGCGACGTGCCGCTCGTGGCGCTGCGCGTCGGCCAGGCACTGCTCGGCCTGGAACAGCTTGCGACGGCAGTGATCCGGGTCGACAACCGTGTCGCGGAGGTCGGCCGCTTCCTCGTACAGGTCATCGATCAACAACTGGCCGGGATCGCGCACGTCGAGGCTGGGCGGCATCTCGACCACCGCGCCGGGTTGCATGCTGTGTGGTGGCTCGGTGGACCAGGTGTAGGTGTCGTCGTCCGGTTCGCGGTGGTCGCGCAGGTAGGCGTCGCGTTCGGCGGCCGCGGCCATCATGTCGAGGTACGCGGTGACGTCGTCGGCGGTGACGGGTTTGTCGTCCAGGCGGGCGGTCATGGACATCAGGTCGGTGCCGGTGCTGTCGCGCAGCCGCACGGTGACCGAGGTGACCGGTTCCGGGGCGGGCCTGCCGTCGGCGCGGGCTTCGATGATCGCGTCCCGGCTCTCGTCGGCCGCGTACACGCATACCTGACCGAACAATTCGGCCCCGGCCTGGAGGTATTCGTCTCCGGTGTTGATGTGGCCGGTCCACGGATGCTCCTCGCCCAGGCCGACCACCCCGAACTCGACGACGGCGCCGTTGTGGGCGATCTCCCATGAGTATCCGCCGGAGTTACTGGCACGCTCGCCGACATCGGCGGGTTCCGAACTGGTCTGGTTGGCTGACACGCGATCGATTCTGTCCTCTTCCGGCGTCGGGCAGTGACCGATTGCCTGATTCCCCAGGGCGAGATGGTCGCCCCCCAAGCGTTTGCTGGCTGAAGGCGTTGCGCTGTCGAGGAATCTGGACCCACGGCTGCCCAGAGCTACTCAGGACGTTGGAGCTGGTTCGGTCCAATAATCCGGGTTTCGGCCGTAGTTGGGTGTCGTGTACGCCCGGTCCCACGAGGCGTTGTCGGCCGGTAGTTCCTTCCATCCGGCCACTTCGACGTAGAGCACGCGCATTGCGTTGAGTGATCCATGGTGGAGGTCGGGGCCGTCGGTAGTGACGGCGTCCTCGGCGACGGCGACGTCGTAGTTGCGTTCCAGTGCGGCGCGCACCGTGGCCTCGACACAGACGTTGGTTTGCAGCCCGGCTACCAATAACCGGTGCACGCCAAGGCTTTTCAGGACCGGATCCAGTTCGGTATAGGCGAAGAAACTGTGCCGGGTCTTGTCCAGCACGATGTCACCCGCCTGCGGCGCGACAGCGCCCATGATCTCGCTGCGCCGTCGCTTGTCGTCCGGAGACAGGCGCGGTACCCGGTCGGCGCGGGAACGCAGGTGGCGGGCGGCGCGCGGGTTTGCTGCGAGCGTCCCCGCCGGGCTGGTCACCTGCCGGGAGTAAACGACCGGGATCGCGGCGGCGCGGGCTGTGGCGAGGAGGTCGGCGCATTCGCCGATCACTTCGTCGAGCCGCCAGATCGGCGGCCATCCGAGAGCGTCGCGGACTCCGTCGTCGGCCAGATAGCCGGCCTGCATGTCGATCATCAGGACAGCGAGTTCGCGCATCGAGTGACCATCTCCTCACCACGCCCGGCACGTGTGTTCACCGACCATTGTGAGCCCGAATCCACTGCGGCACATGGAAATCAAGGTAAGCTACAGCGGCCGGTTCTGGACCTGCCCGGCATCGGCCGCACCGCCGTCCTCACACTGTGAGGTCGCCCAGCGGATCCCACTTCAACGTCATCGCATTCTGACCCCAGCACAACGACACTCACCAACCAGCGCACCACACAAGACCTTCGGCTGGCATTCGGCACGTTCTGACATGCCGCCTTACCGCCAACGCGCGACTGGTGATTGCTCTCAGTCGAACATGCTGCGCGGCAAGTTGTTTCGCGCTGCTGACCTCGTCTCGAGGCATAGCAATGCAGGCCGGGTAAGGGGTCGGTGGACGCCCGCGGTGGGCCCGGCCGCACCGGACCTCACGCACCGCCGCCCTGGAAAAGACTCTGAACGAACCGGACCCGTGGCGCTGATGATCCGATCATTCCACCAATAACGCAGAGTTTTCCGCACGGGGCAGCCGACGGCGGCGTCGACCACGTGGGTATTCGGCGAATCGCTCGATCCCCTGCAGCACAACACACTGCGGTAATCGCGTGAGCGCCGGACATGGAGGCACGACCATGCCGGGTGCACAGCCGCAGCGCGATATCGACGGGTTCGGGCAGCGTCGAGCGGTCAGAGCCGACATGGCCCGACCGAAAGCACGGCTGCATACGGCGACATCTCTGTGAACTGGAGGTGGATGACGGCTGGACCTTCGAGTGTCTCCGGCTACACCGGCCACTGCATGTGCTTGATCTCGAAGAACTCGCGTAAGCCCTCCTCGCCGCCTTCCCGGCCGATACCGCTGTAGCCCGGTCCGCCCCAGGGTGCGTCGGCGCGCATTCCGCCGCCGCCGTTGATCGTGACGGTGCCCGAGCGAAGTCGGCGACCGAAGTCGATGGCGTCGGCGGTCGGCCCCCAAACGTTGGCGTTGAGAGCGTATTTGACGTCGTTGGCCATGCGGACGGCGTCGTCCAGGTCGGTGTAGGGGAGCACCACGCCCACCGGCGCGAAGAGTTCCTCCTGGGCGATTTCCGCCTCGTTGGGTACGTGGGTCACCAGCGTCGCCTCGAGGAAGAAGCCGTCGCGGAGACCGGCCGGGCGGCCGCCGCCGACCGGCACCTGTGCGCCCGCGTCGCGTGCCCTCGCCAGGAATCCTTCGACATTGATCCGATGGGCGTCGGAGATCAGGGGCCCGAGGACGGTCTCGGGTGCCAGCGGGTCACCGACGGTGAGGCTTCGCAGGAATGTCCCCGATCGCTCGACATATTCGTCGAAGTCGTTCTGCGGCACCAGGGTTCGTGTCGTGGCGCCGCACGCTTGTCCACTGTTTCGAGTGAATCGGAGCACCGAGGCGGGCACCGCGCGTTCTAGATCGGTGCCGGGCAGGACGATATTGGGCGATTTGCCGCCGAGCTCCAGCACCACCTTCTTCACCGTCGGCGCGGCGAGTGCGAGGATCTTGCTGCCGACGGCGGGGGAGCCGGTGAAGGTCACCATGTCCACCTCGCGCGCCTCGACCACCTGGCCGGTGGTGACCGGTGGGCCGAAGACGAAATTGACGGCGCCGGAGGGGAATCCGGCCTCCTCGAACAGTCGCACGATCGCCGACGTCAGCAAGATCGCCCGCGGCGAGGCGACCAGCACCGTCGAGCAGCCCGCCGCCAGGGCGGCGCCGAGCTTGTACGCGCACATCATGACCGGCACGTTGTAGGCGACGATCGCGGCGACGACGCCGGCGGGTTCGCGCAGCAGCATGCTGCTGGAGGTGACCGGGTCGTGGTCCAGCGGCAGCGGCTGCTCGTATCCGTCTCGCGGTCCGCGGATCGCGCTCTCGGCGAACCACCGGAAGAACTTCACCGGGAGGTCCACGTGCAGTGTGGGCGCGCTGCTGACCGGGGTGCCGATTTCGGTGGCAGCCAGCTGGACGACGGCATCCCGGCGTTCCTCGAGCAGGTCCGCGAATCGGTGCAGCAGGGCGCCGCGGTCGGCGGGGCCGAGTCGGCCCCATGCACCGTCGTCGAAGGCGCGGCGTGCCGCCGACACCGCCGCGGCCACCTGGGCCGGTCCCGTCGAGGGGGTGAGCGCGAGTTGTCGGCCGGTAGCGGGGTTGATCGATGCGATCGGTTCGCCGCCGCCGACGACCCAGCGACCATCGATGTAGCTCGCGGCCTCATCGATCAGAGCAGTCATCAGAATCCTTCGTGAAATATGTTCGGGGAAGAAATAATTCGCTATCCCGCCAGGTAGCCGCCGTCGACGACGAACTCTCCGCCGGTCGCGTAACCAGCGCGGTCGGACAGCAGCCAGCACGCCATCTCGGCGATCTCCTCGGGCTGGGCGAGCCGGGCCGAAGGGATGCGTGCCATGATCGCGTCGCCGCTGCGGCGCTTGGCGTCCTTCATCAGATCGGTGTCGGTGTAGCCGGGGCACACCGCATTGATCCGGACGGCGGGGGCGTACTCGATCGCGGCCGTTTTCGTCAGGCCGACCACGCCGTGCTTGGCCGCCGAGTAGCCCGCGGTGGTCTTGAACCCGGTGAGGCCCGCCAGCGACGCGGTGTTGACGATGGCGCCGCCACCCTGGGACACCATCTGCGCGAGTTCGGCGCGCAGGCACAGCCACACACCTTTCAGATTCACCGCGAGGGCGAGGTCGAAGGCCGCCTCGTCCCACTCGGCGACCCGCCGTCCGCCCTGCCCGATCTGCCCGCCACTCACCCCGGCGTTGTTGAAGGCACCGTCGAGGCGCCCGTAACGATCGGCGACCGCCGCGACCATCGCGTTCACCGAGCCGCCGGCCGTGAGATCGGCGGCGAGGGCAATGGCCTCTGCTCCGGCCGCACGCACCTGCGCGGCAGTCTCCTGCACGCCGTCCTCGGCGAGATCGGTGACCGCGAGCCGCGCACCCTCGTTCGCCGCGAGCAGTGCGGTGGCCCGCCCGATCCCGCCCGCCGCGCCGGTAATGAGGACGACCTTCCCGTCCAACAGCCCTGCCATCGTATTCCCTTTCGATTCTTGTGCGGTACCACTCTGTCTCCCGCGCAATACAATTCACATTTCCGAGCGCCGGTACGAGGTATCGTCGCGGCCCGTGCTATCCGGCGCGCGAGGAGGGCCAGTCGCGCGCGGGCGACCGCCAGGCGGGCCAATTGTCCTCGGGCTCAGGGCGAGTCACCGAGACGTGGTGGAAGCATTCCTGGCATTTGACGACCATCCGGGGGCCCAGGTAATTGGCCACCGGATAGCGAGCCAGATGACGCGCGCCGCAGGCCGGGCAGGTTCCCTCGGCGGGGATCCGGTCGACGTAGACGCGTGGAGTCTCGGGGCGGGGGAACAGGAGTCGATCGACTGCCATGGCGATGCCTTTCTCTCAGAGGGTCCAGGTGCGGGGCGTAGCCACCGGCACTTGCCAGCGCCCTTGCGTACGGTCGGCGGCGAGGTGCGCGCGCCGGGCTGTGGTCGCTTCGGCGTCGACTACCCCGTCCGCGATCACGACTCCGTATGCGTCCGTGGCGAATTCGTGGCTGACCAGCCCGGCTCGCACATCGGCCGCGACGCGCTGTGCGTCGCGCTCGAGCGGGTCGCCCCAGCCGCCGCCACCGCCGATGACGAAGCGCAGCGCGTCGCCCGCCTTCAGGACCAGGCCCGAGAACTTGCCGGTCCGGTAGCGCGCGCCGCGCCCGAACTCACCGTGATCGGGATCGGGCCTGCCCGCTTCGTCGAACATGCCGAACAGCGGCTCGGCCCCGCGCAGGTCGAGGGGGTCGCCGTGCCTGGCGAGGTCGAAGTCCTCGATGTACCAGCCGTACGCGGGTGCGCCTGCGCCGCCGCCCTGGGATCCGGGGGCGCCGATGCGGACCCGGTCGGCGGTGATGGTGACCATCGTGTCGGATTCGGCGTAGATCGAGTACACCGATCCGGCTCCGCCGCGGAACCGACCGGCGCCCGCGGTATCGATCACCATCTCGTGCTGGACCACGACCAGCGGGCTCTCGATCTCGAGGTGCTCCTGAACCGACGTGCGGCAGTTGCCGATCGGTATCACGCAGAACGAGACGCCGTCCTCCTTCCATGTGCCTCCCCAGCCGCCGCCCGCGAGTGCGAACGCGCCCCAGGGCGTGCCTTCGTGGCCGGGCCGCGTGTCGATCCCGCCCAGGCTGACGACGACCGCCGTGCCGGTGTCACAGGCGAAGGAATCGCCGGTCGCCCGGCTCAGCGCCCGGGTGACGACGTTGATGCCGCGCGCCCCGATGTCGGCGTGGTTGGAACAGCTCGACGGCGGCAGCACCTGCACGACGCTGCCCGGCGGCAGCAGGGTTTCGATCGGCCGCAGCGTGCCGCTGTTGACCGGGGTGGACGGGTCGACCATCAGCTTCACCGCCTCGATGCAGCGGGTCGCCTCGCACCAGGCCGTGCCGCAGTTGCCCAGCGGCTGGCGGCCGGACCCGGAGAAGTCGATCTCCATGGAATCGCCGCGTACCTTCACTGTGACCGCGACCGGAACGGGTTCGTCGCCGATGCCGTCCTCGTCGAGGAAGTCCTCGGCGGCGTAGTCGCCGTCGGGGATGCTCGCGATGCCGCGGCGCATACCCGCCTCGGTAGCCTCGATCGCGTAACGCCCTGCGGCGCGGACCTTTTCGAGTCCGCTGCGGGCGATTATCTCCTGCAGCTGCCGTTCCCCGACGACCAGGCAGCCGTGCAAGGCGCGCAGGTCGCCGAGTACCAGCTGCGGCACCCGGTTGTTTTCGAGGATGAAATTGAACGCCGACCGCACCGGAATGTCGTTGGCGTACAACAGCGTCGGCGGCAGTTTCAGCTGCTCTTCGAAGTGTGTCTGTGTACCGTTGGAGAAGCCGCCCGGGATCGCACCGCCGAGGTCGACCAGATGCGAGGTCGAGTGCAGCAGGAACTCCACGCGACCGTCGACGAACACCGGGCGCAGCAGATTCACGTCGGACTGATGGATCGTGCCTCGCCACGGGTCGTTGACGAAGATGACGTCACCGGGCTGCATGCGATCGATGTCCCAGTCCTCCATCACGAAGTTCGCGATGTGCGGGGCGGTGAAGGCGTGCTGCATGCAGCCCTCCCACAGCGCGACGGTCTCCCATCCGTCGTCGGTGCGCATGTGGATGGCGCTGGTGCAGTCCAGGATGTCGCGGCAGACCGGCGAGAACGCGCTGCGCATCAGCGAATCCAGCATCTCGCGGGCCACCTCGGTCAGGCCGTGGCGAAGGATGTCGAGTTCGATATCGACCACGCGATCGGTGGTCACGGGGGTGATGGTCATCGTGTGGCTCCTCAGCGCTGGGGCTCGATGATGAGATTCAGGTCGTCGTCCACGAAGGCCGTGCGGCCGGGCAGGACGAGGGTCGTCGCGAATTTCTCCGCGACCAAGGCCGGGCCCGGCACCGGGCGATTCGGCTCCATGCGTTCGCGGACGTAGATCGACACCTCGGTGGGTTCCGTTGCGCCGGGCAGTGTTAGGCGCGTCGTCCGCAGGAAGGCGTCGCCCTCGTCCGCGGTGCGGTCGACCGCGCCGTGCCCGCGCGGAATCACTGCGGTCACCTCGACGGTCGACACCACGACGGGAATCTCGGCCGCCGCGAAACCGTATGTCTGCCGGTAGAACTCGTGGAATTTCGGTATCAGCTCACCGGCGCCGCCGGACGTGAGAGCGTCCGGGGGGATCGGTAGCCGGTTGTCCCAGGTTTGCCCGCGATACATGGCGAAGATCGCCCGTTCGAAACGCAGCCGCGTCACGTCGATGTCCTGGCGTTTCAGGTCGTTGCGGATGCTGTCCTGCAGCGCGGCGAAGGCGGTCTCGATGGTGCCGGCGTGGTCGGGCGACAGCGGCGTCATGATCGACCGTGCGCGGGTGACCATCAGATCGCTGCGCAGCAGGCCCAGCGCGGAGAACTGTCCCGGGCTGCGCGGCACGATCACCCTGTCGAGGCCGAGGATCTGCCCGATGCGGTCGGCGAGCATCGGGCCCGCCGAACCGGACGGCTGCAGCGCGAACTCGCGGATGTCGAGTCCCCGGTAGACCGAGATGCTCCGGACCTTCGCGGCGATGTCCTGGCACGCGACTTCGTATGCGGCCGAGGCGAGTTCGACAGCCGACATGCCCCACTGCCCGCCCGCCGCGCCCAGGGCCGCGACCGCGGCGTCCGCGTCGAGCCGGAGGGCGCCGTCGGCGAACAGGTCGGGCTGCAGGATTCCGAGCGCGGCGCAGGCGTCGGTGAGGGTGGGCTCGACGCCGCCGCGTCGATAGCAGACGGGGCCGGGGTTGGAGCCGGCCGAGGCCGGACCGACGGCCACGGTGCCGAGTGCGCTGGGGCGGATCAGGCTACCCGCGCCGGAACCGATGCTCTCGACGTCGACCAGCGGCATGGTCAGCGTCAGCCCGGTCTCCAGGGTCCAGGTGTCGGTGAGCGGGGTCTTGCCGGCGCGGATCGCGGCCACGTCGGTGCTGGTGCCGCCGACGTCGATGGTGAGCAGATTCGGTGTGCCGCTCTCGTTCGCGAGTTCGACGCTGCCGCTCACCCCGCCCACAGGGCCCGAGACCAGCTGGAACACCGGGGCGCGCCGGGCGTCGGCGAATGTCGCGACGCCGCCGTTCATCATCATGATCCACAAGGTGCCGCGGTAGTCCTGCTCGGACAGCCGCGTCATCAGGCGGTCGAGATAGCCGACGACGGCGGGTCCGACGTAGGCGTCGAGCGCCACGGTGGCGGTGCGCTCGTGCTCGCGAGTGACCGGATACAGCGCCGACGTCTGGACGTAGGCGCCGGGCAGTTCCTCGGCGACGATCTCCGCGGCGCGGCGTTCGTGGCCGGGGTTGGTGTAGGAGTTCATCAGGCACACCGCGACCGATCGCGCGCCCTGGCCCGCCAGGTCCCTGGCCGCCCGGCGCACCGCGTCCTCGTCCAGCGGCAGCAGTGGGGTGCCGTCGTAGCGCAGCCGTTCGGGGATGCCGAAACGCGACTCGCGCGGCACGATCGGCCGTTGCTGGTGGGGTCGCAGCCAGGTGGGGTCGTAGAAACGCTCCCCGAATTCGCGGTGCATGCGCCCGATGTCGAGCAGATCGCGATGTCCGCCGGTCGCGATGAGGCCGGTGCGCTCACCGGTCCTGCTGAGCAGCGCGTTGATGCCGACCGTATGCCCGTGCACGATCTCGGCGACGTCCGGAACCGCGATGCCGATCGCCGACAGAGCCTGCAGCACGCCGACCTCTTGTTCCTCGGTGGACAAGACCTTCCCGTCGCGGATTTCCCCTGTATCCCGGTTCAGGCCGATGATGTCGGTGAAGGTCCCGCCCACGTCGATGCCGACGATCCAGGACTCTGCCCGGCCGGTCTGTGTCATCTCCACGCCTCCAGTGCCGTGTACCGCGGCGGCCGACCGATTGCGTCGCCCGCTCTGTGTCACAGCTCACTGTTCCGGGCGACGGGCGCCGCGACATCCGGCGCAGGTCAGATATTCGTACGACCTTCGGGCGGAGCTGAGTCAGACCCGCGGCAGCCGGTGCGGCGCATCGGCGCCGCGCAGCCAGATCGATACCGCCTCGGCGCGATTCGCCGCGCGGAGTTTGCGCAAGATCCGGGTGATATGGGTCTTGACGGTGCCCTCGGAAATACAGAGTCGGCGAGCGATCCTCCCGTTCGAATCGCCTGCCGCCATGAGCCGCACGATCTGCACCTCGCGGCGAGTGAGGACCGAGTCGTCGTCGCGGCTCAGCGCAACCGATTCGGCGACGGCGGGCCCCGGTGCCCGCCATCGATGCAGCCCGTCCAACTGTCCTCGGATAGCCGAGATCCCTTCCAACACAGTGACTCTCGCCAAGTGTTGACTCAGCCCTTCGGCGAACGCCGACAACAGCATTCGGTCGACGTCGGTCAGTGCTCGGCGCTGGTGGTAGCAGTCGCCGTGTACCAGCCCGACGACCTCCCCGTCGACCAGGAGCGGCGCGATTCCGTACGACGAGGACTTGGTGATCTCGGCGAGCGGCCGGTTGACCCGCGGATTGTCCTGCACCTCGTGGACGAGCGTGGTGCGCGCGCCCACCACCGTGTCGTTCTCGATCAGGGTGCGATCCAGCACGGGCGGGCTCTGCCTGCCCACGGCGACGATCTCCTCGGCCCAGCGCGGCTCCCGCACGACACACATCGTGTGCAGTCGCCACACCGTGTCCACCGTCGACACCAGCGCGCGGTCGAAGCCGAGACCGCACGCAGCCTCCGGGGCTCGGGCGAGCAGCGCGTCGACCGTGTTCGCATTGCCGACCTCGCTCAATGCGGTCCCGACTCGGGCCAGTGTCCGGGTTCGGTGGGCAAGCCGTAGCTGCGCTGCCATCGATTCCGCTGCTCGGATCCGGCTGAGCAATGTGGTCATATCGGTCAGGCGGTCCGGCGAAGCCCGGCCGGCCGACCGGATCATCTCGGCGGTCACCAGATCCCAGAGTTCGCCCAGCATCAGCGCTTCCTGCCTCCGGTCGTCCGGCGGCTCGCGATCGAGCAATCTGTGCGCGTCATCGGCGATCTCGGCGATCGCGGCCCGCAACACGGCGGCATCCCGGCGAATCGAGGAACTGTCCATATAGAACTCCTGTGATCTGACCCACTATGCATAATATATCCAGTCGGTCAGTGTCCAGGTATTTGGACACTGACCAGCGGGTTCGTCGGCTTAGGTTCGGCATGCGGTCGATCGGCGTAAATGCCCGGTTGCCGTGCGGAGACGGCGGTGTTGCTTTCGGGGGCCGCCGGAAATGACGAACCATGGAGGTTCCCTTGACGACTCACGATTCACCGGCAGCCGGACGACCACGGTCGGCGCGGAATATGTGGCTGCGGCGCGTGCCCGCGATCGCCCTGGTCGCCGGGCTCACCGCGGGCGTGTCCGTCGGTACGGCGGCCGCGGCACCGGTCGACGGGGTGGTCCCGAGCTACCTGCTGGTCGGTGGCACGGGCTCCTCGAATATCGGTGTGCTGCGCGAAGTGCAGGGGCGGCTGACGCGGGTCGGGCCGATGGTACCCATCGATGCCTTCACGCTGTCGATCGCTGTCACGCCCAACCAACGCTTCGCCTACGTGGCACATACCGTTTCGGGAACTCTGCAGGGCTTCCGTGTCAATGACGACGGCACGCTCGCGCGGCTTGCGGATGCGCGCCTGGACCCGGGTGCGCCGATCGTCGGTGCGGTCGTGAGCCCCGACGGCAAATGGCTGTTCGCCACCGTGGGTTCGATGACCAATGAGGTGCGGACCTTTGCCATCGGGCCGTCCGGGGGTCTGAGCCCGGTCGATTCGGCCGCCATCGCGGGTGCGACGAGCGGGCTTTCCATTCCGGTGGTCTCGCCGGACGGCCGTTACCTGTTCGCCCCGAGCTTCATCGGGGCGACTATGGACTCGTTCGCGATCGGGCCGGACGGGCGGCTGACCCCGGCCGGGCCGCAGGTCCGCACGGGCGACCGTCCGGCGCTGCCGTCGGTCACCCCGGACGGCAGGTTCCTCTACATCACCAACGAGGGCACCAACGACGTGTCCGGATACCGCATCGAGCCCGGCGGCGCCCTGACGCCGATCGGCCGCTTCCCCACGAAGATGGTCCCGCACGGCATGGCCATCACACCGGACAGCAGGTATCTGTACCTCCCGCAGACCGGTGGCGCGGCCGTGAACGGATTCGAGATCCGCGACGACGGCGCCCTGATTCCGTTGCCCGGCGCCGACGAGCCGAGCGCGCCGGGCCACTTTCCGGGACGCGTGGTGCTGAGCCCGGATGCCGAACGGCTCTATGCCATCGACACTTTGGCGGTGACCGGCACGGCCCAGGTGTTCACCTACCGGGTGCGGCCGGACGGTTCGCTCGACCCCGGCGGCGAACCGCCGGTCGACGCCGGTGTCATGTTCTCCGACGGCGCCACCGGTGTATTCGCCACTCCCGGTGCATGATTGGAAGCTGGAACTTTCGCCCGCCAGGCGCGATCGCGAACGGCCGCAGCGAAAGATGCTGCGGCCGTTCCTATTCGGTCAGATGTGGATCGGCGGCGCCGCAGGAAACGCGGCGCGAGCCGGGTCGGTGGTTCGGGTCCTATTCGTGCGCAGGCGGTTTCGGTGCGACTCGCCGCCTGCGGGACGGCGCGGGGGGATTGGTCTGGTGACTGCGGGCGATCAGGGCCGACCGTAGGTACCACAGGCCCTCGGGCCGACCGGCGTCCAGGCCGGTGAGTTGCGCGATGCGGTGGAGGCGATAGTCGACCGTGTTGGGATGCAGGTGCAGCATCCGGGCGGTGCGCTTGCGGCTCAGGTCGTTGGCGAAGTGGTGTTTCAGGGTGGTGAGCAGATCGGGCTGGTTGTCCAGCGGTGCGAGTAGGGAACTCAGCACGTCGAGCGCTGGTCCGGGACGGGTGAGCTGATATTCCAGTGCCAGATCGGCGAAGCGGTGCAGACCACCCACCAGCCCGAGCCGATGAACCAGGTCGAGTAGCTCATGGGCACGGTCGACTCCGGCCGGAATGTCGTCGGTCACCGAGCGCATCACCGCCGCTGTGACGGGAACCTCTGCGGCACAAGATAATTCGTTGACAAGGGCGTCCAGGGAATCGTCGTCGGCGACTGCGGTCGGTAGGAGAATGGTGCCGCCGTCCGGCGACAGGACGGGCAGTGCGGCGCCGGCGAAACACTCGGCCAGTGCGACTCGAAGACGCGGCAGCGCGCCCTCGGCGCGGCGGCGTGGCTCGGTTCCGATGGCGGCGGGCGCCGGAGGGAGGAGGAGGGCGAGTATCCAGTACTCCCTGGCGATCTCGATGCCGTTCTGGCGTGCCAGTGTCGAGGTGGGCCGCCCGTCGACCAAGGCCGCCGCCAACGCCTGTCGCACCGCGTGGCGGTGGGTCACAGTGTGGAGTTGCGGTGCGTAGGCTCGGGCGACCGTCGCTGTGACGGTGTTCAGCAGGCCCAGAACCAGATCGGTGTCAACCGCACGCAGGTGATCGGCTGCCGGTTCGATCGCCGCGCCCGTGAGTTCGATGCCGAGCCGGAATCCGTCGTGGACCAGCCGCAGGACGGTGACCATCGGGATGCCCTCGCGCGCCCATCGCGCCGCTTCCCGCTCCAGCCGGCGGAGCTGCTCGGGGCGTGCCCGCCCGTCGAGCATGCAGATCGACAGCTCGAGGCAGTCACCCATGACGGCGAACAGGGCGTTGCCGGTCGGCGGGGGTTCCTCGGCGACCAGCCCGGCCGGTATCGAATGTGTGCTGGTCACCTGTCACCCCCGTGCCGATGTCGTCGATAAGTGTCGAGAGTGATCACCGTGGCCCCTCTCGTGCGCGGCGCACTGCGTCGAACCGTGTGACCCGACATTAAAGAGGGGCGCGACGGGAAACTGTCCAGGAATTGGACAGGGGAGCCGACGCGGCCCACGCCCGCGTCGGTGAACCGGCCATCGTCGATCGGCATCGAATGCCTGCGAGATTGCTCCGCCCGCATAGGAGTTGCCATGAAATAGCCACATTGGTGGCCGTGCTCGCCGTCGACCGGCAGATGGTCGCGAGTTCCCTGTGGGCCGATGTGTTTCAGGTGTGGCGACCTAATCTCCGGGGGATCGATGATCGGCGTCGGAATGGTGGCCGGTGCGGGATTCGGTCGAATCGACTACAACCAGTTTCAACATAATATATCGTTTCACGGAGGTTAACTGATCGCCGATTCGCATCGAGACCGTCGGCGGGACAGGTGGTATTGGATGACGAGCGTTTCGCCGCAGTGCGATGTGGAGCCGACCCGGTCCGAGATCGCATCGTCCTGGACGCGGTCGCGGTTGAACGGACTGCGCGAAGATGCTCTACCGCGACTGGTTCGCGAGGCGATCGTCCCCGGCGGGGCCCTGGCCCGGGCGGCGCACCCGGTGCTGCGGCGAATGGCCGACGAACTCGAGGGGACCACCGTCGCGCTGGTGCTCGCCGACAATTCCGCACGTGTGGTCGACGTCCAGGCCGCCGATCCCGCGGTGGGCCGCGGGATCGCCGAACTCGGGCTGGCGCCGGGTGTGCGGCTCGGCGAGGAGGAGGTCGGCACCAACGCGGTCGGCACGCCCGTCGAGACCCGCCGCGATGTGCTGGTCCGCGGGCCCGAGCACTACCTGACGGCCTTCCGTTCCTTCACCTGTTACGGGCACCCCATCATTCATCCGACGACGCGAAGGCTGGCCGGGGTTCTCGACATCGGCGGCCCGGCCTCCGGGCCCGACAGCCTGTTTCGCCCCCTGGCTCGCGGCATGGTCCGCGACATCCAGGAGCGGCTGCGGCACGACTCGACCCGCGATCAGCGACTGCTGTTCGACGCATTCCAAGCGGCCGGGCACCCGCGCGGCCGCCCGGTGATGGTCGTCGGGCAGGGCCTGGTGCTGGCCACGCCGGCGGCGCTGGACCTGCTGGACCCTGCCGATCACGCCGCCGTGCGAACGTGCGCGGAGGAGGCCGGTTTCGCCAGCGGGCAACTGCGTCGGCTCACGTTGGTGTCGGGGCGGAGCGTCGTGCTGTCGTGTACGCCGATCGACGGGGTGGACGGGTCGCTGGTCGACATCGTCTCGGACGACGCGTTCCGCAGCGGGACCGGTGCGGGTGTGACGGCGCGGTGGCCGCTGCTGGTGATCGGCGAAATCGGAAGCGGCCGTAGCACGGAGGCGTACCGGGCGGCCGGCGCCGACGCGATCGTGCTCGATGCGACGGAGGTGGTCCGGCAGGGTGAGCGGGCGTGGGCGACGGCCGTCGCGATGCTGCTCGAGCAGGATGGGCCCGCCGTCGTCGTCGAGAACATCCAGCTGCTGTCCGAGCGATTGTCGACACTGCTGGCCCAGTGCCTGCGCGAGGCGCGTCGCCATATCGTGCTGACCTCGACGCCCGATCATTCCGAGGGTGTGCACGCCCCGCTGGCAGCCATGTGCAATGCGCGCCGCACCTTGCTTCCGCTGCGGCGCCGGCGCCACGAGATCCCGTATCTGGCGCAACGGATGCTGGCGGACCTGGACGGCACCGACCGCCTCCGGTTCACCGCCGACGCCCTGCGCGTGCTGGCCGCCCAGCCATGGCCCGGTAACCTCGCCGAACTGCATCGTGTGGTGCGGTCCGTCGCGGAGGTCCGCTCGGCCGGGGACATCATCCCGTCGGACCTCCCGGCGTCCTACCGCGGTGGGCCCGCGCCGGGTTCGCCGCTGCGGGAGGCCGAGCGGGAGGTCATCGTGGCGGCGATCGAGGCCGCGGGAGGCAACAAACTCCGCGCGGCCCGCGCGCTCGGGGTGAGCCGGTCGACGCTCTACAACCGCATGCGGGCCTTACACATCGGCTGAGGGCGAGGTGGCTCGCACTCGGTGAGCCGACGGACCGGTGTGTCGGATTGCCCTGGGGGAGGCGGGATTCCGCCTGGGGCTCAGATCCGGCGGATGCCTTCGAGGACGGCACGCAACAGTTCCGGATCCGGGGCGTAGTCGGGTGGCGCCGGGGAGTGGAAGGTGACGTAGCCCGCCGTTATCAGGTCGCCTACCAGTACCTTCGCCGCGGCCACGAAAAGTCCCAGATGGGCAGCGATTTCGGCGACGGACAGGGGGCGCTCCGCACAGAGTCGGAGGATTTCCCGGTACTCCCGGTCCAGTGTTCCGGCGTCGGGGCCGACGGCGGACACGAGCGTCAGAAGGTCGAGGTCGCGCACCGCGGTGTGCGCCCGGCCGCGCGTGACGGCGAACGGCCGGACCAGCGGGCCCGGATCGTCGGGCGGCCACGGGTCGTCCGGGTGGCGCGTCACTGCCCGTAGTGTCCGGCGATGGTGCGCGTTCTGGGCGCGGCGGACAGCTGGTCGCGAACCTGCCCGACGATCACGTTCATCTCGTAGCCGACCAGGCCGAGATCGGCGTCGCCGCCGGTCAGCAGCGCCAGGCAGGAGCCGTGTCCGGCCTCGGTCACCACCAGGTAGCCGTGCTCCAGCTCGATCATCGTCTGCTGTAGCAGGCCCTTGCCGAAGTGGGTTCCGATGCCGCGGCCGAGGCTGTGCAGGGCGGAGGCGATGGCGGCGAGATGTTCGACCTGATCGCGCCCGAGGCCGTCGGACCCGGCCACGGGCAGGCCGTCGGCGGACAGCACGACCGCGCATTCGGCGCCGGAGATGCGGTCGACCAGGTTGTTCATCAGCCAGTCCAGGGAATCGGCGGAGTGACCGGGCATTGCGTCGTTGCTCATGTTCTGACCGTTCGTTTACGGATGGGGATGCCGGAGGCGACGCGCGCGGCGCGTTCCTTGCTGCAGCGCGGCCAGCGACGTCCGCGCGGTGGCGGGGCTGCGCGGGTGGCCGGGTGAGGTGTCGGCAGCGATCTCGTCGTCCGGCGGAGCGAGGGTGCGGGGTCGTTGTCGTCGCGGGAGCGGTGGTCTCCGGTTCTCGGTGGGGTCGACGGGTGTCCGCGCCGCGGCCTGGCCGTCGAGCGCCGGGGGCGAATCGGCCGCCGGGACAAGGGCAGCGGCGGTTCGAGTGTCGCGGGCTACCTGCGCGCTCGTGCGATCCACCGCCGACCACGGAATCAGCACGATCGCAGTGACTCCGCCGTAGGCCGATTCCTGCAGGCTGACCGTGACGGCGTGCCGGCGCGACAGCCGCCCGACCACGAACATGCCCAGCTGCCGCTGCCCGGCCAGCGCCATCTCGTGGAATTCGGGTGGCTCGCGCAGCAATCGATTGATCCGCTCGCGCTCGTCGAATCCGATGCCCAGGCCCTGATCGACGATCTCGACGACCACCCCGCGGCCGACCATGGTCCCGTGCACCGAGATCGCCGCCTCCGGCGGCGAGAACGACGCCGCGTTGTCGATCAGCTCGGCGAGCAGATGGATGAGATCGGCGACGGTGGGGCCGAGAATGCCGACCGCGGGCAGCCGGACCGTGCTCACGCGGGCGAAGCCCTCGGTCTCCGACGCCGCGCTGCGCACGATCTCTTCCAGGTCGACCGGATCGCGCCAGCGTCGGCCGGGTGCACGCCCCCCGAGGATGAGCAGGTTCTCGGCATTGCGCCGGGCCCGGGTCGCCAGGTGGTCGAGCTGGAACAGCAGCTCGAGATGTTCGGGGTCGAGCTGCTTGGACTCCGCGATATCGAGGACGTCGAGCTGCCTGCGGACCAGGGCCTGGCTGCGGAAGGCGATGTCCAGGAAGACCTTGTTGAACCCCTCGCGGGTGCGTGCCTCGGCCACCGCGGCGTCGACGGCGGTGCGCTGCGCGATGGCGAAAGCGTCTGCCACCTGGCCGATTTCGTCGGTACCGCGGTCCACGACCACGTCCTGTTCCATAACAACCTGCTCGCCGCGATGGATGCGCTCGATGGCGGCGGGCAGGCCTTGCCGCGCCAGATCGAGGCTGGCCGAGCGCAGCGAGCGCAGTCGCCGCACGAGACGGTTGGCGAGCAGCAACGCGGCCGTGGCGGCGGCCAGTGTGACAGCCAGGACGGCGGCGCCCGCAGCGAGCGATCGTGTGAACGCCCGACCGGCGAGATCCTGGGACATCGCGACGGTGCGCTGGAACTGATCCCGGAGCAGTCCCGTGAGCCGGACGCCGACGGACTGCTCGGCCGCCAGCCACTCGGTGTAGGGAACCGTGAGTATTCCGTTGTCCGCCAGCCCGTTCCGGGCAGCGTCGACGAGACGCCATTCGGGGCTGTCGACAAGTTCCCGGTATCGGGCCTCGGCGGTGGGCATCAGGTGCGCGGCGACCGCCGCCAATTCCTGCCGATACGCGCCTCCGAGCTGAGTGATCGCCAGCCGTTCGGAGGTGTCGAGCCGGTCGCGGACCAGCCCGGATCTGATGAGCCCGACGACGTGTGCATGCGTATCCGTCGCTCGCAGCAGGGCGTACCCGCTCATCTCCGCAGCCAGTACGTCGTTATCGGAGGCATTGTGCACGCTGCTTTCCTGACCACCGTCGGCGATGGCGCCGACGAGCCGCGTGTAGAAGTCGCCGACCTCCCGCGAGGCGATCCGGCGCTCGTCCACGGCCCGGCGGACGGTGGGCAACTCGGTGAGGAGCTGCCCGAAATCGACGGTGAAGCGAGAGATCGCGGCCTGGTCGAGGTCCTTGGCGCGCTCGGAGATCCGAACGGTGGCGTCGAGCGCGGCGTTCATATCGGCTCGCCGGGCCTGCAGGTCCGACTCGGCCGCCGGCGACCCTGCCAGCATGGACATGCTCCCGGTCCGCTCTTCCTGCACCGTGCCGACGAAGCGCAGGAGCGGGTCGATCACGGTTGCGCGGTAATCCGACCACTCCCGCGCGGAGTACGCGTCCGCCGTCAGCACGGTGGCCGTCGCAGCGCAGGTCACGAACATCGCGGCACTCGGGACGAGAGCGATCGCCAGCACTTTCGAACGGACGCTCGGCGACCGGAACTGCCACCTGCGCAACGGATTTCGGGATCGTCGGGTACCGGAACTCGGCTGATCAACCGGCGATCGCACGGGCTGGCTCCTCTGGTACGACGTCGTCCCGTATCGCCTGGACGGCGACCGGCTCGGAGGATGTGACGTATCGGCTGTTGTCAGAGGATACGGTAGCAAGGCACTATATATTATGTTGCATGTTCGGGCAAGGAATGCGGGCAGCCGATGAAAACGGTTGTCGCACCATGCAGTCGGTGCGGGGGCGGTCGGTCGGCGACGCGCGGCTACTCGTCGGGCCTGGACACTGTTGTGTCGGCGCGGTCGGTGGCAGCAGGGGAGTGCTCGGTCGCGACCCAGCTCGCGAGTAGTTGCAGCGCCTCGTGCGAGGGCGAATTCGGTTCCGCGGTATAGCCGAACATCGTCAGGCCGGTGTCGCCCGCGAGCGCGAGGGCCTCGAAGCGCAGAGTCATGTCGCCGACCAGTCGATGGTGGAATCGTTTGGTGCCGCGCCGGTGGGCGCGGACCTCGTGGGCGGCCCACCGGGTCCGGAATTCGTCACTGCGAGTAGCCAATTCGCCGATGAGTCCGGTGACGGCCGTGGAGTAGGGGGACCGTGCCGCCTCGACACGCAGCAGTCCGACGACGTCGTTGGCGGCTTTTTCCCAGGCGGGGAACGTCTCGCCGGCGCGGGTGTCGAGGAAGATGAATCGGGCCAGATTGGGTACTCCGGACGACCGGTCGAAGACGTCGGCGTAGATTGCTCGTCCCAGCGCGTTGGCGGCCAGTATGTCCATGTGCCCGTTCTGGACGATGGCGGGGGCCGTCACCATCGCGTCCATCAGCGCCTGGACGCCCTCGGGAACCACCTGGCGTGCTATCCGGGCACGGGATCTGGTCTTACCCGACTTCTCCGTGGCGGCGCGGGCCAGATCGAACAGGTGCGTCGTCTCCTCCTCGTCGAGCAGGAGGGCCGAGGCGATGGCCTGCAGCACCTCGTCGGACACACCGGCGACGCGCCCCCGCTCGACCTGGATGTAGTACTCGGTGCTGACCCCGGCCAGGCGTGCGACCTCCTCCCGGCGCAGGCCCGCAACCCGGCGGCGCCCGACGACCGGCAGCCCCACCTGGTCCGGGGTGATCTTCGCGCGCCGGGTCATCAGGAAGTCTCTGATGTCCTTGGCGATCTCCATATGACCAGGTTATGCCGGTGCGGCTCGGTGATGGAGAGGCTGCTGGTCCCCCCTATAACCGCGCACTCCCACGCGCGCGTCCGAGGTCGCAGGCTGGAGTCACCGCTCGGACCGACCGGCCGAGCGAAGAACCGGACAACAGTGAGGGAGTCACTCATGGAGGCCATCAGCTTCCGGAACGGCCCGATCAGCATGGCGGGCAATCTCTATCTTCCGTCGGACTTCGATCCGAAGGGCAGCTACGCCGCGGTCGTGGCGGTCCACCCCGGCGGCGGCGTGAAGGAGCAGGCCGCGGGGCTGTATGCGAGCAAGCTGGCCGATCAGGGTTTCGTGGCCGTCGCCTACGACGCGTCGTTCCAGGGGCAGAGCGGCGGCGAACCGCACCACCTCGAGGATCCGGCCGCCCGGGTCGAGGATGTGCGC
The DNA here is from genome assembly GCF_001613165.1 of Nocardia mexicana NBRC 108244. Classification (GTDB taxonomy): domain Bacteria; phylum Actinomycetota; class Actinomycetes; order Mycobacteriales; family Mycobacteriaceae; genus Nocardia; species Nocardia mexicana. The sequence continues at coordinate 171,509 of NZ_BDBV01000022.1, forward strand.
GCCGCCGTGGACTATCTGCAGACCCTGGAGTACGTCGACCCCGAGCGCATCGGTGCGCTCGGCATCTGCGCCGGCGGCGGGTACGCCGTCAATGCCGCGATGACCGACTACCGAGTCAAGGCGATCACCACGGTCAGCGCCGTCAATATCGGCACCTCGTTCCGCCGCGGCTGGTTCGGCGCCGATCCCGACTCGGCGGCGGTGCCGACACTGCAGGCGGCGGCGCAGCAGCGCACCGCCGAGGCGCAGGGCGCGGATCCGGTGTACATCCCCTACGTGCCGCCGGAGCCGGACGAGAACACCCCGGCCGACCTCGTCGAGGCCAAGGACTACTACCTGACCCCGCGCGCCCAGCACCCGAACGCGAAGAACAAGCAGCTGTTCACCAAGAGCATCTCGCGGATCTTCACCTTCGACGCCTTCCACCTGGTCGAGGACCTGCTCATCCAGCCGGTACTGATCGTGGCGGGCAGCGAGGCGGGTTCGCTGTGGATGTCCACCGAACTGCACGGACGGGCGCGCAGCTCGAAGAAACTGGTGGTCGTCGAGGGCGGCACCCACATGGACTTCTACGACATCCCCAAGTACGTGGACCACGCCGTGTCCGAGGCCGTGCCGTTTTTCCGGGAGAACCTGGCGGGTAGCTCCGGCGAGAGCTGAGATCCCGTGTGCGAGCAGCAGGTGCCGCACATGAAACTCTTCCAGGCCCCCGCGCACTTCGGATGTGAAGTGTGCGGGGGCCCGGGGCGCAATCGGTCGGCAGTCGTCGATGGGGTGTGTGGATTCCGGCTGAAGCTTGCCGGAATGACGGGGGAGCCGTTGTGCTGAACGATCGGGGTGCCGCTGTGCTACGGAATCCGCAGCAATGCGGCGAATTCCGTTGCGGTGGTGGCCGGGTCGGTCGACTTGATCGCCCGCAGCAGTTTCTCGCCGCGATCAGGGCCCAGGGCCGTGCTGGTGAGTTCACGGAACTTGGCGTCGAGATCCGCTGGGGGCATGGGGTTTTCGGCGGTTCCCAGCGGGCTGTCGACGAAGATGCTCTCGCTGGTGCCGTCGCGATAGTCGACGGTGATATCGGCGACCCACTTCCCGGGGTAGCCGGTGTCGAGCTCGGGGTCCACCTCGATCTTCACCTGACGCGCGAGAGCGGCGACCGCGCTGCCGCCGCCCAGATCGAGCCGCCCCTGCATGTAGTCGTGATGGGTCCGGAACCCGTTGCCCAGGCCGAGAATCGACAGCGCGAACTGGAAGGGCAGGCTGTACTGCAGATGCTCGATGGTGCGGGGCGCGTAGGCATTCGCGTTCCGGGTGCCGATGATGACATCGCCTCCGGTCTGGATGCCGAGCCGGATGCCGTCGATCTCGCCGGCGCGCGCCGACAGTTGCCGTGCGCCGTCGATGTAGGCGTGGTTGATGCCGCAGCAACAGTACGGCTTGATCCACACACGGGTGATCTCGAACGGCACGTCCGGGGCGAATGCGGCGACGGCCGTCTCTCCGGCGTCTCGCCCAGCGTACGTGCGGAAGAATCCTTTGCCGCCGGTCAGAAACGTGGTTGGCCCGGTGATCCCGGCGGCGGCCAGCTCGGCGGCGCGGATGCCGTTGCGGGTGCCGATCCCGGAATGGAGCCGCTTCACCGAACCGCCGGACGACGTGTACTCCGTCGTTCCCGAGCAGTGACTGAGGGCGATCGCCAAGGCGTGCACGGTGCGCTCGAGGTCGAAGCCGCGCATCTTGGCGGTCACGGCGGCGGCGCCGAAGGCCGACAGCAGTCCGTGCGGGTGGAAACCGCGCTCCAGCAGCTCCGGCGCGGCCAGCACGCCGATCCGGGTGTAGACCTCGTACCCGGCGACGATTCCCGTGATCACCTCGCGCAGCGAGGATCCCAGTTCCTCGCCGATAGCGAGCGCCGCGGAGACCACGCAGCTGCCGGGGTGGCTCGAGCTGGCGCGGTGGGCGTCGTCGTACTCGAATCCGTGGCCGAGCGTCGCATTGACGAACGCCGCGTCGGCGGGGCCCATCGCGTCGCCGCTGCCCGTGGTGTGAGCACGGCCCGGCGCATGTGCCGCGCGGGCGAGCTCCTGGACCGCCCGGCTCCAGGGCAGCGCGGCGCACCCGATCTGGACCGCGAGCTGGTCCTGCATCAGGCGCCGTGCTCCGTCGAGAGCCTCGGGTGGAATCGAGTCGTACTCGAGCTCGGTGACCAGTCGGGCCACGGCGGTCTCGAGTGCCGGAATGTTCTGCATTTCAGGACCTTTCGCGGGGACATGCCGGGCGCCTCCACCCGTGATCCGGATTATGCGCACCGTGTGATGTGGCATACTATATATTATATTCAAAATTGAGGTTGGAGGCCTGCCATGCAGCACAAGCCGCTCGACGGTATCCGGATCCTGGAGATCGGTGGCTACATTTCGCTTCCCTTCGCCACCTCGCTGCTGTGCGCGCTGGGGGCCGAGGTGGTGAAGGTGGAGAAGCCGGTCGACGGTGAGGACTTCCGGCGTCACCAGAACAATGGGAGCCCGTATTTCCGGCAGTACAACACCGGAAAGCGCAGCCTGTCGGTCGATCTGAAGCGGCCGGAGGGAGTCGCGCTGGTCAAGGCGCTGGTGCCGCGATTCGACGTGGTCCTCGAGAACCTCCGGCCCGGAAAGCTGGCAGCCATGGGGCTCGGCCCCGACGAGTGCCGCGCGCTGCGGCCCGATATCGTCTACGGCTCGGTGACCGGATTCGGTCCCGGCGGCCCGCTGGCCGACCGCCCCGCGTACGACACCATCGGGCACGCCTTCGGCGGCCTCTACTCGCTGTTCGGCGACGAGGGCCGTCCGCAGCTGGCGGGCGGGCTGAGCGCGGACCTGGTCACCGGGCTGAGTACGGCGACGGGCGTCCTGGCGGCTCTGGTGGGCCGTCTGCGGACCGGGTCGCCGCAGCACGTGCAGACCTCGATCATGGAGGCCGTGAGCACCCTGACCGCCGACGGGGTCACCCAGTCGTTCGAGCTGGGCGCCGATCCGAGCCGGCAGAGCAGGCATCCGCAGGCGCAGAACTTCTGTGTCGAGACCGCGTCGGGGGAGTACCTGGCCGTGCACCTGTCGTCGTCTCAGAAGTTCTGGCGCGCACTGTGTTCGGCGATGGATCGGCTCGATCTGACCGAGGACCCCCGCTTCGCGGAGTACCGCCCGCGGGAGGCCAATTACTTCGATCTGGTCAAGATCGTGGAGGCGGAATTCGCGAAAAAGCCGGTGCGCCATTGGGAAGAGGTCCTCACCGCCGCGGATGTGCCCTTCGCGCCGGTTCTTTCGATGACCGGGTACCTGAAGCACGAGCAGGTCCGGTGGCTGGGGCTGGTCGAGCCGCAGTCCGACGGACTGGCGGTGCTGCGTCCCCCGTGGACGTTCGACGGGGAGCGCCCCGACCGGCCGGGCTCCGCGCCCCGGGTCGGGGTCGACAGTCGCGCCGTCGCCGCGGAGGTGTACTCCGCCGAGCAGATCGATGCACTGGTCGAGGCGGACGTCCTGTTCGCCGACGGCTGACGCGCGACGGCTGATAGCGCAACGGCCGCAACTATTCAATGCGACAACATAATATATAATGTTATAAGTTGAGGTGGTCTGCGGACAGCGGAGCGCACCTCACAGGATCGAAAGGACTTGTCATGCCCGGCCTCTATTTCGAGGAATTCGAACCCGGAAGCGTCATCGAGCACCCGACGCGGCGCACGGTGACCGAGATGGACAACGTCTTGTTCAGCACGCTGACACTGAATGTGGCGCCGCTGCACCTGGACGCCGAGTACAGCAAGGGCTCGATCTACGGGCAGCGGCTGGTCAACAGCCTGTTCATCCTCGGGCTGGTCTCGGGGATCACGGTGCCCGACACGACCCTCGGCACAACCTTGGGCAACCTCGGGTTCCAGGAGGTGAAGTTCCCGGCGCCGGTCTTCCACGGCGACACCATCCGGGTGCGGACCGAGATCGTGACGAAGCGGGAATCCAAGAGCCGCAACGACTCCGGCATCGTCACCTTCCGCCATCAGGGCATCAACCAGCGCGACGAGGTCGTCTGCGACTGCCTGCGGGCGGGATTGATGCTGAAGCGTTCCGCCGCACCGGAACCGGCGGCCACGGCGTCCTGAGTGGGGCGAAGGCGCGGAAAGAAAGGATGTGCCCGCGATGCGAGGACCAGGTCCGGCACGGACGACCGGGGCGTCGGCGTGGATGCCGGGAGACGAAGTGCGAGCGCGCAGCCGGCTGCTGCGAGCCGCGGCCGAGTGGGGGTACGGCGACCTCGCCGAACTGCACCGCGCATCGGTCGATGACCCGGAATGGTTCTGGCGGGCCGCCGCCGAGGATCTCGGCGTCGAATTCGCCGTGCCGTTCGACCGCGTTCTCGACGAGAGCGACGGCAAGCAGTTTCCGCGGTGGTTCCCGGGCGGCCGGTTGAATCTCGCGACCCTGTGTTCGCATCGCCACGCCGCGGGCGCGGCAGCGGGCAAGACCGCCGTCGTGTACGAGGGCGACGACGGCCGCCGCCGCGCGCTGACCTACGCGGAACTGGACACCGAGGTGCGCCGGTTCGCCGCCAACCTGTCCGCCCTCGGGGTATCGCAGGGTGACCGGGTGGTGCTGTTCGTCCCCGTCGTTCCGGAATCGGTGGTCGCCTTCCTGGCTTGCGCCATGATCGGCGCCATCTCGGTTCCGGCGTTCACCGGGTACGGCCCGGAGGCGCTCGCGGCGCGTCTGCGGGACTCGGAGGCGGTCGTTCTGATCACCGCCGACGCGACCACCCGGCGGGGAAAAGTGGTGCCGCTCAAGGAGACTGCCGACGAGGCCCTGGAGTCGGTGCCGTCCGTCCGCCACAGCGTCGTGGTCCGCCATCTCGACAACGGCGTCGAGATGCGCGACGGACGGGACCTCTACTGGGACGAGTTGCCCGCCGATCCGGAGCCGGTGCCGACGGCGCAGGTGGAATCGAACGATCCGCTCACCATCGTCTACACCTCCGGCACCACCGGGCGGCCGAAGGGAATCGTGCACTCCCACGGGGGATTCGCGGTCAAGGCCGCCGTCGATTTCGGCTACGGATTCGATGTGCACGACGACGATGTCATCGCCTGGATCTCGGATATGGGCTGGCTCGTCGGCCCCTTGCTCATCGCGGGCGGGCTGCAGTTCGGCGCGACCGTGGTGTTCACCGAGGGCGTGCCCGACCATCCCACACCCACGCGGATGTGGGAGATCGTCGACCGCAACGGCGTCACTCTCCAAGGCGTGGCGCCCACCGCGATGCGCCTGGTGATGGGCCGCACCGAAGGTCCGCCGCCGGGCCTGAATACGTTGCGCGCCTTCGTATCCACCGGTGAAGCGTGGGACGAGCCGACCTGGCGCTGGCTGTTCGAGACGGTCGGCGGTGCGCGCCGCCCGATCATCAACTACAGCGGCGGCACCGAGGTCGGCGGCGGGCTGTTGATCGGCTATCCGTTCCTGCCGATCGATCCGGCCTCGTTCAACGCCCCGGTTCCCGGCGTGGATGTGGCCGTGCTGGATTCGGACGGGAATCCGGTGACCGGCGAGGTCGGCGAGCTGTCGGTCCTGAACACCTTTCCGGGAATGACACATGCCTTCTGGAACGACCGCGAGCGCTATCTCGAGACGTACTGGAGCCGGTGGGACGACGTCTGGGTGCACGGCGACCTGGCCGCCGTCGACGAGCACGGCACCTGGCACATACACGGACGTTCCGACGACACGATCAAGGTGTCCGGCCGACGCGTGGGCCCGGCCGAGATCGAGGCGGCGCTGCTGAAGGACCGCCGCATCGTCGAGGCCGCCGTCATCGGCGAGCCCGATTCCCAACGGGGGCAACGGGTTGTCGGATTCGTCGTGCTCCGCGCCGGCGATATCGACCGCGACGATCTGACGGCCACCGCCGTACACCACATCGGCCGCTCGTTCGCTCCGCGCCTGCATGTGGTGGCGGCGCTACCGAAGACCAAGAACGGCAAGATCATGCGCCGCGCCATCCGGTCCCGCTATCTGGGTCTCGCACAGGGGGATCTGTCGTCCCTGGACCCCGCGACCCCCATCGACGGGATCCCGACCCGCGAACTATCAGGAGATCACGAATGACAACCACCGACGACACCGACCTCGAACTGGTTCGCAAGAACTCCCGGGAACTGGCTCGTCGCTTCGGGTACGACTACTGGCGCGAGAAGGACAAGAAGGGTGAATACCCTTGGGAATTCGTCAAGGCGTTCGCCGACGCCGGGTGGCTCGGCGTGATGATTCCCGAGGAGTACGGCGGCCTGGGCCTGGGCTTGATCGAGGCGGGCATCATGCTGCAGGAGGTCGCGGCCTCCGGCGCGGGCATGAGCGGTGGTTCGGCCATCCACTTCTACGTTTTCCCGCCCGCGCCGATCCTGCGCTACGGCTCGGAGGAAATGAAGCGCGAGTGGCTGCCGAAACTGGCCTCGGGTGAGATCCTGATGGCGTTCGCGATCACCGAACCCACTGCGGGCGTGGATACTTCGCGCATTCGCACCAAGGCCACCAAGACCGACGGCGGCTGGGTGATCAACGGGCAGAAGGTGTTCATCACCAACGCGCAGAACGCGCACAAGATCCTCATCGTGGCGCGGACCTCCCCGCGCGACGAGGCCAAGCCGCTCGACGGCATGACCCTGTTCTTCACCGATCTGAACCGCGACAAGATCACGGTGCGGGAAATCGAGAAGCTGGGCCGCTCGGCGATCGACTCGAACGAACTGTTCATCGATAACCTCGAGGTCCGCGACGACGAGGTCGTCGGCGAGGTGGGCCAGGGCTTCAAGTACCTGATCGACGGCCTCAACCCGGAGCGAATCGTGGTCGGGCTGGAGGGGGTCGGCCTCGGCCGTGCCGGTCTGGAGCTGGCGGCCCAGTACGCCAAAGACCGGATCGTATTCGACCGTCCCATCGGGCAGAACCAGGCGGTGGCGCATCCACTCGCCGACTCGTGGATCCGGCTCGAGGCCGCCGAGCGCGTGTGCATGCACGCCGCCGAGTTGTTCGAGGCCCGAAAGTCCTGCGGTAAGGAGGCGGCCGCGGCGAAATACCTCGGCGCCGAAGCAGGTTTCGAGGCGTGCGATCGCGCCATGTCGACGTTCGGCGGGTACGCGTACTCGAAGGAGTACCACATCGAGCGGCTGTGGCGTGAGGTGCGGCTGCTGCGCAACGCGCCGTTCTCGCAGGAGATGGTCCGCAACTACATCGCCGCGCAGGCGCTCGGGCTTCCCCGGTCCTACTGATCCCGGAGCCCCAGGGCCCCAACGACTCCCGAGATCCTGCTGAACCGCCAGGGGGTCTCGGGCGGCGACGCCGGCCGCCGCACATCCGTGCGTCAGTCACCCTGCGGTCGGCGTCGCCTACCAAACAAACGTCAGGAGTGCATGTGATGAGTGGACCATTGGCCGGAGTGCGCGTCCTGGTCCTGGCCGGTATGGGACCGGTGCCGTTTACCGGGATGCTCTTGGCGGATATGGGTGCGGACGTGGTGCGGGTGGTGCGCCCGTCGCACCGGTCCGCGCGGTCACTCGGTCAGACCGACGGCCTGCGCGACGACCACGACGTGGTCAACCGCGGAGTCGACTCGATCGCGGTGGATCTCAAGGATCCCGGGGGGATCGAGGACGTGCTGCGGCTGGCCGCGGTGTCGGACGTCTTCATCGAGGGGTACCGGCCCGGCGTGGCCGAACGGCTCGGGGTGGGCCCCGATGTGCTGCTCGCGCGCAACCCGGAGATCGTCTATACCAGATTGTCCGGATACGGCCAAACCGGGCCGCTGGCAACCGAAGCCGGGCACGACATCAACTACGTCGCGCAGGCGGGCGCCCTGCACGCCATGGCCCGCGCGGGTGAGCCGCCCCGGCCGCCGATCAACCTGCTCGGCGACTACGCGGGCGGCGCGACGCTCGGCGCCTTCGGCATCGTGTGCGCGCTGCTGGAGGCATGGAAGTCGGGACGCGGACAGGTGGTCGACGCGGCCATGGTCGACGGCGTGGCATTGCTGACCGCCAAGCTGCAGGGCCTGCGCGCGGCGGGCCTGTACTCCGACGAGCCCGGGACCAATTACCTGGACTCCGGTGCGCCGTTCTACGACACCTATCGATGCGCGGACGGCCGCTACCTCGCGGTGGGTGCGTTGGAACCCGATTTCTACGCCGAATTCATCGCGCGGCTGGGAGTCGATACCCGGGACTGGCCCGATCAGGACGACCGCCGGGCCTGGCCGCGGCTGCGCGAACTGATCGGCGCCGCGATAGCGCGGCGCACCCGTGCGGAGTGGGCGGAGATCTACACGGGAACCGATGCCTGCGTGACGCCGGTGCTGTCGTTCGGCGAGGCGGCCGACCACCCGCACAACGCCGCGCGCGAGCTGTTCCACACCGTCGGCGGCGTACTGCAGCCCGCCCCCGCGCCGCGGCTGAGCCGCACTCCCGCCCGCGTTCCGGCCGTCCCGCCGTCCGAGCGGCTCGACACGGGTGAACTGATCACGCGCTGGAGCGTCCGGACCGATACCGATGTTGCCGAATACATTGCCGCACAGGTGATGACGAAGGAGACCGGGGAATGACCACGCCGCTGTCCGGCATCACCGTCGTCGGCCTCGAGCAGGCCATCTCCGCCCCGCTGTGCACCCGGCACCTCGCGGATCTGGGCGCCCGGGTGATCAAGATCGAACAACCCGGGTTCGGGGACTCGACCCGCCATTACGACCGGGTGGTGCGGGGGATGGCCGCGCATTTCGTCTGGCTCAACCACGGCAAGGAATCCGCGGCACTGGATCTGACCGACCCGGCGGACGCGGACGTGTTCACGGGCCTGCTGGAGCGGGCGGATGTGCTGGTGTCCAACCTGGGGCCCGGCGCCCTCGGCCGCCTCGGATTCGCGCCGGAGGAGCTGGCCGAGCGCTACCCGCGGCTGATCGTCGTCGATATCTCCGGCTACGGCCGTGGCGGGCCGCTGGACCACAAGCGTGCCTACGACCTGCTCGTGCAGGCCGAGGCGGGATCCTGCGCGATCACCGGAATGCCCGGTGCCCCAGTCAAACCCGGTATTCCCATCGCGGATATCGGCACCGCGCTCTACGCGTACTCCAGCGTGCTCGCCGCGCTGTACGAACGCGACCGCAGCGGTCGCGGCGCGGTCATCCCGATCGCCATGCTCGACGTCGTCGCGGAAATGATGGGCTTCGCGCTGAATCAGGTGCTGCACGCCGGAACGGAACCCGAGCCCGTCGGGATGGGGTCGCCGATGATCGCCCCCTACGGCGCCTACCCGACCGCCGACGGGCAGACGGCGGTGCTCGGCACCACCAGCGACCGCGAATGGCGCCGTCTCACCACGGATCTGCTGGACCGCCCGGAGCTGTCAGCGGATCCGCGCTACGCCCACAACCACGACCGCGTGGCCCACCGTGCCGAACTCGACGAGATCGTCGGAACCTGGTGTGCGAAGCGCGATCTCGCCGAGATCCAGCGCCTGGCCGATGCGGCCGGAATCGGCAATGCCCGCCTCAACGGCGTGCGTGAGCTGGCCGAGCACCCGCAACTGGCAGCCCGGGATCGGTGGCACGACATAGACTCCACCGCCGGACCGCTGCCCGCGCTGCTGCCGCCCGCCCTCGCTCGCGGCTGGGCCCCGGTATCGGGCCGGGTACCGGAACTGGGCGCCGATACCGAGGCGATCAGGGAGGAATTCGGCAGCTCGATCGCTGAGTAAAGGCAGGGCGAGCCTGACCGTTGGCCGAAGGCAAGGCGGTCCTGGTCGCCGGGTAAGAGCAGACGCCACGCGGCCGCTCGAATGTTTTGTTCCGGAAAGCATGAGGCATAATGCATAGAAGTGCCGACCGGAAAGGACCGAGCCTTCATGGAATCGACGACGCGGGGACTGCCGCGTAGTTCGAACTCGCCGCGACAGCAGCTTTCCGAGGATGTCGCAAGCTATGTCCGGGAGCTCATCGTCTCCGGACGGGTACGGCCGGGCGACTTCCTGCGCACCGAACCCATCGCGGAGGCGGTGGGTGTCAGCAATACACCGGTGCGCGAGGGCCTGTTGCTGCTCAGCGGTGAGGGTTTCGTCGAGCTGGTGCCGCGGCGCGGCTTCATGGTCTCCGCCTTCAGCCGCCAGGACGTGCGCGACATCTTCTGGGCGCAGGCGACTTTGGCCGGTGAACTGGCCGCGCGTGCCGCGAAGTCCATCTCCACCACGCAGCTGGATCACCTCGCCGATGTGACGGCAAGGCATGCCGCGGCGGTCGAGAGCGGCAAGGATCCGGCGCTGGTCGTGCAACTCGGCCACGAATTCCACCGCACGATCAACCTGGCCGCCGATTCGCGCCGCCTCGCCATGCTGTTGCGCTCGATAGTCCGGCAGCTGCCCGACCGGTTCTACAACGATATCGAGGGCCATGGCACGGAGGCGCTGCAGGAGCACCCCGCGATCCTCGAGGCGTTGCGGAAACGGCGCGGGAAGGCGGCGAGCACCCTGATGCGCGACCACATCATGGCCGGCGCCGACGAACTCGTCGCCATGCTCGAGAACCAGGGTCTGTGGTCGGACGAAGACCGGAAGTCCACGGCTTAGGCCGCAACTCGACACCACGCGAACCTGCCGAGAGCCGCCGCGGCTGTGTGTGTACCAGTGCGTGTCGGCCGGGTGTCGCGCGCGGGTCCGTATCGGCCCGCCATCGCGTGCTGGCGTCGTGCTCCGCTCGAAGTAACTGCGTGGCAGTATCTTTCGCTGCCGGGGAGAACTCCGTGCCGGTCTGTTCTGCGATGATGTCTCGCTAGGCAATTCGGCTGTGCCATCCGCCGGAAGGGCGACTGTCGCGCGGCGGGCGGCAACTATCCAGATTCGCCACATTATATATTGTGCGCTACTACACTCTGGCTGGGCCCGGTGCGTTTCTCCGGGCGACGCTCGAAGAGATAGGGCCACACAGGTGACCGGAACATTCCACGCAACTCCCGGTACGATGCGGCGAATTGCGATCGCGGGCGGTATCGGTACCGTCATCGAGTACTACGACTTCTTCATCTTCGCCACGGCGGCGGCACTGGTCTTTCCCAAGGTGTTCTTCCCGGCGCTGGGGTCCGCGGCCGGCACGGTCGCGTCGTTCGCGACACTGGGTGTCGCGTTCGTCGCCCGGCCGGTGGGATCGATCCTGTTCGGGCACTTCGGTGATCGGATCGGCCGCAAGCGGACGCTCGTCGCGACACTGCTGATCATGGGTGCGGCCACGGCCGCCGTGGGCGTCATGCCGACGGCGCACCAGGTCGGGGTGATCGCGCCGATCGTGGTGGTGGTGCTGCGATTTCTGCAGGGCCTCGCGGTCGGCGGCGAATGGACGGGGGCGACCCTGATGGCGGCGGAGAACGCGCCGCGCGGGCGGCGCGGATTCTGGTCGGTGTTCGGATCGTTCGGCGGTTCCGTCGGGCTGGTGCTGGCCAGCTGCACCTTCCTCGTCACCGGCGCGACCATGAGCAACGAGACATTCGAGGATTTCGGGTGGCGGATCCCCTTCCTCACCAGCCTGGCCCTGGTCGTGGTCGGTCTCGTCGTGCGGCTGCGGATCGACGAGACTCCGGTATTCGCCGAGGAAGCCGAGCGGCACGGCATCGCCTCGATCCCGCTGCTCGAGGCGGTCAAGCGGCAGCCGCGCGAGGTCATGCTGGCGTCCGGCCTGCTGGTGATGGTGTTCGCGTTCTACTACATCGCGGTCAGCTACTTCCTGACCTACGGGACATCACACCTGCACCTGAGCCGGACCACCGTCCTGGCGATCAGCATCGTGCCCGGATCGGTGTTCTGGGTCTCGATGACCCTGAGCGCCTGGCTCTCCGATCGGATCGGCCGCAGGCGAATCCTGGTGGCGGCCAACGCGGTTGCCGTGTTGTGGGCGGTGGTGCTGTTTCCGATCGTCGAGGCCGGTGGGGTCGTCACCTATGCCGTCTGCGCGTCGGTGACGACGCTCATCGCCGGCGCCGCCTACGGCCCGGTCGGTGCCTTCCTGCCGGAGTTGTTCCGGACCAGGTACCGGTATACCGCCAGCGGCGCCACCTACAACGTGGCAGGCATTCTGGGCGGCGCGGTCCCTCCGCTGGTCGCCTCCGCGATCACCGAGGCCTACGGCGGCCTGGCATTCGGGGCGTTTCTCGCCGTCCTGTGCCTGATCAGCCTGGGGTGCGTCCTCGCGTTGCCCGAGACCCGGCACAACCGGATGGACGGTGTGGAGGCCGCGGCAGACGAGGCCGTTGCGGATACTTAATATATAATGCGTTAACGACACGTTGAAGGAGAAGAACCGTGAAGCCGTATCGTTCGATGCTGTTCGTTCCCGGGCACAAACCGACCTGGGCGGAGAAGGCGGTCGCCGCCGGAACCGATGCGCTGATACTCGATATGGAGGATTCGGTGCCGGTCGCGGACAAGCCCGCCGCGCGGCTGACCGTACGGGACACCATCGGCCGGCTGCGCGAGCAGAACGTGCGGCCCGACGTGTGGGTGCGGCCCAACAGTTACGACAGCGGTCATTTCGGCGCCGATGCCGAGGCCGCGATCGTCGCGGGGGTGGCGGGACTGTTCCTGCCGAAGGTGTACACGGCGGAGGAAGTCCGGCGCATCGACGCCGTCGTGGCCCACATCGAGGAGCGCGAGGGCCTGGAATCCGGTTCGGTCGGGCTGATCATCAGCTTCGAGACGGCGGTGTCGGTGGCGCACTGCGAGGAGATCGCCGCCGCATGCCCGCGGGTGTGGAGCCTGCTCGGCGCGACCGGCCCGAATGCGGACGTCGGCCGGGAGCTGGGTTTCGAATTCACCCTCGAGGGTCTGGAGACCCTGTATCAGCGCAGCCGCATCGTGGTGGCGGCGCGCGCGGCCGGGCAGACACATCCGGTGACGGGCGTGTGGCAGGACATCAAGGATCTCGACGGGTACCGGCGGTTCGCGGAGGATTCCCGGCGGCTGGGATTCCGGGGGATGGTCTGCATCCACCCGTCGCATATCGCCATCGCCAACGAGGTGTTCACCCCCTCCGAGGACACGGTGGATTTCTACCGGCGCATGATCTCGGCGTTCCGGGAGGCCGAGGCGAACGGCAGCGGCGCGGTCGATTTCGAGGGTGTGCACATCGACCTGGCCCATGTGAAGACGGCCGAGGCCGTCATCGAGCTGGCGGATGCCATCGGCGTCTAGGAGTGTTCCGACGGTCGGCCCCGGGGTATAAGCCTCGGGGCCGACCGCGTTGCGGAAGTTACTGCGCGGCTGAGGGTTACGACTCGTCCGGTCGCGGGGTCAGTGTCCGTGTCGGGTGGCGGTATCGCGCAGCCAATACGCGACCGCCTCGGCGCGGTTGGCGGCGCCGAGTTTGCGCAGGATATGGGTGACGTGGGTTTTGACCGTGCCCTCCGAGATCGAGAGCTTGCGCGCGATGAGGCGGTTCGGCTCGCCCGCGGCGAGCAGCTCGACCACCTCGACCTCGCGGCTCGACAGCAGCGGATGGGCCGGGGCGGGAGCCGGAACAGCCTGCCGGGCAGCGATATTCACGTCGGTGGTGAGCTGGTCCATGCCTCGGCGCAGGTCGGCGAGCCCGTCGAGGACCCGGAGGCGGGCGAGCGAGTGGCTCAGCCCCTCGGCGAACAGGTCGAGGACGGCGCGGTCGGTGGCGTCCACGTCGCGGTGCGGGCGGTGGCAGTCGCCGTGCACCAGGCCGACGACCTTGCCCCGGACCGTGAGCGGGGCGATCCCGTACGAGGTCGAACCGGACATCTTCACCAGCGTCCGGTCGACCCGCGGATTGTGCTGGACGTCGAGGGCCAGCCCCGGGCGCGCGTGCCGGACGATATCGGATTCGATGAGCGTGCCGTCGAGTCGCGGCGGCCTGCTGCGGCCGGCCGTCACCATCTCCTCCGCCAGCCGCTGGTCGCCGATGACGCACATGGTGTGCAGATGCCAGAACGACTCGTCGACCGTGGACACCAGCGCGCGATCGAATCCGAGCGTGCACACCGCCTCGGGGGCGCGGGCCAGCAGGTCGTCGGCTGTGGTCGCATCGTGCAGGCGCGCCAGCGCCCGGCGGACCCGGTGCATCATCTCCACGCCTTCGGACACGCGGATCTCGTCGACTTCGCCCTCGGCGTCGCGGATGCGGGCCAGCAGCACGGTCAGTTCGGCCACCCGTCCGGGCTCGGCGTGCGTGTTCGCGAGGGTGGTCAGATCCGCCACGGTGGCGTCCCACAAATAGCGGAGCAGTTGTCTGGCGGCGGACGCCGGGAGGAGGTCGCGGACGGGGAACTCCCGGCCCAGCGTGCGGCTCACCGCCGCGGTGAGATCGCGGATCCGCCCGCTCAGATCGGCGTCGAGCATCATGCCGCGGTGGTGCGTATCGAGGGTTCCGGTGGCCACTGTCGTCTCCGAGGTGCGTAACGTAACAATATATTATGTCAAATCATTGTCGATGACAAACGACGACGCGCGACGAGATCGGGCAGCGGTGGCCGTGTCGATCGTCCGAAGGTCGTAGTCGAATCGGACGAGGGACAGATGCTACGACCTCGCACCGAGGTCCATGGTTGTAATCGGGGTCACAGATCCGGTGTGGCCGCATGCGTCAACCTCCGCCCCGCTGTGGGCGAGGGCCGTACTCGAGAGGAATCCGTTCGTGTCGAAGACGATCGTCGAACAGCTCGCCGACTTCACCACCCAGGTCGACTATTCGCGCTTGCCCGAGCGGGCGGTGGTCGAATCCAAGCGCATTCTGCTGGATTCGATGGGGTGTGCCCTGGGTGCGGTCGACCAGCACAAGGGCAGGATCGGCATCGAGTACGGACGGCTGACCGGCGGGTCCAACGGTGATGCGACGATCATCGGAACCGCCGACCGGGTCTCGATCTTCGGTGCGGCCTTCGCCAACGGCGAGCTGATCAACGCCCTGGACTTCGACGCCGTGCTGCCGCCGGGGCACGTGACGCCCTACGTCCTTCCGCAGATCATGGCCGTCTCGGAGAGCCGGAGCCGCTCCGGCCGGGACGTGATCGCCGCGATCGCGCTGGCCCACGAGATGTCGTTCCGGTTCTACAAGGCCATGGACTATCTGCGTGATGTCAAGGACGGCAAGATGAATCTCGCGAACGTCCTCGGTTACAGCAACACGATCTTCGGGGCGACCGCTGCCGTCGGCCGACTCGGGGACTACTCACCCGCGGTGTTGGCGAATGCTCTCGCGATCGCGGCGAGTACCTCTCCGGTGAACTCCCAGCGCTCGTGGACTGCGCATGCCCCCACCGCGACCATCAAGTATTCGCTGGCCGGTGCGCTCACCCAGGCGTCGCTCACCGCCGCCTACATGGCCGAGCTGGGTCACCGGGGCGATCTGCCGGTGCTCGACGACGCCGAGTACGGGTACCGGCGCTTCATCGGCACCCAGCGGTGGGAGCCGGACCGGATCCTCGAGGATCTGGGTGAGAACTGGCTGTTCCCCGCCGAGCAGACCTTCAAGCCCTATCCGCACTGCCGGATTCTGCACGGCCCGCTGCACGCGCTGACCGAGATCGTCGAGCGCAACGACCTGAAGGCCGACGAGATCGACGCCATCCGGTGCTGGGGTGAGGCGGCCGTGCTGCATCCGCTGTGGCTGAGCAACGCCATCGAGCACACCCACGACGCGCAGTTCAGCATCGCGCACGGCCTGGCCGTGGGGGCACATCACGTGCTGCCCAGCAAGCGGTGGCACGATCCGGAGCTCGTCTTCAGCGACTCGGTCATGCGGCTGATGGACCGCGTCACCTTCCAGCCGCACCCGGACTACTTCGCCGAACTCGCGGCCCATCCGTCGGCCCGCCCGGCGCGGGTCGAGGTCGACGCGCGCGGCACCACCTTCGCCGCCGAGCGCCGATTCCCGAAGGGCAGTCCCTCGCCCGATCCGACCACCCGGATGACCGACGACGAGCTGATCGCCAAGTTCCGCGTCAACGCCGAGGGCGTCCTCTCCGAGGCCCGGATGGACAGCGTGGTCGAGGCGGTGTTCGAGCTCGACGAGGTGGACGACTTCGGGGTCGTCATGCGGCAGCTCGGCACCGATACCAACTGAAAATCATTCAGAAGCTAGTCGCCGACCCGTCAGCAGTGCGGGTCGGTGCGAGGAGAAGACGATGGTCTGGCAAGGCAACTACACGAAACTGTTCATCGGCGGCCGGTGGACGGATCCGACGGCGACCGAGAAGATTCAGGTGATCTCGCCCTATACCGAGCAGGTGGTGGCCGAGGTGCCGCTGTCCTCGACCACGGATGTGGATCGGGCCGTCTCGGCGGCCCGGCACGCCTTCGATCACGGACCGTGGCCGCAGCTGCCGCTGTCCGAGCGGATGGAGGTGATGAGCCGGGTCAGCGCCGGGCTGGGGGAGCGGCAGGAGGAGATAGCCCAGCTGATCACCGCGGAGATGGGCAGTCCCATCACGTTGTCGCGTGGCGCGCAGTCGCTCGGGGCGAAGATGCTGCTGGACGCCTTCCTCGAACTCGCACCGCGATACGAGTGGAGCACGATCCGGAGGTCTTCCAGCGGAACGGGTTTGGTGACTCGGGAGCCGATCGGCGTTGTCGCGGCGGTGATTCCGTGGAACGTACCGCTGCAGATCACGATGCTCAAGCTGAGCCCGGCCCTGCTCGCCGGATGTACGGTGATCCTGAAGACCGCGCCCGAGGCGCCGCTCAACGCCTATCTGTTCGCCGAAATCCTCCAAGCCGCAGGGCTTCCCGACGGCGTGGTCAACATATTGCCCGCCGATCGCGGGGTCAGTGAGCACCTCGTGACGCATCCGGACCTGGACAAGGTGTCGTTCACCGGATCCACCGCGGCCGGGCGGCGCGTGGCCGAACTGTGCGGGCGGGATCTGCGGCGGGTGACCCTGGAACTCGGCGGCAAGTCCGCCGCGGTCATCCTCGACGACGCCGATCTCGACCTGGCGATCGGCCAGATCCGGAAGCTGTCGATGCGCAACAACGGGCAGGCGTGCAGCAACAAGACCCGCATCGTGGTCGCGCGCAGCCGGGAGGCGGAACTCCTGGATCGGCTGACGGCCATGGTCGAATCTATGCCGGTCGGCGATCCGGCCGATCCGGCGACGGAGGTCGGGCCGGTGGTGAGCGCGCGCCAGCGCGCCATGATCGAGGGCTATATCGAGATCGGCCGCAGTGAGGGCGCGAAGGTCACGGTGGGTGGTGGCCGTCCGTCCGGTCTGGACCACGGGTGGTTCGTGGAGCCGACCGTCTTCGCCGGTGTCGAGCCGAATATGCGGATCGCGCAGGAGGAGATCTTCGGGCCGGTGCTGTCGGTGCTGAGCTTCCGCGACGAGGACGAGGCCGTCGCGATCGCCAACAACTCGGAGTTCGGGCTCAACGGATCGGTGTTCGCCGCCGACCCCGCGCACGCGCTGGCGGTCGCGCGCCGCATCCGCACGGGGACCGTGGAACTGAACGGCAACGTGGTCGGATTCCATTCTCCGATCGGGGGATTCAAGTCCAGCGGCATCGGCCGCGAGGCCGGGCTCGAAGGCTTCGACGGCTACGTGGAGCCGAAGTCCTACGGCCTGCCGCCCGAGCTGGCGGATTCCCTGTCCTGACGAGAAACAACGGATCGACCCGGCGGCGGCCGGAAAACTGGAGGAATACCGATGCGCGGCATTGTGTTCAACGGTGATCGCGAGCTGGAGATCGCCTCGTTCGACGACCCGGAACCGGGTCCCGCGGACGCGGTGGTCGAGATCAAAGCGTCCGGTATGTGCGGGAGTGATCTCAGGTTCTATCGAGCGCCCGCGGGAGAAGCGCTGGCGGCGTTCGGTTTACAGGGCGACGGGGCCGGGATCATCGCCGGGCACGAGCCGTGCGGCGTCGTCGTCGAGGTCGGAGCCGACGTCGACGACCGTGTCGTGCGGGTAGGTGACCGGGTGATGGTCCACCACTACGACGGTTGCGGGTTCTGTGATCGCTGCCGCACGGGGTGGACGCAGATGTGCGAGCGGGGCGCCAAGATCTTCGGGGCGACCGCCCACGGGGGTCACGCCGACTACATCAAGGTGCCCGCCCGCACCCTCGTCCCTTTGCCCGACGAGCTGAGCTTCGCCGCCGGCGCGGCGATCGCGTGCGGGACCGGAACGGCCTTCGGCGGGCTGGTGCGCCTGGATCTGAACGCTCGCGACACCGTCGCGATCTTCGGTCAGGGGCCGGTCGGCCAGGCCGCCGTGCAGCTGGCGGCCGCTATGGGCGCCGAGGTCATCGCGGTCGACGTCGCGAGTGAACGAGTTGCTCGCGCAACAGAATTCGGCGCCGCGCATGCGATCGACTCCGGCGCGACGGATGTGGTGGAGGCGATCCGCGAGCTTACCGGCGGCAAGGGTGTGACCCGTGCGCTGGACTGCTCGGGAGCGGCGGCCGCGCGGGTGGCCGCGGTCCGGGCCACGTCCCCCTGGGGTCGGGTCGGATTCGTCGGGGAGGGCGGTGAGGTGACGCTGAACGTCAGTCCCGACATCATCCGCAAACAGTTGACGATCGTCGGCTCCTACACCTTTTCCGTTGTGGGACAGGGCGAGTGCGCTCGATTCATCGCCACCCACGGCGTCGACGCCGACAAGGTCTTCACCGACCACTGGAGCCTGGACGACGCCGAGGACGCCTACCGGGAGTTCGACAAGCAGACCGGCGGGAAGGCCGTCATCGAGTTCTGAGCCCGGCGGAGGGTGCTGCGCGCCGAAGAGAGATATCGTATCTCTCTTCGGCGCAATGCGTTTCACAGTGCGTTATCACCTGTGCACGGTGCGGACAAGCACCCGGGGGACGATCGGGGGCGAAGCAGAAGGGCCGTGGCAGCTCGGCTGCCACGGCCCCGCTGTACCGGTTCCGGCGTCAGTACAGCGTGTATCCGCCGTCGACCGCGAGCGTCACGCCGGTGACGAACGATGCGGCATCCGACAGCAGCCACAGCGCGGCCTCGGCGTGTTCGACGGGCTCGCTCGCCCGCCGCAGCGCATGCGTGGCGGCGACCGTGTCGGCGTAGGACGGGTTCTTCTCGAGATACTCGAGGTACATCGGGGTCTTGGCCGTCGACGGGCCGATGGCGTTGACGCGAACACCCTGCTCGCCGTACTCGGCGGCCGCCGCCTTCGTCAGACCGGCGAGGGCGTGCTTGGAGGCGGTGTACTCGGCGGCCTTCGGGATATAGATGAACGACCCGACGGAGGCGGTGTTGACGACCGCGCCGCCGCCGGTCCGGATCATCGCCGGGATCTCGTACTTCATGCAGAGGAACGGGCCGGTGACATTGATGGCGAAGATCCGGTCGAATTCCTCGCGCGTCACGTCGACCAGGTTCTTCCCGGTGTTGGGTACGCCCGCGTTGTTGAAGGCGCCGTCGAGCCCGCCGTAGGCGGACACCGCGGCGGCGACCATGGCCTCCACCTGCGCCTCGTCGGTCACGTCCACCGTGACGAACTGGGCGGTATGGCCCTCGGCGGTCAATTGTTTCGCCAGCGCCTCGCCCGCCTCGGTCGTGACGTCGGCGATGGTGACCTTGGCGCCCCGCTCCGCGAAGAGCCGTGCGGCCGACTCCCCGATGCCACTCGCGCCGCCCGTCACGATGATGGAGCGTCCTTCGATTTCGGCCATGATGTGTCTCCTGTCGGTGTTGTTGTCGGTTCAGCTCGCGGCGGGGTCCGGCAGCAGGCCCAGCTGAGTCAGGAACGAGGCGTTGTCCCAGTACACGCGGTGCTCCACGACCTTGCCGTCGCGTGCGGTGAAGGTGTCGACGAGCGGGAAGGTCACCGCGCGGCCGGACGGGGGCACCTCGCCCTGCGCGGTGGCCAGCGGGCCGGTCTGAGTGCCGGAGAACGTCAGTTCGGCGATCGCGGTGTCGCCGTCTCGCCAGATGTTGCGGCGGTCGATCTTCATATCGGGGAAAGCGGTGATGAAGGCCTGGATCAGGCCTCGCAGCGCGTCGATGCCCTGCAGTGGGCCGGTGGGGAACTCGGCCGCGACGTCGTCGGCGAACGGACTGGCGGCCAGCTCGAGATTGCCGGACTCCAGGCCGTCGTAGTGCTTGTGGACGAGGTCGGTCAGCTCGCTCATGGCGGTGGCCTTTCGGATAGCGCGGGCGAGGACGCCCGAGATCGAAGATGTTAAATATATTATGCGTCATGTCTGTGTGATGTGAAAGGGTCTGTGCGCCAACGCCTGTCCTCCTCAGTGCACCGCCGCGAACATCAGCCGGGTCTCGTCGGCCTCCTCGGGATCGAATTCGGCCGCGATCGTGCCGTTCTTCGCGACCAGGATCCTGTCCGAGAGGGCGCGGATCTCCGGCATATACGACGAGATGACGACGACGGCGACACCGTCGTCGGCGAGGCCGCGGATCATGGCGTGGATCTCGGGGATGGTCCCGAGGTCCACACCGCGCGTCGGTTCGTCGATGATCGCGACGAGCGGTGTGCGGGTGAGGCCCTTGGCGAGCACGACCTTCTGCTGATTGCCGCCGCTGAGCTCCTCGAGCGTCGCGCGGTGCGGTTGCAGGGTTCGCACCTGGAATCGCTCGACGAACCGTTGTGCCACAGACTTTTTGGCTCCTGGCCGTACTACCAGGGGGAGGCGCGCGGCACCGCACAGATGGCCCAGATAGATGTTGTCGGCGATGGTCAGGTGGCTGAAGAAGCCCGAGGCCTTACGGTCCTCGGTGATATAGACGATGCCCGCCTTGCGCGCGTGGCGCGGCGTCCGGAACCGGACCTCGCGACCGTTCAACCGCGTGATGCCGCCACGGAGCCTGCGCCGCTTCATGATTCCGCTGACGATCATCGCGACCTCGCTGCGGCCCGCGCCCACCAGTCCGTAGATTCCGACGATCTCACCGGCGTATGCGGAGAACGACATGTTGCGCACCACCGGTAGTAATGTCACGTCCTCGACCTCCAGGACGGGGATCGGTTCCGGTTGGCGTCCGGCGGGCACGCGGCGCATTTCGACGTTGCGGCCCACCATCATTCGCACCACCTCGTCGCGGCTGAACTCCGGCCGGGTCAGTGTGCCCTGCACCTCCCCGTCGCGCAGCACGGTGATGCGGTCGGCCTGCTCGAAGGCCTCGTCGAGCATGTGGGTGATGAAGATGACGCCGATGCCCCGGCGCTCGAGATGCCGCATCGACATGAACAGCTGCAGGCGTTCCTCGGGGGTGACCGAGGAGGTCGGTTCGTCGAGGATCACCACCTTCGCATTTCGATGCACGGCCCGGGCGATCTCGACCATCTGCTTCTGGCCCACGCCGAGCGTTCCCACCGCCACCTCGGGGCGGATGTGAAAGTTGTGGGATTCCAGCAGTTCTCGTGCGGCGATGTTCAGGTGAGCGAGATTGTTGAACACCTTCTCGTCGCCCATGAAAAGGTTCTGCGCCACCGTCATCGACTCGACCAGTGATCCCTCCTGGTACACCATCGAAATCCCGGCGTCCACAGAGTCTTTCGGTGCCGTGAAGGCGCACTCGCGGCCGTCGACCTGCACCGTGCCGCTGTCGTGGGCGACCGCGCCGGAGATGATCTTGACCATGGTCGATTTCCCGGCGCCGTTCTCGCCCAGCAGGGCGTGGATCTCGCCCGGCCGGACGTCGAAGTCGACCCCCCGCAGCGCATAGGTACCGCCGTAGCGCTTGCTCACCTCCGACAGCCGGATGACCGGCACGTTCGTGACCGCACTCACGTTGTCCCCGTTCGGCATTCGCGTTGCCACCTCATTCCTCCTCACTGTGCAACCGCAGCAGATTTCCGAACCCCTTCGCGGCGGCGACCAGATGGTCGCCGTCGACCGCCACCCCGGTGATGCCGTGCCGCTCGCTGTCGACTCGGGCGTGGGCGCTCTCCACGACGCGGCCGGTCCGGTCGATGCGCAGCACCAGCCCGCACGAGCGGGCCGGAGCCCACGGTTTGACCACGCCGAGTACGCGCAGCTGTCCCATCTGCATGGTGTCGGTATAGGGGTTCGCGCAGCGCAACCGCGGCACGAACCAGTCGTCCGGGTCGATCTCCGCCACCATCTCCTCGATGACCTTCGGTTCGTCCAGCAGCATTTCGGTGACACGGTTGCGGATGTAGGGCGCCGCGACCCACCAGCCGTCGGCGGCGGTCCGCAACCGCCCCGGGTACAGCGGCATGTTCGCGGCGATCGCTCGGGCGGTTCGAGCCGGAGAAGCGATGGTGCGCAGCTCGATTCGATGATCCAGGCTCAGCGACACCAGCACTTCGGTGTCGGAGGCGACCTCGATTCCCGACGGCCAGCCGAGGCTTTCGGCCTGGATCCGTGCGTCCGGGCCGTCCACCCGGACGATGAGCCCCGACCGGTCTCCGCGCACGAGGGCCCGAGACCAGCCGTCGGCCGTCTCGTGCCGCGAACCCACGGTGGCCGCGAGCGAACCGTCGGGAAGTACGGCGAGATCGGTGACGCAGGACGATACCGGCCCCCCGCTGCACAGCTCCTCGACCGTCCCCGCCGCATCGATCGAGAACAACCCGGTGCCTTCGACGGCCGCGATGAGCCGATCCTGCCGCCACACGAGTGGGCCCACCGGTCCGGGCAGCTCGGCGAGCGTGCGCACCCGCTCGTCACGCAGCTCGAAAACCGCACTCGAGCTGCTGAAAAGCACCGCGCCGGAGTCGGTTACGATCACGTCGTCGGGCTCGTAGGCACCCGTCGGCAGCAGGTCGGCGGCCTCGTCCAGGCGGCGGTTGGGTCGCAGACCCGCATCCATCGGCGGCACCGTGCGATGGCGCCCCCACGCCGGATTGATCCATTCGGCAACAGTCCTGGCCGTGCGATTCATGCGTTCACCTCGGCGGGGGTACGAGCGCTGCCGCCCAGGCCGGGCACCTGCGCCGGGTCGATCGAGCCGATCTCGCTCGCGTCGAGAGGCAGTCGTCCGATGCGGTTGTTGCTGACTCCGCACAGATAGAGATGCCCCGCATGCTCCTTGACCGACGTCACCATCGGGTAGTTCTCCATCGTCTCGTCCCACAGCACCTGCAGGATCTCGCCGCGGTCGTCGAACTTCACCACGCACGACATGTTGAGCTGCGGCACCACCCAGTTGTCCAGGGAGACTTCGCGAGTCATGCGCCGCCGCACAGCCGGATGTCGGCGCAGCAGGTCCGACATCGGAGTTCGCATGGCGCACAGCGGAAGCCAGTAGTTGCCGTCGGAGGACCGGTTGAGGTTGTCCGGGTACCCCGGCAGGTTCTCGAGGACGGGCTCGAGCTGTCCTTGCTTGGGCCCGGCGATCCACAGTCGATCCACTCGGCACAGGCCGGTGCTCACGATCAGGATCGACATGCCATCGTGCGCGGTGCAGATCCCGTTGGGGAATACGTGATTGGAGACGACGACATCGGTGCTGCCGTCCGGGTCGATGCGGATGACGCGCCCGTTGGCCCGGAACTCGACCAGCTCGACGAGGAAGTCGGCCGTATTGGTTCGGGTCGAGAAGTCCGAGGCGTAGATCGATCCGTCGGGGGCGATATCGAGGTCGTCTATCGCGCGCAACCCCGAATCGTCGAGCAGCGACAGTCGGCTCCGCCTGACCTTGTTGGCCAGCAGTTCGTGCTCGCCGTCGGGGGATATCCGGTAGACGCCCATGCCGCCGACCGCGACCACCAGCTGCCCATCGTTGTCGAGGACGTGACCGCAGGGGAAACCGCCGGTGCGAGAGAAGATTTCGCCCTCGGTGCGGCCCGGCTCGAACTTCCACACCCAGCCGCGCTGGTCGCCGCAGAACACGTTGCCGTCGTTGTCGACCGCGCAGTCCTCGGCGCCGCGGATCTGCCCGAGCCCGATCGGCGGCGCCGCGGTCAGCCTGCTGTTGAGGTTCCAGACGCTGCCCGGCGCGGTCACATCGATCAGCGGAGGCAGCACGAGCCGCGCCGGATCGATCTTGAGTTTTTCGACCGTGCGCTGCCGGTACTTGCCCCATTCGAGGTCCAGAATCGTGAAAACCAGCAGCACCGCCGCCAGAATCACCGTGTAGTAGGAACCCTGGGCGCCCTCGGAGATCGTCGCCTGCTGCACGACCGCGACCACCAGCACGCCGACGGTGGCTCGCAGCACCGATCCGCGGCCGCCTTTGAGGCTCACCCCGCCCAGCACAACGGCCGTCAAAGCGATGATCTCCCAACCCTTTCCGACGTTGGGGTCGGTGCGGCCGAGCCGGGCCGCGGTCAGCAGACCGGCCAGTCCCGCCAGCGCACCGGACAGCACGTAGATCCAGAAGGTGGTAGCGAGGACCGGAATTCCGTTGCGGCGCGCGGATCTTCGATCCGAGCCCACGGCCGTCACCCACCAGCCCCACCGTGACCGGGTCAGCCCCAGGTGCACGACGAGGAGTACGACCAGGAACAGGAACCATTCGGTCGGGATTCCGGCGATCTTGCCGAACCCGAGGAATTCCCAGACGATATCGGGCTTCGAGACGCCGATCCGGGTGCTGAAGGCGTTCTGGAACGCCGTGGCGGCCCCGCCGAATGCGATGAAGGTGACGAGAGTCGTGATGAACGGCCGCATCTTCAGCCGCGCGATCAGGAAACCGTTGACCGCGCCGAGTGCCGCACCGGTGAGGACTGCCGCGGGCACCACGACGGCCATCGGCCAGTCCCACACCCGGTTGGCCACCATCGCCCCGATGGAGGCGACGCCGACGATCGAGCCGACCGACAGATCGATACCACCGCCGACCAGCACCACGGTGAGCCCGATGGCCAGCAACCCGAATTCCGTGGCCTGGTCGAGGATGAGCGGCGCGTTATCGGCGCCCACCTGGGTGGTGGCGAGGACGAAAGCGCACAGAATCAGAGCGAGCGCCAGCGGTACGGCACCCTCCATCCACCGCTTCTCGAACAGGTCCGATAGTGTGCGGTAGCGGGCGATGCGGTCGGTCCAGCGACCGCCGGTGAGTGCGAAAGAGTCGACGCCCCTGGACAATTGCTTGATTCCCCGTCGCCCGGCGGTCAATGACCTGCTTGCCGGGGGCGATTCCGAGTCGGTGTGCGTGGTCATGCTCACCGGCCCTTGTAGCAAGCGATGGAGATGTCGTCGACATTGGTCTTGTCGACCAGCGCGTCGGCGACGAAGGCGACGGTGTGGCTGCTGCCGGGCTGGGCGCCGGTCTGGATGAGCTGCTGGGTCGCCGCGACGGCGGCCTCGCCGATGCCCTGGACGTCGTAGGCGACCGAGGCGGTGACCAGTCCCTGCTTCATGGCCTCGCAGGTGCCGCTGTTGGCGTCGAAGGTGTACACGCCCACCGAATCCGGCGCCACCTGACCGCGGGCGACGGCGCTGGCGACGGTCTGACCCACGGTGACCGCGTTGACGTCGTAGGTCACCAGGAATCCGCAGAGCTTGCCCTGCTGTTGTTGCAGCATCGAATCCGCCGCCTGCTGTGCCACCGCGTTCTGGAACTGCGAATGCGAGACGGTCACGGTGTAGCCGAGCGGCTCCAGCACCTCGCGGATGCCCTGGTTCCACTGCAGCGAGGCGGGGTCGTTGCCGGGCCCGTCGATCACCGAGACCTGCTTCGGTGCGTTGCGCCGGCCGCAGTCGTCGGCCGCTCGCTGCGCGATGGTCCGCGCCGCGCGGTGGACGTCGACGCCGATGAACGCGTCGCCGAGCCGGGTCGACATCATATTGAGGACCACGGTGCGGATTCCGGCACGTTCGGCTTGCTGAATCGCGTTGTCCAGCAGGCCCAGATCTTGATTCTGCAGGACGAGGACGTCGACGGCCTTGCGGGCGATGAGGTCGTTGATGATGCTGATCATCCGGTCGCTGCTGAAATTGGCGTCGTACACCTCGAAGTCGGCGCCGAGGCTGCCGAACGCCCGCTCCATCGTGGAGCCCCAGTTCTCGGTCAGGGCATAGCCTTTGTACAGGATCGGGACGAAGGCGATCTTCTTGTCCTTCATCACGTCGTGGGCCTTCTGCACGGCGGGCATCAACTCCACGTTCGCGCCGAAAGCCTGGTCACCGCTCGCCTCGCCGCCGCCGCTCGCTCCACTGTCGACCGAACATCCGGCGACCGCGAATGCCGCCAGCGCCGCCGTCACCAGTGCGAGTATCTTTTTCCTGCTCATCGTTGAACACTCCTGAATTCGGATTACTAGGGTGGGAAAGGCTCTGTGCCGGAATGGGTTACAGTTCGCCGGACTTCTCGGTCTCGACATTTCTCGGATGCAGCCAGGCATCGAACGCGATGGCCGCGATAAGGACCGCGCCGCGGATCAGATCCTGAACGGCGGTGCTGAGGCCGTGCAGCACGAGCAGGTTGTTGAGCACGCCGACGAACAGCGAACCGGCGAGGACGCCGAGAATCGTTCCCCGCCCGCCGGACAGTGAGACGCCGCCGATCACCGCGACGGTGAGCGCGGTGAACAGAATCGGGTCGAAAGAGGTCACGGTCGTCTGCACGCTGCCCTGAATCGACACCGCCACGTACCCGGCCAGCACGGCGAGCAATGCCGCGATCACATAGGTGAGGACCTGCAGCGGCCGAACCGGCGCGCCGGTGATCCGCGCGGTGTCGAAATTGTCGCCCATCGCTCGAATGAGACGGCCGGGAGAGGTGTAAGAGATGAACAGCCATGCCACGACGAAGACCGCGCCGGCCACGAGCACCGGCCGCGGAATCCCCAGCACGGAGCCGCTGCTCAGTTCGGCGATCAACGACGAACCCGGCACGTTGTAGACGTTCTGGCTCAGGAACAGGAGGTCGATTCCGCCGATCGCGAGCATGCCGGTGGCGAGCGTCGCGAACAGCGCGGGCACCTCGAAATAGGCGACCAGCACGCCGTTCACGATCCCGGCCAGCAGCCCCAGCCCGGCCAGTAACGCGATCGCCTGCCATTCCGGCATGCCGCGGTGCATGAACGCGAGGGTCGCCTGGGCCGCGCCGAGCCCGATACCGGCCACCGACAGATCGATGCCTTTGCCGAGAATGACGACGGCCTCTCCGACGGCGAGGATTCCGAAGGCGGCCGACAGGCTCAGAATGCTGGTGAAATTGCCGAACGACAGGAAGTTGGGCGTCAGCATCCCGCCGACGACACATACCAGCGCCGTGATCCCGATAACGAGATACGCCTGCTCGACCCGGGAAATCCGATCTCGCGGTGAGACAGGAACTTTCGCGTCCAGCGTGGCTTGCGCCGGGAATTGTCGTGGCCCCATCGCCGCTCCTCGTCCGTCATGTGATGTGGCTGACAACTGTGGCCCAGAGCACATCGCCGCAACATCCGGCGCTGGTCGGATTCGGCTACGACCTTCGGACGATGGCCCCTACCGTCGGGGGGAGGTTTTCGGGCCGGTGACCTGGCAGTTTTGTGGGCGGCTGACGGTGCCCGCAAGAACAAGACTGTTTGTCGGCGAATTCTCTCGGCATTGTGGCACGGCCGATTCGAGATAGGGAGAACCGCTGATGACGTCCACGCCGAATGCCGAGATTCCGTTGCATCTGGCCGGGAACAATGCGCCGGTCACCGAGGAGGTGACGGTGGAGCCGAGGGAGGTGGTCGGCCGGATACCGGCCGAGCTGGACGGGATGTTCGTGCGCAACGGCCCGAATCCGCGGACGGGCTGGTCGCCGCACTACTTCGCCGGTGACGGCATGGTGCACGCGGTTGCCCTGCGGGACGGGAGAGCCCGGTGGTATCGGAACCGATATGTGCGGACCCCGCTGTACGACAATCCCGGCCGGTCGCGTTTCGATCTTGCCCTCGATGCCGCGACCGGGACGGTGGACTACCGCGTCACCACCGCCAACACGCATCTGCTGGTGCACGCGGGCCGCTTGCTGGCGCTCGAGGAGGGCGGCTTCCCCTACGAGTTGAATGCGGCGCTGGATACGTTGGGGCCGTTCACTTTCGGTGGTGAACTGACCACACCCATGACCGCGCATCCGAAGGTCTGCCCGGATTCGGGGGAGCTGCTGTTCTTCGGAGGGCGACTGCGGGCGCCGTACCTGACATATTACCGGGCCGCGCCGACCGGTGAACTGCTGCAGTCGCAGGTGATCGAGGTGCCGCGGGCGACGATGATGCACGACTTCGCTGTCACGGCACAGCATGTGGTGTTCATGGATCTGCCGGTGGTGTTCGACCGAGCGGTGGGGTGGCGGTGGGACGACGCGCACCGGGCGCGGTTCGGGGTGATGGCTCGCACGGGTGGACCGGTCCGCTGGTTCGATATCGCGCCCTGCTACGTATGGCACACGCTCAACGCGTTCGAGGCCGACGGCAGCCTGATCGTCACCGGTACCCGGGTACCGAGCTTGTGGCGCGGGGGCTCCGGCGACATGGGCGGCGAGTTGCCGCGCTTGCACCGGTGGCGCTTGGACCTGGCGCGCGGCACGGTAACGGAGGAGCAGATCGACGACGTGTCCGTGGAGTATCCGCGAGTGGCCGACGCGCTGATCGGTCGTGCGCACCGCTTCGGTTTCGTGAGCAGCTTCTCCCTGGATGTCGAACGGCGCCACTCGTGGGTCTACCGCTACGACTTCGCAGGCGGTGTGACCCGTGCGGCGCATAAGCTACCCGGCGGCCACACCTGTGGGGAGGTGGTCTTCGTTCCGCGGCGCGACGCTGTCGGCGAGAACGACGGCTACCTCCTCGGATTCGCCCACGACCGTGCCCGCGGCACCGGCTATCTGCTGATCCTCGATGCCGGTGACCTCACCGCCGACCCGGTGGCGGAGGTCCACCTGCCGGTGCGCGTGCCCGCGGGATTCCACGGCACCTGGATCCCGTCCGGAACGCTCGCTGCCCACCGGTTCCACTCCTGATCCGCGGCTGAAATCCTGCCGAGTGTGGCCGCGAACTGTCCAATATCTGCACACTCGCTGCGCCGACACATGGCGATCATGGTGGTGCAGGCGACCTGCGGCACCCTGATAGGAAGGCATCAGCCACCGATGAGCAACACACCCGACCAGGCGACCATCGAGCTCGCCGAGAACTGGGTCAAGGCCCTGAAGAACATCGACCTGTTCCTCGAGATCACCACCGAGGACTGCCAGGTGTGGCACAGCGCCGACGACAAATGGGTCTCGGTGGCCGAGGCCGTCGCCGCCGTCTACGAGCGCTCCGGTGACGACGGCGTGCCCGACTTCCGTGCCGAGGGGATCACCTACACCGAGAACGGCTTCTTCAACGAGGCCTCGACCGAGGTTCAGATCAGCGGTCAGCGCGTCAAACTGCACCTGCTGCAGATCGTCGAGGCCCGCGACGGTAAGGCTGTCCGGGTACGCGAGTACATCGGCCCCGAAATGGGCATCCAGCCGTAAGAGCAAGTGAGCCAATGGAAAGCGCGCGGACCGGCTCACCCGGACCGCGCGCTTTTTCGCGGACGAGGAGGAGGGGTACACAACATAATATATAATGTTCTAGTTGATAGTGCTGACAATACGGGAGGACGGATATGAGTCGCTACGCGCGCTTCGAGCACCTGCGGGTGGACGGGCCCGACGATGCGGGAGTCGCCGAGCTGGTGTTCGACGCCCCGAACCTGAACGCGGTCGGCGAGGGCGCCCACGCCGATCTGGCGCAGGTGTGGCGCGAGTTCGACTCCGACCCCGAGGTCAAGGCGGTCGTCATCCGGGGCGAGGGGAAGGGGCTGTCGGCGGGCGGTTCGTTCGCGATGGTCGAACGGTTGCGCGACGACTTCGAGGTCCGGTCGCGCGTGATGCGCGAGGCCCGCGATCTCGTCTACAACGTCCTAGATTGCAGCAAGCCGATCATCTCCGCGATCCACGGCCCCGCTGTCGGCGCGGGCCTCGTCGCGGCCGTACTCGCGGACGTGTCCGTGGCGACCAAGACCGCGAAGATCATCGACGGGCACACTCGGCTCGGTGTCGCGGCCGGTGACCACGCCGCGATCTGCTGGCCGTTGCTGTGCGGCATGGCGAAGGCCAAGTACTACCTGATGACCTGTCGTCCGCTCACCGGCGAGGAAGCCGAGCGCATCGGCCTGGTATCGCTGTGCGTCGAACAGGATTCCGAACTCCTGCCGACCGCGCGGGAAGTGGCCCGCGAACTGGCTTTGGGTGCGCCCACCGCGATCCGGTGGACGAAGCAGTCGCTGAACAACTGGTACCGCCAGGTCGCGGGGTCCATCTTCGACGCTTCGCTGGCACTGGAGTTCTACGGATTCGGCGGCCCGGAGGTCCGAGAGGGTCTCGCCGCTCATCTCGAACACCGCAAACCCCAGTTCTGAGTGGGCCTGGCTGCTGAGACCGGTTGTGAGACATTACTTCTCAGGGCCGGTGTCAGTGTTCTCGGAGTCGGTGTCCGTGACGGGATCGTGCCAAGGGCCGCGCTGATCGAGCATGCCGAGCACGCCTTGCGCGCCGTCGAGAATATGTCTTTCGGTGAGCTCCCCGGCGCGCTGGGCGTCGCGGGCACGCAGGGCCTCGATCAATTGCGGGTGGTCGTTGCCGCTGGCTGCCAACCGGCCCTCCAGCGACGCGTAGAAGCGATTCGGCAGGTGCCTGACGACCGACCCCAGCAGCAGGGTGAGCCGGTGTGAATCGGCGGTCAGATTGATATGGCGATGAAAGTCGTGCCCGAATCCGGCGGCGGCGTCGCGATCTCCCGCGCCGATGGCGTTGCCGAGTTTCGCGTTGATCGCCTCGAGTTCCTCGATCTGTTCGGAGGTGATCCTGCCCGCGGCGCGAACGGCCAGCTCTGCGGCGAATTGTGCCTGAGCCCAGAACAAATCGTGCACATCCTGCTGTGAGACCGGTGCGACGACGAATCCGCGCCGCGGCACCAGTTCGACGAATCCCTCACTGCGCAGCGCGAGCAGACCCTCGCGCACGGGTGTATTGCTGACACCCACCGCCTCGGCGATCGGTTCCATCCGCAGGAACTCTCCGGGGCGTACCTGCCCTGACATGATCAGTTCGCGAACATATGCAGCGACTTCCTCCGGCAGTTGCTGCCGCCCGCGGTTGCCGCGGATGCGGATCAAATTGTCGGCCACGGTTCGCCTTTCCGTCTATGTGCGGAACTGTCAGGTGAGCAGCACCAAAGTGTCGGCGACGCAGGCGGGTTTCGTCTCGTCGGCGGCGTGCACGACATAGCGCGTGGTCAGGATGGCACCGGCGGTAGTGTCGCGGAGTTCGGTGAAGGTGGCGGTGCAGCGCAGGGCCGAATCCACCGGGACGGGATCCGGGAAGCGCACCTTGTCGATGCCGTAATTGACTCGGGCCGTGCCGAATTCGAGCGCAAACAGCTGCTGTCCGAAGTACGGCAGCAGCGACAAGGTCAGAAAACCGTGGGCGATGGTGCGGCCGAACGGGCCACCGGCGGCGCGCGCCGGATCGACGTGAATCCACTGGTGGTCGCCGGTCGCTTCGGCGAAGGCGTCGATGCGGTGCTGGTCGATGGCCAGCGGCTGGCTCGGGCCCAGCCGTACGCCGAGGGCGGCGCGGACCTGATCGAGATCCGTGAATGTACGAACCATGGCCGGTTCCCCTGTCATCCGAGGCCGATTTCGACGGTCGCGTTCGGGCCCGCTGCCTCGGCGCCGGGTCCGAACAGCTCGACCCGCAGCGCATTGCCGTCCTGGCAGGTCCGCAACTGCGCGGGTTGGGCGCAGAACAGGGGTGCGCGGTTGCGGTGCCTCAGCCGGGCGGGGCGTCCGGTGGCGCCGGTCAGACGCCGGACCTCGGCCGCGGCGAGGGTGATCAGGGGGCCGTGGACGACCAGTCCTGGATAGCCCTCGACGCGGGTGGCGTACGGCCAGTCGTAGTGGATGCGATGGGCATTGGCGGTGGCGGCCGAGAATCGCATCAACAGGGTCGGATCTGTCGCGAAGTCCCAGCGACTGTCCCCGGCGGACCGGAACGGGCCGCCGGCCGGTGTCAGCGCCGCCGCCGCGGCGACCGGCGCGTCCGTCGTGCTGGGGGCCGAGGGTTCGCGGTAGATGAGGTCTTGGCGTTCCTCCACCGCGAGCTCGCCACCGTCGCGGTAGAGCCTGGTGCCGACCACCACCACGACCAGTTTTCCGGAGCGACCGGACTTCTCGCTCACCGATTCCACCCGGGACACCCGGCGCACGGTCTCGCCGACGTGGATTTCGCTGTGCCAGTGGACTTCACCGCCGGCGAACATGCGTCGCGGGAGAGGAACGGGCGGCAGGAAGCTGCCCCGCGCGGGGTGCCCGTCGGTGTCGATCTGTGCCGAACCCGGCCAGCGCGGCAGCGCCACCCAGTGCCACATCGGTGGCAGTTCGTCACCGGGCCGGGGTGTCGGCAGCCCGTCGTCGAACAGCGCCGCCAGCGCGGCGACCGGACCGGGATCGATGATCTCGTCGGTGGTGACGGTATGTGGTTCCCACTGTCGCATGACTGCTACATCAACCTTCCGCCGGTGACCTCGAGTACGGTGCCGGTCATGTAGGACGACAGATCGCAGGCGAGAAACAGTGCCACCGAGGCGATTTCGCCGACCTCACCGGCACGGCCCAGCGGGATCTCGGTCATCTTCTGCTCCCACACCCGCTCCGGCATCGCCTCGGTCATCGGGGTGCGGATGAGGCCGGGCTGAATGGCGTTGACCCGAATGCCATGGTGGGCGACCTCTTTCGCGGCGGCCTTGGACAGGCCGACGATCCCGGCCTTGGCGGCGGAATAATTGGTCTGCCCGACCAGGCCGACCTTGCCCGACAGCGACGACAGGTTCACGATCGCGCCGCTTTTGCGCTCGCGCATGATCGCCGCGGCCTTGCGGGTTCCGTTCCAGGTGCCCTTGAGGTGCACGGAGACGACCTGGTCGAACTGGTCCTCGGTCATGGTGCGCATGGTCGCGTCGCGGGTGATGCCGGCGTTGTTCACCATGACGTCCACGCCGCCGTAGGTGTCCAGCGCGGCCTGCAGTAGCGCGTCCACATCCGCGGAATCGGTGACTTCACAGCGGACTCCGATGGCCTTGCCGGGCCCGCCGAGGCGTTCGGCGGCCTGCTTCACCGTGTCGGCATCGAGGTCTCCGAGCACGACCCGGGCCCCCTCGGCGATGTACGTCTCGGCGATGGCATAGCCGATGCCCTGTGCGGCGCCGGTGATGACCGCGGTGCGGTCCTGCAGCAATGGTCGGGACATTTCCAACTCCGTTTCGTCGGGCGTCAGGGCAGGGGAGTGTTCGCTCGGGTCAGGATGCGATGGGCGCGGTCCACGACCGGCTTGTCGACCATCTGCCCGTCGAGTACGGCGGTATCGCCGGTACCGCTCGCCTCGACTATCGATGTGGCCCAGCGGATTTCGTCGGCGCTGGGGCGCAATGTGGCACCGGCCGTGCCGATCTGGCGGGGATGGATGCAGAGCTTGCCGGTGAATCCGAGCCTGCGGGCGTGATTCACCTCGGCGATGAGCAGTTCCGGGTCATCGATACTGCCGGTGACGCCGTCGATCGGTCCGGGCAGGTTCGCCGCGGCCGAGGCGAGCACGAGTGTGCTGCGCGCCGCCGCGAGCGCGTGGTGGTCGCCCGGGTCGATGCCGAGTTGGGCCGCGAGATCGAATGTTCCGATGGCCAGCCGCCGCACGGTCGCGACCTGGGCGACCGCCGCCGCGTTCAATACGCCGTGCGCGGTCTCGATCAAAGCGATGAGTGTGGCGCCCGCGCCGAGGGCTGTCGCCGCGTCCAGCAGTGTGCCGGGATCTTCGGCCTTGGGGACCATCACCGGGGCCCTGTGCTGAGCAAGCATCGCGAGATCGGCTGCATGCCAGGGAGTTCCGGTGGCATTGATGCGTACCGCGCCGCTGTTCCCGGCGGTGAGCCACTGGTGGACATGGTCGCGAGCCTCGCCCTTACGGGCGGGGGCGACCGCGTCCTCGAGGTCCAGCACGATCAGGTCCGCGCCCGAAGCCTGGGCTTTGGGAAACCGCTCCGGTCGGTCGCCGGGCACGAACAGCCACGTCGCGGCCGTTCGCACGGCGGCCGTCGCGGATGAATCCGGTGGTGCGGTCATGCGCGCCGCCCGGCTTCCCGGAGCAAGCCGCCCCCGATGATCAGACGCTGAATCTCGCTGGTGCCCTCGTACAGTCGCAGCAGCCGGACATCGCGGTAGATGCGCTCGACCGGCACCTCGCGCATGTACCCGGTGCCGCCGTGGATCTGAACCGCGAGATCGGCCACCTTACCGACCATTTCGGTGCAGAACAGTTTCGCCGCCGAGGGGCCGAGGCGCCGGTCCGCACCGCTGACATAGCGTTGCGCGGCTTCGCGAACCAGCGCGCGACCGGCCATCACACCGGTCTGCTGATCGGCGATCATGGCCTGCACCAGCTGGAATTCACCGATCGGCCGACCGCCCTGAGTCGCCGACGCCGCGTAGGCGACCGATTCGTCCAGCGCGCGTTGCGCCGAACCGACCGCCAGCGCGGCGATATGCACGCGGCCGCGGGCGAGCGACGTCATCGCCGCCCGGTATCCGACGTCTTCCGAGCCGCCGACCAGAGCGGATGCGGGCACTCGTACGCCGGAGAACACCACGTCCGCGGTCCAGGCGCCTTCCTGGCCCATCTTCTTGTCCTTGACGCCGACCTCGACGCCGGGGGCGTCGGCGGGAACCAGGAACACCGCGATCCCCGGGCCCGATTCGCCGGCGGGGCGGGTGCGCGCGAAGACCACGAACAGATCCGCGATCGGCGCGTTGGTGATGAACCGCTTCTGGCCGTCGATCACCCAGTCGTCGCCGTCGCGAACGGCCTTGGTGCGCAATCCCGCCGGATCGGATCCCGCGCCCGGCTCGGTCAGCGCGAAGGAGGCGACCACTTCGCCGGAGGCTATGCGTTCGAGCCATCCGGCCTTCTGCTCGTCGGTGCCGAAGTTCACCAGCACCTGGCCCGCGATGCCGTTGTTGGTGCCGAACATCGACCGCAGCGACAGCGAGGTGTATCCGAACTCCATCGCCAGCTCGACATCCTGGGTGAGGTCCAGACCCAACCCGCCCCACTGCTGCGGGATCGCATAGCCGAACAGGCCCATCTCGGCGGCCTGTTTGCGCAGATCGCCGGGAATGGCGTCGGCCTCCATGATCTCCTGCTCGCGCGGCACGACCTTCGTTCGAACGAAATCACGCACATGCGCCAGGATCGCGCTGAAGTCCTCGGGGCCCACCTCGGGCATTCGATCACCGTCCTCTGGTCCGTCGAAGAATATTATATAAAATGTATATGCCGCAAGCGGTGCCGGCTGCTTCGGTGGCCGCCATGGGCCAGTTCGATCGAGATGGGTGTGAGGATATTGTCGAATCAGCAATTGTTGCGGCGGGTCGCGATCGTCGATCCGCTGCGGACTCCTGTCGGAACCTTCGGCGGCGCGCTGCGCGATGTCGCGGTGGAGGACTTGGCGGCCACCGTGGTTCGCGAGGTGGTCGCGCGGTCCGGCATCGATCCCGAGCGCATCGATGACGTCGTGTTCGCGCAGTCCTACGCGAACTCGGAGGTTCCGTGTGTGGGGCGCTGGGTGGCGCTGCACGCCGGGCTGCCGATCGGGGTGCCGGGGATGCAACTGGATCGGCGCTGCGGGGGTGGGCTGCAGGCTCTGGTGACGGCGGCGATGATGGTGCAGACGGGCGCCGCCGACGTGGTGCTGGCGGGTGGGGTGGAATCGATGAGCCGCATCGAGTACTACTCGACCGCCACTCGCTGGGGTGCGCGGGCGGGTACCGTCTCGCTCTACGACCGCCTCGACCGTGGCCGCGAGCGGTCGCAGCCGGACGAGCGGTTCGGCCGCATCTCCGGAATGATCGAAACCGCAGAGAATCTCGCCGGCGACTACGCGATCGATCGCGAGAGCGCCGACGCGTATGCCGCGCGGAGCCACCAGCGCGCGGCGGCGGCATGGAAGAACGGCCGCTTCGACGACGAGGTGGTGCCGGTCGCGGTGCCGCAACGGCGCGGGGAACCGCGAATAGTCAACGCCGACGAGGGAATACGGCCCGACAGCACCAACGAAAGCCTCGCCAAGCTGCGTTCGATCACACCCGGCGGCACGGTGACCGCCGGTAATGCGAGCCAGCAGAACGATGCGGCCTCGGCCTGTCTGGTGGTGGCCGAGGACCGACTCGCCGACCTCGGAGTGACGCCGATCGGATTTCTCGACGGCTGGGCCGCGGCAGGCTGCGATCCCTCGCGAATGGGTATCGGCCCGGTGCCTGCGGTCGCGAAACTCGCTGCGCGCCAAGGTACCGACACGCAGAAGCTGTTGAACGGGCTCGATCTGGTCGAGTTGAACGAGGCCTTCGCCGTGCAGGTGCTCGCGGTGCTGGAGGGGTGGGGCTGGCGCGATCACGATCGGCTCAACGTCAACGGTTCCGGTATCTCGCTCGGACATCCGATCGGCGCGACCGGCATGCGGATGGTGACCACGCTGTTGCGCGAACTCCATCGCCGCGGCGGCGGGAAGGGGCTCGCCACGATGTGTATCGGTGGCGGTCAGGGACTCGCCGCGACGGTCGAAGCGGTGTAGTGACCGCACCGATGGACCTGAAATAGAACATATAGGCACGAAGGAGAACAATGAACACCCTTACCCCCGACGAGCAGGAGATCGTTGCCCTGGTCGGCAAATTCGTCGACGAGAAGGTCCGTCCCCGGGTGCGGGAGTTCGAGGCCGACGACATCTACCCCGGCGAGCTGATCGATGAGATGAAGCAACTCGGGTGCTTCGGCCTGCTGGTCCCGGCGCGGTTCGGTGGAATCGAGGTCAGCACAGCGTGTTTCGCCCGGATCACCGAGGAACTGGCCCGCGGGTGGATGAGTATGGCCGGTGCGATCGGCGGCCACTCGGTCATCTCGTATCTGCTGCGGACCTTCGGGACCGAGCAGCAGCAGGAGAAGTTCCTGCCCAAGATGGCCACCGGCGAGATCCGGGCGACCATGGCCCTCACCGAACCCGGCGGCGGCAGCGACCTGCAGGCCATGCGCACCACAGCCCGGGCCGACGGCGACGACCTGGTCGTCAACGGGAGCAAGACGTGGATCTCCAACGCCGCGCACTCCGGGCTGATCGGGCTGCTGTGCATCACCGACCGCGACGCCCGGCCCGCGCACCGGGGGATGAGCGTCGTGCTCGTGGAACCCGGTGCGGGGCTGGTCATCTCGAAGAAGCTGCCGAAGCTCGGTTATCGCGGGGTGGAGGCGTGCGAGCTGGTGTTCGAGAATATGCGAGTGCCGAGCGCCGCGATCCTGGGCGGCGCCCCCGGTGCCGGATGGAACCAGATGATGCGCGGGCTCGAGGTCGGCCGCGTGCAGGTCGCCGCCCGCGCCGTCGGGGTGGCGCAGGCGGCGCTCGCCGACGCGACCGCCTATGCCCAGCAGCGCGAATCGTTCGGGAAGCCGATCTGGCAGCACCAGGCGGTCGGCACCCACCTGGCCAACATGGTTACCAAGGTGCAGGCGGCCCGCCTGTTGACCGCCGACGCCGCCGACCGCATCGACCAGGGCGTGCGGGCGGATATGGAGGCCGGTATGGCCAAGCTGTACGCCTCGGAGGCGGCGATGGAGGTCGCCCTCGACGCG
The DNA here is from genome assembly GCF_001613165.1 of Nocardia mexicana NBRC 108244. Classification (GTDB taxonomy): domain Bacteria; phylum Actinomycetota; class Actinomycetes; order Mycobacteriales; family Mycobacteriaceae; genus Nocardia; species Nocardia mexicana. The sequence goes on from NZ_BDBV01000022.1 coordinate 209,132, forward strand.
ATGCGCGTGCACGGCGGCTACGGCTACTCCCGGGAGTACGAGGTCGAACGTTACTTCCGCGACGCCCCGCTGATGATCCTCGGCGAGGGCACCAATGAGATTCAGCGCAATGTGATTGCGGCGCAGCTGATTTCCCGAAACAAGCTCGACGACCGGCTCTGATTCCGGAGTCGGCGGGCACGCGCTTCCCTGGCCACGCGGTCGTCGCAACGAGGGGTTGCGATGACCGCACAGCCGTCCCGCCCATGGTGCCCGCGTCGTGCTGCCGAATCAGGCTGTTCTGTCCATGGTTCCCGTGTCGCGCGGCCGAATCAGGATGTTCTGTCCATGGTTCCCGCGTCGTGCAGCCGAATCAGGATGTTCCGCCGACGGTTCCCGCGTCGTGCTGCCGAATCACACTGTCCCGTCGATAATTCCGGCGTCGTGCAGACGGCCCAGTTCGGCGTCGCCGAGGCCGAGAATTTCGGTGAGGACCTGGTCGGTGTGCTCGCCGAGGCCGGGCGCGATGGCGAAGTCGCCGTATTCGGCGCCTATGCGCAAGGGGGATCGGGTGGACAGCACCCGGCCGACACCGGGCTGCTCGACCTCGCCGAAGATCGCGGGTGCGCCCTGTTCGCGAAAGGTGGCCGCCACCTCGTGCACGGTGCGGAACCGGCTCCACAGCACACCGGCGTCGCTCAGTGTTCGGTCGATGTCCGCGAGGGGCCGGGCGGCGAACCAGGGTCGCAAGGTGGCGGTGATGATCTCGCGATAGCTGTACCGGTCGGCCTCGGTGCGGAAGTCGGCGCCGAGGGTCTCCTCGAGCGCGTCGAACACCTTGCCGGTGCCGGTGACCGTGCGCAGCGCGTCCCAGTGACGCACGGTGAGGGCGACGACCATGACGCGGCTGCCGTCGGCGGTCGCGAAATCCGCTCCGTAGCTGCCGTACACCTGGTTGCCGTGCCGCGCACGGCTGCTGCCGAGCTCGTCTGCCTCGGCCAGCCAGCCCAGATTCGCCAGCGTGGAGAAGGCCACGTCCGCCAGGGCGATCCGGATGAAGGACCCGACCCCGTCGCGCGTGCGACGGTGCAGGGCGGCCAGCAATCCGGTCGTGGCGGTCATACCAGCCAGCAGATCCCAGGCGGGCAGCACATGGTTGACCGGTGCGGCCGATTCGATAGGGCCGGTCATATCCGCCACTCCCGCATCGGGATTCACGGTGTAGTCCACGGCCGCGCGACCGTCGGCGTAGCCGTCGATGTGGACCTGGATCAGATCGGCGCGGCGTTCGGTCAGGGCCTCGTAGGACAGCCACGGGCGGCCGACGTTGTTGTCGACGACGATGCCCGCATCGGGACCGGCGCCGGTGGCGAGCGCGATGACCAACTCGCGGCCCTCGGGGGAGCGAAGGTCGACCGCGATCGACCGCTTACCTTTGTTCAGCGCCGTCCAGTACAGGCTGCGGCCGGTGCGCTGCGACAGCGGCCAGCGGTTGTAATCGGCGGCGCCGCCGATCGGATCCACCCGGATGACATCGGCCCCGAGCTGGCCGAGCGTCATCCCGCCCGACGGGCCCGCTACGAAACTGGCGAACTCCAGGACGCGCAGCCCGGCCAGCGGGCGCCGGGTCGAGTCGTCGATGGTCGAGTCGGGCCGGGTGATCGTCATCGAGTTGCCTCTGCTCTGTTGCGGGGTGGGATTGTCGGTCATGGTGGTTGCCACGGAGACGGTGGGCAATATTAAAGTATAAAATATATGATACTTCTGTTGGCCCCATCGACATCATCTGCGCCCATCCGGGCAGCAGCGGACCTCCGGCAGCGTCTACGGCCAGCTGATCGACGAAATAGGGTATGTCACAATGGCATTCGATGCTTCCTACCGGGGAATGAGCGGCGGTGAACCCAGGTATCCGGCGGATCCCGGCGCGCGTCGAGGACTTCCGTTGTGCGGTGGCCACCTAGTGTCCAAATCCTGGACGTTCTGACCGTTGGGCCGGTCCTAGGCTCCGCGACATGACATCGGATTCAACGACGAAGGGTGCGTCGGGGATGCGCCGCCGGGCGAACTCCGACGGCCGTAGTCGGCGGCGCAGGAACGCCATCAGAGTATTGGCTGTCGCTGCCACGATCTTGCCCGGATTCACGGCGGCGGCACAGCCTGCGGTGGCGGACGCGTCCGAATACCGCATCTATATGCACGGATTCATGAGCGACGGGGTCGTCGGATACAACGCCTCCGACGCCGGGCCCCCGACTCCGATCGGCCGGACACCGACCGGCCCTCCGCCGAACTGGCCGGAGGCGGCGTCACCGGACGGCCGGTTCCTGTTCGTGGCGCCGACGCAGAATCCGCGGTTGATTCCCTACGCCATCGGGTCCGGCGGGAGCCTCACCCCGCGAACACCGCTCGGTTTGCCCGACGTGCCGGTCGACATCACGTTCGCGCCGAACGGCCGCGACGCCTTCGTTCTCGTCGGCGTGACGAATGCGGCGGTGGTACCCGTGCGTTTCGACAGTGATGGGATTGTGGTCCAGAACGGTCCTGTGACGCCGCTCGGCCTCGCGATCGACGGCCTGGGCTCGGCGTCGGTGTCGCCCGATGGGCGAAATCTGTACGTGGCCAGCGTGCCGTCCAGGCAGGTGGTGGTCTTCGACATCCGCGAGGACGGTACGTTGTCCGGGGCCAAACAGCGTGTCGCCGGCGGCATGAACCCGCTGTTCCCGACGATCACCCCGGACGGCCGGCACCTGTACATCGTCAACGAACTCAGCGCCACCGTGCAGGCGTTCAACCGGGCAGAGGACGGGACGTTGTCGGAGGTGGCCGGGTCGCCGTATCCGGCGGGCCTGCTCCCGCACGTTCCGAGCATGACCCCCGATGGCCGCTACCTGTATGTGCCGAATATGGGCTCGGCCGCCATCAGCTCCTATGCGATCGAGGCGGACGGGAGCCTGCGGGCGCTGCCCACCGCCGACTTCGACCCGAGGGTGGGTGTGTACTCCGAATCGTCGGTGATGTCGCCGAGCGGCAAGGTGCTGTGGGCGCTGGGCACCGATCCGATGGGTGCCCAGGAAGTCCTGCGCCGCTTCACCATCGGCGACGACGGCACTCTCACCCGGGACGAGGCGACGGTCCTGTATCCGGGCACCGCCGTCGCCGACGGCCGGACATTGACGCTGGTACCCGCCTGACGAGCTGCGGCCGCCGCCCGGACCGACTTCGCTTCGAATCCGGTGGTCCCGGAGGGCAATTCGACAGGGCGGCCGCGACACGATGCCGTTGATCACCGCGGTGGACCAGGCGTCCGCGGTGCGTTGCCTTGGTGGCGGGCGCGCCCAGCTCCAGTGGGACCGGGAAGCCGGATCTCCGCTAATTTGGTGATGTGGCGTCGGGAATTCCCTTGGAACAGGCCGAAACAGTGATCGCGGCTGCTCGCCGGGTGGCGGGTGAGCTCGAGGAATCGGTCTGCGTCGCGGTGGTGGAGAGCGGCGGCACGATGGTGGCGTTCGCGCGTATGGACGGCGCGTCCCCGGCCGCGGTCGATGCGGCGAAACGAAACGCGGACATCGCCCTCGCATTCGGATTCGACACCGTGCACATCACCACCCCGATACCCGGTGACCACCGAGTGCCGGACCGCCGGCAGCCGGACGGTCATTCGCTGGTCCCGAACGGCGGTGGGGTGATCATCCGCATGAACGGCACCGTCGTCGGCGCCGTGGGCGTGTGCGGCGCGGCCTCATCGATCGTGGACCACAAGATCGGCACAGCCGCAGTGTCCGACCTGACCTGACCGGCGGGCAGAAGGCGCGGGCGTTGCCCCGCAGGCCGTTCGTGTCGCCCGTCTGGCCGGTTGGTGGTTTCCGCCGTAGGTGAGGCGGGGTGTAGCAGGGTTCCTCGTGGAGGGAGCCGTTGCCGGGGTCGGTCATTCGGCAGTGCCATTCGAGGACGACGAGAGACCCTCGGCCGTGGGGACCGCTTCCACAGGGGCGGGCCTGATGTCGTGGTTCAGGTCGCCGGTGGTGAGTTCGTATATTCCGGCTTGCCGAACAGCGCCATCGCGCACTGGGCGAGAAGGGGGGTCAGCTCGGGCAGTGTCGCGGCGGGCTGGGTGCGCAGGTGATGGCGCATGCGTCCGTCCAGGCCGTCGACGAAGAAATCGAAGGCCTCCGGAGGAGGCTGGGGGATGGTGGGGTCCTGGCTGACCGCGAGGCTGTGCAGTGCCCGCATTCGTTCGCCGAACAGGCGCACCATGGTGAATCGTGTGCCGGCCGAGACGGGTCCGGCGCCCATGATCTCCACGTGCATAGCCTTGGCCGCATTAGGCTCGGCCGCAAGGGTTTCCAGGTAGGTGCGGATCGAAATGTCCAGCAGGGAGCGCCAATCGGGTGGACCGTCGGGGGTGCTGGCGACCGAAACTGCGTCGGTGATTCTGTCGACCGCGACGTCCACGCAGACCTCCAGGGCCGCGCCGAAGCATTCGTCGATGCTGTCGAACAGCTCGTAGAAGGTGCGTTTCGACACGCCGGCCGCCTTCACCAGATCGATCACCGTGACGGCGTGGTAGCCCTTCTCCGCCGCGAGATCGAACGCGGCGATGCACAGCCGCCCGCGCTGGGAGCTGGCTACGTCTTCGCGGCTGAGCCGGTGCCGACCCCGGGGCAGCGAGCTGGGAGCGAACGCCTCTGCCATCGTCATGCCCCCGATGGTAGCGAATGAGAAACCTTCTCGTACCTATTGTCAGGCCTATCGGGGAACGGTAGCGTACCTCACAACCCGCATTGAGGTACGACGCGGTATTTCGATAGTGCTCGGGAGCTGATCCCGAAAGACATGGGGAGTTGCGATGAGGCCCAAGGCAGGATTGCGATGGGGTGCGGCGGTAACGACCGTCCTGGTGATGGGACTGCCCGCGGTGGCGTCGGCGGCGCCGCTGGCTCCGCTTCCGATTCCGGATCCGCCGAAGTGCGGCATCTGGGGGTGCACCGATTCGCCGCCCGATCTCGGCGTGCCGATCCCGGATCCGGGCCCCGAACCCGAGGTGCCCGCGGGCGGCTGGACCTGGGGCAACCCACCGCCGGAATCGGAGTCGTTGATGTGGGTCGACTTCGACCGCGACAGCGTGCCCAACTGGGCCGACAACTGCCTGCTGGTGCCGAATCAGGATCAGGTCCCGGCGACCAAGCCGGCCGACGGCAGTGTGCCGGTGAGCCCAGAGGCCCACAACATGGCCGTCGAATGGAAGTCGGAGAATCCGAACTCGAACTATCGCCTGGCGGACCAGTTGGGCGAGGCGTGCTCGTCGTACAACGAGAATTGGCGCCTGACCTATCAGGCATTCCGGACATCGAGCAATGAGCGCAAGCGCGACATCTTCAAATTCATGGGTGAGGGCGGGCCGATGTTCGGTCCCGACAACATGGTGCTGGCAGTGCCGACCTGTTCGACGCTGCCCGCCTCGGTATCGATCCTCGAGCTGACGTTGCGGCTGCCCGTCGGCAGTGTCACCAACGCGCTCGCCGCCATTCTGACTCCCGCGATCACCGACCATTTGTCGTGCAGCGGGCCTTTCGTCAAGCTGATGGAAGACGTGGCCATGCTGGCCTGGGCCGGTAAGCACCAGTACCAGCCGACCAACGAAGGCGGCACGATCACCAACCGGTTCCTGCCGCTCCCCACGGATATTCCGCAGCTCGCGCCGCTGTACAGGCTGTTCCCGTGGCTGTTCCCGGCCGGTGACGGGCAGACCGTGCAGGGCAGGGTCAGCCGCGGCGCCAAGTCGACGCTCGACGGCAAGGACGCGATCGTCCTCGACTGGCGCGCGGTCGGCGGTGCGGGCATCGGGCAGGGGCCGACCACCTATCCGGTGACCGATCAGAAGCTGAGCGACTTCTTCAATATCGTCAACGGTCTCGGGAACGCCGCGGGCAACACCATCGAGGGTGCGATCCTGCGGGCCCTGCCGTTGGCGATCGGCAATGTCATCAAGGCCGTTCCGCCGCTGAACGCGCTCGACCCGAACTATCTGATCTACGACGCCTGTCGTGCTGTGCAGGAAGGCTTCTGGGCCTGCACTGTCCAGATCGGCGCCAAGCGCGAATCGGACCACATCGAGACGGTGATCGACGAAGCGTGGATGCCGATGGAGACGCTCGACCCCAGCATCATCAACCACTACCAGTGGGAGGCCACGCACCTGGCCGACACGACACCGGAACGATACGGGCTGCCGCCACAGCTCGGTCTCTACAACTGACCGAGCCCGCCGGACCGCGCGGGCGAGGGCCGCAACTCGTGCGACAACGGTTGCGGCCCTTGGCCTCCCACTGATCGGCGGACGGTTTGGGCAAGGCCGCCGACGGATTGTGCGAGGTCGGTGAATCCGTTGTCGTACAAGGCCCCTGTGACGCCGCTAGTGGACGGGCTGGGTGAGTTCGTTGTGCTCGTCGTTGACCAGGTGGAAGGCGTAGGCGAGGCTGGTGATGGCTGTCTGCCATCCGTCGCGGCTTCCCACGCCGACGGGGTCGCGGGCGATGGCCAGCAGCACGGTCGCGGCGTCGATTGCGTGTGCCGCGGCGTTGAGCAGGGTGGGTGCCGGGGCGGGCGCGGTGCGGGTGGCGAGTGTGGTGATGCGCTGCCGTGGTGTTCTGCCACGGCGGCGGTTCACGCCCGCCGACCTGCCCGGCTACGCGGGCCGGCTGTTCGACTATCTGCTGATCGATCCGGCGGTGCTGCGGTTGTCGACGTGGGCGAATCTCGAACGGCCCGAGGCGACGTCCGGGGAGATCGGTGCGTACCGGCCGAAGGTCGAGGCACTGCGTGAGCACGCCGACGCCGACGCGGCCGATGTGCTGGCGCTCGTGCTCGGCCTCGTCACCGCTTGGGCCGACGCCTCACCGTCACTGCGCACTCTCGCCGCCGACGGCCCCGAATCCCCGCAGCGCCTCGAGCGGCACCGCACGGCCATGACCGCCGCCGTCGCCGCCGTGTCGCGTGAACTCGAACGGTCGGCGGCGCCAGAGCCGCCCTGATCCCTCGCAGCACGACGTCACGCCCGTGCCGTAGTAACTCGTGGACCCTGATCTACCGAGTTCGGCCGCGCCGGGTTGGAGTGGACCGCATATCAGAGTCGGACGTGCCGGTGAGTCAGGCTGTACCCCCGGTTCGGCCGTGCCAACCGTGGCGGGCAATGGCTACGCTGTGTCCGGCTCACTGGAATTGGTCGAGGACCTGCCGGCTTTCGGTCGCCAGTGCGACGAGTCGGCGTCCGATTCTGTCGGCGAGCCGGCGATTCATACGGATGGTGGGGGCGGCGACGGAGAGTCCGGCGATGGGCTGGCCGGTGCTGGTGCGAAGCGCGACTCCTACTGCGGTCAAACCCTTTTCGGTGTCATCGGCGTTGACGGCGTAGCCGAGGCGTCGGGCGGATTCCAGGGCGCGTTGCAGGGTGGTCCAATCCTGGTCGGTGAGGTGGGCTTCGCGGTCGTCGGCGGGGGTGGGCCCGCGGCGGGCGTAGAGGCGGGCGAGTTGGACCGCGGTGAGATCGGCGAGCATGGCTTTTCCGGTGGAGGCGGTCCGGGCGGGCATGATCGCCCCGCGCCGATCGCCGACCCGTAGTGCCTGTTGCGATTCGACGCTGCCGATGAATCGGACCCAGCGGCCGCTGCGCACGACCAGATGCACGGATTCGCCTGTCTCATCGCGGAGTTGGCGCATGAGCGGGCGGGTGAGCAGGTTCAGCCGGCTGGTTGCCCGATGTTCGACGGCGCCCAGGAACAGTGCGGGGCCGGGCAGATAGCGGCGGGTGGCGTCCTGCACGGCGAAGTCCCGGTACACCAGCATCGACAGCAGGCGGTGCGCCGTCGAGGACGAGATTCCCAGAACCGCGGCCGCGTCCTTGACCGTGAGTTCCCCCTGGTCGCGGAGGATGGCGATGAGCAGTAGGGCGTTGTCGACAGAGCTCTGTGGATAGGTGGGTCGATCCCGCATAGCAGAATCCTAGTGCATTTATGAGACGGATCACATTAGCGTCGAATCCAGCTTCACATCACAGATAGCTGGAAGGAAACGCGGTGGCCACGACGTCCGAGGCGGACGCTGCCGATCAGGTGGCGTTGTCGCAGTTGTACCGAGATTTCGAGCATGAGCATCTGGTCCCGTTGTGGACGCAACTGGGGGATCTGATGCCGGTGCAGCCGAATTCCGATGCGCGCCCGCATCATTGGCGTTGGTCGACGCTGGCGCCGATGGCGGCACGCGCGGGAGAGCTGGTGCCGGTGGGCCGCGGCGGTGAGCGCCGTGCGATCGCGCTGGCAAATCCGGGACTGGGTGGCGCGCCGTACGTGTCGCCGACATTGTGGGCGGCGATCCAGTATCTCGGTCCCCGCGAGACCGCGCCCGAGCATCGGCATTCGCAGAACGCCTTCCGTTTCGTCGTGGAGGGCGAAGGTGTGTGGACGGTGGTCGACGGGGACCCGGTGGCGATGCGCCGCGGGGATTTCCTGTTGACGCCGGGCTGGCATTTCCACGGCCACTACAACACCACCGGTCGGCCGATGGCCTGGATCGACGGCCTCGACATCCCGTTCGTCCGCTACACCGACTCGTCGTTCTTCGAATTCGGTGCCGAGCACCCGGAAACTACTGCGACACCGAGTATTTCGCGTTCGGAACGGTTGTGGGCACATCCGGGCCTGACCCCGGTATCGCAGGCGGGACGGCGTCCGAGTTCGCCGATCGCCGCGTACCGGTGGGAACACACCGACCGGGCCCTCACCGACCAGCTCGATCTGGCGGACAAGGGATTTCCCGGTGCGGTGGCGCCGGGGCACGCGGCGGTTCGGTTCACCAATCCGACCACCGGCGGCGACGTCATGCCGACGATGCGCGCCGAGTTCCATCGCCTGCGTGCCGGGGTCTCCACCGCCACTGTCCGGGAGGTCGGATCGTCGGTGTATCAGGTCTTCTCCGGAGCCGGGCGGGTGCGAGTCGGGGACTGCGAGTACGGGGTGGACCGCGGTGACCTGTTCGTGGTGCCGTCGTGGCAGCCAGTGGCGATCACCGCGGGCGTCGGCGAGCATCTGGATCTGTTCCGGTTCGCCGACACGCCGATTTTCGAAGCACTGCACCAGTTCCGGGCCGAGGTGACGCGATGAGACTGGCGACGCTGCGATCGGATGCGGGAACGTTCGCCGCCAGGATCGCCGACGACGGCGCGGTGCACGATCTCGGAATCGGTGATGTCGGTCAGTTGCTCGCGCTGCCGGGCTGGGAGTCGATCGCCCAGGGCGGCCGCCGCCGGCATGTGGCGGTCCTCGACTATGCACCGGTCGTGCCCCGGCCGGGAAAGATCGTGTGCGTCGGGCTGAACTACCGCCACCACATCACCGAAATGGGCCGCGAGATCCCCGAATATCCCACCCTCTTCGCGAAGTTCCCCGAAGCGCTGGTCGGCGCCGGTGACGACATCGTGGCACCGGCAGCCAGCGCGCAGCTCGACTGGGAGGCCGAACTGGCGGTGGTGATCGGCCGCCGCGTCCGGCATGCCGACCGCGGTGCCGCGGTAGCGGCCATCGCCGGATACTCCGTGCTCAACGACGTGACCGTGCGGGACTACCAGTATCGGACACCGGAATGGTTGCAGGGCAAGACATTCGAGGCCACGACACCCTTCGGGCCGACACTGGTGACACCCGACGAATTCGATCCCGCCACCGCGTGGCTGTCGGGGTGGGTCGACGGCGAGCAGGTGCAATCGGCCACCCCGGGCGATCTGGTCTTCGATGCCGCGGCGCTGATCGAATACATCTCGGCGATCCTCACCCTGGCACCGGGCGACGTCATCGCCACGGGCACCCCCGGCGGCGTCGGTCACGCCCGCACCCCGCGCCGCTACCTGAGCCCGGGTGCTGTTCTGCGCACCAGCGTCTCGGGGCTCGGTGAACTGCGCAACCCGGTGGTCGCGGAGACGATCACCGGCGCGGTGCCGGTCGGGTCGGGAGCCGATCATGACTGAGACCCGGCCCGAGACGGCCCTGGACTGGATGCTCGGCGGCACTGCCGTTCTTCTCGACATCGTCGACCGACTGCCCGATCACCAACTCGGGCTGGACAGTTCGCTGCCCGGCTGGACACGCCGTCACGTGCTGGCTCACCTGACGGGCAACGCGCGGGCGCTGGGGCGCCTGGCCGACTGGGCGGCGACCGGTGACCCGAACCCGATGTATCCGAGTCCCGAGGCTCGCGACGAGGAAATCTCTTCCCGCGCAGGCGAACCCGCCGACCGGCTGCGCCAGGATCTGCGCGACACCGCGGCCGGGCTGGAGCGGCGGCTGCGCGCCCTGACTCCGCAGCAGTGGCGCAGACCGGTGGTCACCGCCCAGGGGAGGACGGTCGCTGCCACCGAGATTCCGTGGCTGCGCAGCCGCGAAGTGTGGGTCCACGCAGTCGATCTGGCCGCGGGGGTCAGCTTCGCCGACGTGCCCGCGCCGGTATTGGAGCGACTGGTCGCCGACGTGATCGCATACCGCGCGCAGCGGGGCACCGATCCGCTGTTCGCGGTCGAGTTCGAGAACGGGCGCCGCTGGCCGGCCGACCACTCCGCACCTGTGATCGCGGGATCGATGCCTGATTTGGCGGCCTGGCTGACCGGGCGGGGCCCCGCACCCGATCCGGCGGCGCCGTCGCTGAGCCGTTGGCTGTGAACATCGAAAGGCACATGTCACCATGCAATCTCGAACCGAAGCGTTGATTGTCGGCGGGGGAGTGGCCGGTCTGGCCACGGCGCTCGCCCTCTCCCGCACCGGGCGCACCGTCCGCCTCATCGAAAAAGCGCCGCTGTTCGGTGAAGTCGGCGCCGGGTTGCAACTCGGCCCGAACGCCACCCGCATTCTGGCCGCGTGGGGTCTGCTCGGCCGCGTCGTCGACAGCGGTGTCGTACCGCGCCGCATCTCGTTGCGGGACGCGCTGTCCGGCGACTGCCTGACCGCGCTGGAACTGGACGCCGACTTCGAGGACCGCTACGGCGCGCCGTACGTCGTCACACACCGCAGCGACCTGCATCGGATTCTGCTCGACGCCGCCCGCGACGCCGGCGTGGATCTGCGCACCGACAGCGAAGCCGACACCGTGACCGAACACGCCGACCGTGTCGTCACCACACTGACTACCGGAGAACAGTTCTCCAGCGACATCGTGATCGGCGCCGACGGGCTCAACTCCCGGCTGCGAGCAACCATCAGCGACGACGCACCCGTACCGTCCGGCTATGTCGCCTACCGCGGCGCGATGCCGGTCGGCGCCGCGACCGGTTCGGACCTCGACGAGGTTGTCGGCTGGATCGGACCCCGATGCCACCTGGTGCAGTATCCGTTGCGGCAGCGCGAAATGCTCAACACCGTCGCCGTGTTCCGCAGCGGGCGATTCGACGCCGGCGCGCCGGAGTGGGGCGGCCCGGACGAACTGGACCTGGCGTTCGAGAAGTGCTGTGGGCCAGTGCAATCGGCGCTTGAGCAGTTGTGGCGCGATCGCTGGTGGCCGATGAGCGATCGCGAACCCATCGGCAGCTGGCACCGGGACCGGCTGCTTCTGGTCGGCGATGCCGCCCACCCGATGTTGCAGTACCTCGCCCAGGGCGCCTGCCAGGCGATCGAGGACGCCGACACCCTCGCAGGCGCCCTCGGTGCCGCACCCCTCACCACCGGACGGTGGAAACAGGCGGTGACCGATTTCCAGAACCGCCGTATCCCTCGCACCGCCCGGGTACAGACCACCGCGCGCTGGTGGGGCGACCTGTGGCACTGCGACGGCATGACCGCCACCCTGCGCAACGCCTATCTGCGCGAGCACGACCCCAGCAGCTACCGCTACAGCGACTGGCTGTACGCCGACACCACCAGGAGTACCCGATGACCCTCAGGCTCGATGCCGAAATCCCCGTTCATATCGCGCGGCACCTCGATCGCGAGTTCCGGCTGCTGATCGGTGGTCGCTCGGTCGCAGCAGCGTCCGGCCGGACCTACGACGTCCGGTCACCGGCTACCGAAACCGTCATCGCGTCCGTCCCGGACGGTGACGAGACCGATGTCGAAATTGCCGTCGCCGCAGCGGAATCGGCGCGACATTCCTGGCGGATGACCCCGGCGCCGGAACGCGCGGCGATTGTGCGCCGGGTTGCTGATGTGATCGAGCAGCACGCCGAGGAATTGGCGGCCCTGGATTCCGTGGACGCGGGGTCGCCCATCGCCAATGCTCGCGCCGATGTCGCGATGGCGGTGGAGCATCTGCGCCTGTTCGCCGCACTCGCTTTGGAGATGAAGGGCGCGACGATCCCGGCCAGCGCCAACCTGCACTACACGTTGCGGGAGCCGATCGGCATCTGCGCGCGGATCGTGCCGTTCAACCATCCGCTGATGTTCGCCTGTAAGTTCGCCGCTCCCTTGGTCGCCGGCAACTGCGTGCTGGTGAAACCGCCGGAGGTGGCGCCGCTGTCATCACTGCGACTGGGGGAGTTGCTGGCGGGCGAGCTACCGCCGGGAGTGCTGTCGATCCTCGTCGGGGACGGTCCGGCCGTGCCCCGCGCCATCGCCCGCCACCCGCAGGTGCGACGCATCGGGTTCATCGGTAGCGAACCCACCGGCCGGGCGCTGCAGCGCGAGGCGGCCGAGCACACGGTCAAGGACATCACACTCGAACTCGGCGGCAAGAACGCCATGCTCGTGTTCGACGACGCCGATCTCGAAAAGGCCGCCGCCGGAGCGGTATTCGGCATGAACTTCACCTGGTCCGGGCAGTCGTGCGGATCCAACTCGCGGCTGCTGGTGCACGAGAGCGTCGCGGAGGAGGTCACCGCCCGGGTGGTGGCCGAGGTGGCGGCACGCACGGTGGGCAGCCCGTTCGACGAACACTGTCAGCAGGGGCCGCTGGTGTCGCAGCGGCAACTCGATCGCGCTCACCATTACATCCGCACCGCCGTCGCCGAAGGTGCCACCGTGCTGACCGGCGGTGTCCGGCCCGACGGCCTCCCTCGCGGTCACTACCTGCGGCCCACCGTGCTCGGCGGGGTCACCCCACAGGCAACCGTCGCCCGCGAGGAGGTGTTCGGCCCGGTGCTGTCGATCCTCACCTTCGACACCGAACAGCACGCCGTCGATATCGCCAACAGCGTCGACTACGGGCTGACCGCCAGCGTGTGGACCCGCGACATCACCCGGGCGCATCGCGTGATCGGCGCGCTCGATGCGGGGTTCACCTGGATCAACGGCTCGTCGCGTCATTTCCCCAATGTCCCGTTCGGCGGGTACAAGGCCTCCGGTGTCGGCCGCGAGGAAAGCCTGGAAGAACTGCTCAGCTACACCCAGACCAAGGCGGTCAACGTGCTGCTGTGACACCCGAAACCGTCTGTACCCCAAGCTCTCTCATCCTCGGAGGCCCTCATGCCCTACGTCATCGGAATCGACACGGGCGGCACGTTCACCGACGCTTTCGTCGCCGACCGTCACAACCGGCTCGCCGCCGCCAAAACACCCTCCACCCCACCGGATTTCGCCCGCGGCTTCCTCACCGCCATCGATGATCTGGCCGGTGCGCTGGATATCACGACCGCGCAACTGCTGTCGGAGACCGACTACATCGTGCACGGCACCACCTCCACCCTCAACGCGATCGTCACCGGTGACGTTGCCCGGGTCGGATTCCTGACCACTCGCGGCCACGCCGATTCCATCTCGATCATGAACCTGGAAGGCCGCTACGCCGGGCTGGGCAGCGACGACATCCAGCACATGGCTCGCACCGCCAAACCCGCGGCATTGGTGCCGCACGAGCGCATCCGCGAGATCGACGAGCGCATCGACTACAAGGGCGCGGTGATCGTCCCGCTCGACGAGCAAGCCGTGCGCGACCAGGTGCGCGCGCTGCTGGCCGACGGCGTCGAATCCATCGCGGTGAGCCTGCTGTGGTCGTTCCGGAACCCGGTGCACGAGCAGCGCATCCGCGAGATCGTCCGCGAGGAGGCTCCGGATCTCTATGTGGCGCTGTCGAGCGATGTGAGCCCGCGTATCCGCGAATACGCACGCAGCGTCACCACGATCATGAACACACAGGTCGGCCCCCGGCTGGCAGCCTACCTGCGGCCGCTCGAGGATGAGCTGAAGGATCGCGGCTTCACCGGCACCCTGCTGGTGATGCAGGGCTCCGGCGGCTGCGTATCATCCAAAGACGCACCCTCACACGCGATCACGACCATCGGATCGGTCCTCACCGGCGGTGTCATCGGGTGCCGCAATCTCGCAGAGACACTCGGGCACCGCAACGTCATCTCCACCGATATGGGCGGGACCACGTTCCTGGTCGGACTGGTCCGCGACGGCCAACCGGTCACCTCGACATCGACGGTGCTCAATCAGTACACCGTCAGCACGCCGATGGTCGACGTGCACACCATCGGGGCCGGGGGCGGTGCGATCGCCTGGATCGACGCGGGCGGCAACCTGCGCGTGGGCCCGCGCAGCGCCGGGGCACGGCCGGGTCCGGCGTGCTACGGCGCCGGTGGCACCGAGCCGACGGTGACCGACGCCGACGTCGTGCTCGGCATCGTCAACCCGGACAACTTCCTCGGCGGGCGCAAACAGCTATCGAAAGAACTTGCCACCGAAGCAATCCGGACACATATCGCCGAACCCCTCGGCCTGTCGGTGGCCGACGCGGCACAGGCGATCTACGCGATCCAGAACGCCCAGACCGCCGATCTGGTCCGCAAGGTCGTGGTCAACACCGGCCAGGATCCCCGTGACTTCGTGCTGTATTCGTTCGGTGGCGCCGGGCCGGTGCATGCGGCCAGTTACTCGGCCGACCTCGGTGTCGCCCAGGTCGTGGTGCCGCTGGGATCGACCGCGGCGGTGTTCTCCGCCTACGGCCTGGCCGCATCGGACATCGTGCTGACCGCCGAGCGCAGCCGCCCGCACACCTTCCCGCCGCCGGACACTGCCGTGAACGAGGTCTACACCGAGCTGGAAGACGAACTGCGGCAACGCCTGCGAGATCAGGGGCTCCGGTTCGAGACCGTGACCTACGAACGGGAAGCCGACATTCGCTACACCATGCAGATGGCCGAGGTCTCGACCCCGGTCCCCGGAGGGCAGCTCGCCGGGGACGATATCGCCGGCGTCGGCAGCGAATTCGAACGCCGCTACGAGAGCATCTACGGCAAAGGCTCCGGCTTCGCCGACGCCGGACTGCAGGTGATCACCTACCGGGTACGCGCCGTCGGGCACCTGCCCATCCGCCCGATCCTGCCCGAACACGCAGTGCACCAGGGCGATCCCGTCCCGCGCGGCACCCGCGAGGTTTTTCTCGACGTGGTCCACGGCCGGGAAGCGGCCGCGATCTACGACTACACGGCGCTGGGCGCCGGTCATCGGCTCGTGGGGCCCGCGGTCGTGGAAGCGCCGACGACCACCGTGGCACTGCCGCGCGGCACCGAGGCGACCGTCGACCGTCTCGGCAATCTCGTCATCACCTACCGGTCCGCGGACGCGGACACCGATGTCACGAAGGAGGGCTGACCCATGCCCGCAGTTCCCGTGGCCGGTTCGGAACGCTTTGCCGTTCAACCGGAATCACTTGCCACCGACACCCGCGCGGTCGGTGCGGTTGCCTTGCACCGGGTGGACCCGGACGAGGTCACCGCCCTCGACCCGCTGACCTACGAGGTCGTCCGGCACCGCCTGGCGGCGATCACCGAGGAGATGGGCGACGCCATCAAGCGTATGAGCGGCTCGGTCGTCGTCACCGACTGCAACGACTTCGGTGCCGCCATCCTCGACGAGACCGGTGACACCGTCCAGGTCGGCCTCTACAACATGCAGCTGGCCGCCTCGGTCGACATGGCCGCGAAATGGACACTGCACCACCGCAGTTCGAATCCCGGGTTCGGGCCCGGCGACCTGTTCCTGTGCAACGACCCGTGGGTCGGCGGCGGGCTGCACCAGAACGACGTCACCGTGCTGGCGCCGCTGTTCCACGACGGCGAACTGTTCGGGTGGACCGCCGCCGTCGCCCACCAGGTCGATCTCGGCGGAGTCTCCCCCGGAAGCTGGTCGGTCGACGGCCGCGACGTGTTCTGGGAATCCATCCCCACACCGCCGGTCAAGATCGTCGAAAACGGCCGTCTGCGAGCCGATGTCGAGGACGCATACCTGCGGCGATCCCGTGTACCCAAGCTGGTCGCGCTGGACCTGCGCGCGAAGATCGGTGCCAACAACGTCGCCCACGACCGGCTGCACGCTCTGATCGGCAAGTACGGCGCCCGCACGGTCAAGGCCGTCATGAAGCGGATGATGAACGACGCCGAGACCCGGGTGCGGGCGAAGCTCGCCGAACTCCCCGACGGCAGCTGGGGTGCGGTCGCGCACCAGGACGGCGGCCGCGCCGGCGACCGCGCGATCCACAAGATCGTGCTGACCATGACCAAATCCGGCGACCGGCTGACCTTCGACTTCACCGGTACCGACCCACAGGTCGATGGCATCATCAACTGCACCCTGGCCGGGCTGCGCGGCGGTATCATGCCGGTACTGCTCACCATGCTCTGCCCCGACATCCCCTGGGCACCCGGCGGCATCTACCGCGCCATCGGCATCATCAGCGAGCCGGGCACGCTCAACAACTGCACCTTCCCCGCCGGAATCGGCAAGGCCTCGGTCGCCTCGGCATGGGCGACCCAGAATGCGGTGTCGGAAACCGTCGCGGCCATGCTCGCCACCCACCCCGTGCACTCCCGCCAGCTGATGAGTGTGTGTTGTGGCACTTGGGATCTCACCCTGCTCGCCGGTGTCGACCAGCGCGGCGGCGGCTTCGTGACCATGCTGTGCGATGCCATGGCCGGTGGGCTCGGCGCCAAGATCGATGGCGACGGCGTCGATACCGGCGGCGAGAACTGCATACCGATGGGCCGCGTCGCCGACGTGGAGATCAACGAATTCAGCTTCCCCATCCTGTATCTGTGGCGGCGCGAGGAAACCGACTCCGGCGGTCCGGGTCGCTACCGCGGCGGTGTCGGCGCCTCGAGCTGCTTCATCCCGCACGACACCGGCCCGGACGGGCTGCATCTGGTCGTCTCCGCACCGGGCAAGGCAGTGCCACAGGCCCCCGGACTGTCCGGCGGCTATCCCGCCGCCACCCAGCACGACCTCCTCATCCGCGACAGCGCTGTCCGCGCCGCCTTCGCCGCCGGACGCATACCCGCCGCTTTCGACGACATGGGCGGCCGCCGCGACGTGGTCCCACCGCACCTCGAGACCGCCCTCGGCGCCGACGATGTCTACTACACCCATTGGCAAGGCGGTGGGGGCATCGGGGACCCGTTCCTGCGTGAGCCCGAGATGGTGGCCGCGGACGTCCAGGCGCACAAGGTATCTCCCGACGCGGCACGCCATGTATACGGCGTCGTGCTCGACGACCAGGCCCACCCGGACCTCGACCGTACCGCTGCCTACCGGCAGCAGGCCCGCGCTGAACGTGCCGGCGCCACAACCACTCTCACCATCATTCCGGGAGAACGACCGTGATCATCGACATCAATCTCGAGACCGGCGGCGACGGCGCGGTGTGCTGCCGTCACTGTGGCGCGCAGGTCGGCGCGTCGCCGCAGCAACCGATGTCGCAGGCGCTGGTGCGGACCTCGGCCGCAGCGAACGCGGGCCCGGGCATCAAGGAGGACCCGGCACTGTTCACCGACCGGACCATGGCACTGCGGCAATCGTTCTGCCCCGGCTGCCTGACAGCACTCGCCACCGAGATCGTCCCCGCCGACGAACCGAACTACCGAAAGTGGGCCCTGGCATGAGGTATTCGAACATCGACCGGAAGGTCGTCGTCGTCACCGGAGCCGCACAGGGTATCGGCGCCGGCTACGCCCAGCGGCTGCACAGGGAGGGCGCCACGGTCGCCGCCGTCGACCTGTCCCCGGCCGTCCAGGAGCTCGCGGACTGCACCTCGCACCACATCGTCGACGTCGCCGATCCGGACAGTTGTCGCACGCTGGCCGCCGAGCTCGGCGAACGGTACGGTCGCGTCGACGGTGTGATCAACAATGCCGCGATCTTTTCCACGATCCGGATGAAACCGTTCTGGGAGATCACCCCTGCGGAATGGGACCGGCTCATGGCCGTCAATCTCAAGGGGCCCTGGCTGCTGACCGCGACACTGTTACCGCTGCTACGACGTTCGGATGGTGCCAGCATTGTCAACATCGGCTCCGACGCCGTGCAACTCGGCAGATCCGGATACCTGCACTACGTGGCCAGTAAGGGCGGCGTCACCGCCATGACCTTCTCGATGTCACACGAGCTGGGGCAATACGGGATTCGCGTCAACACGCTCTCACCCGGCCCCGTTTACACCGAGGTCGCCCGGGAGACCGTATCGCCGGAACAGAAGGACGCCATGCTCGCCGCCCAGGCACTGCACCGTACCGCCGGACCGGACGACATGACGAGCCTCGCGGTGTTCTTGCTCAGCGACGACAGCAGTTACCTGACGGGACAGACGATCTCGGTCAACGGCGGGCTGGTACACCGATGAGCGACATCACCGAGGTCCGCCGGTTGGTCGCCACCTCCAGTCGCATCCTCGCCCGGCACGGCCAGGGCGACTTCATCTGGGGCCACAGCTCGGCCCGCGACCCCGAGGACCGGGGTGTGTGGATCAAGGCCAGCGGCTGGGGCCTCGACGAAATCACCCCCGCCCGTGTGCATCTGGTCGACCGCGGCGGAAAAGTTGTCGACGGCGAGGGTGCGGTGCAGTTCGAATACCCCATCCACACCGAGATCATGGCCGCACGTCCCGATGTCGGGGGAGTGGTGCATACCCACGCGCCGCACGCGATCGCGCTGGCGGCCGCAGGGAAGGAGTTGGTGCCGGTCAGCCACGCGGCCAACTACTTCGTGCCTCCAGCGGTGCCGCGGTTCACCGCGACCGCGGACCTGATCATGACCGCCGATCTCGGCAGGGCGGTCGCAGAGTGTCTCGGCGTCGCGTCCGCGCTGTTCCTGGTGAACCACGGAATCGTCACGGTCGGACCGGATCTGCCGACCGCAACGTTCGCTGCGCTACTGCTGGAGCAGGCGGCCGAACAGCAGCTACGTACCATGGCTTTCGGGGACGCGCTGCACTGGTCGAACCCGGCGGAGTCGCTGGCCAAACGCGAACACATCTACAACTCCACCGCGATCGGCAAGGCGTGGGACTACCTGGTACGAACCACCGTGAACACAGCAAGCTCACCAGCCGCCGATGGGGTCCCAGCGAGGATCAGCTCGCCCGAATGAACACCGCGACGACCGCGGCAGCCTGCTGCGAGGCAGGCCGCCGCGGTCCGGATCGGTTTCGGGAACCGTTGGCACAGTGTGGAATTCAGGCTTGACCGGTGTCGATACGGCTGATCTTGCCGTCGGCGTCGACGGTGAACGTCCAGCGGGTACGCATCTGTCCCCAGCGGTCGTTGCGATAGTTCGCGATCACCCTGAGACCGTCGCCGGATTCGGACTCGATCTCGAAATGGCCGTGAGTGGTGAAGATTTCGCGTTCGGCCCATTCGGTGAGGTCGTGCGGACGACCGTCGTCGGACAGCGTCGCGCCGGTGGCGAGGGTGTTGTAGAACCCGAGCCGGTCTCCGGTGTTGACCGCGGTCACCAGGGCACGGACGGATTCGCTGCTGGGCTGATCGGAGGTTGTCATCACGGTTCCTGCTGTGAAAGGGGTTGGGGTGGAGGCTGTTCGGTGCTGCTGGATTCGAACGAACGTCAGCCGCCAGCGGGCACCGTGATCTAGAACTGCTGCTCGAACGAAGGCTTCCCGAAGTCGCCGCGCAGCGCGGCACGCCACTCGTCGGCGTGCTCGAGGAGCATGCGTTCCATGCGGTCGAGCTGGTCGAGTCGCCATTCGGCGGTCTTGGTGAGGTCGGTGCGGAGGTTCCTTCGCTGTCGCTCCGCGAGGTCGGAGAACGCGTTGTCGGGCATGGCCATCTCCTGGGGGTGGTGTGAAATGGGCGCGGCGCCCGGTGTTTTCGTCCGGGCGCCGCGCGGGTGCTGTCACCGGGTGGTGTAGCCGCCGTTGGCGAAGATGGTCTGGCCGGTGACCCAGCCGCCGTCGGTGACGAGGAATTCGACCAGCGGGGCGATGTCGTCGATCTGCGTCAGGCGTCCGCCCATGGCCTGGGATTTGTGGAACTCCACCCGTTCCGGGGTTTCCTGGGGGTAGAAGAACGGGGTGTCCATCGGGCCGGGGGCGACGTTGTTGACCGAGATGCCGCGGGCGGCGAACTCTTTCGCCGCGGCGCGGGTGAAGTGCTCCACCGGGGACTTGGCGCCCGCGTAGGTGGAGTAGCCGTCGGTGAAGGCCGCCAGCAGCGAGGTCACCACGGTGACCACCTTGCCGCCGTCGTTGAGCCGCTTACCGGCCTCCTGCAGGAAGAAGTAGGCGGCCTTGGAGTTGATGTCGAACATCGAATCGTATTCGGCCTCGGTGGTTTCGGTGATCGGCTTGCGCAGCACCTTGCCGACGGTGTTGATCGCGATGTCGACCGAGCCGAACGCGTCGACGGCGGTGTCGAACATGCGCCGCACGTTGGCCGGGACGGTGAGGTCGGCCTGGAATTTGACCGCCTTGCGGCCGGTGGCCTCGACGGCGGCGACGGTCTTGTCGGCGTCGGCCTCGCTGCTCGCGCTGTTGTAGTGCACCAGCACGTTCGCGCCGCGCTCGGCGAGGCCGGTGCTGATGAGGCCGCCCAGGTTCTTCGCGCCCGCGGCGACGATCGCCGATTTGCCTGCCAACACTGTGCTCATGGGGTGAGTCCTTCTTGTCGGTTCGGGATCTTGCGAACTCGACGCTAGGAACGTATTGCACAAATGGGAAACAGAACTTATTGGTTTACTTACCACTATTAGTTGTTTGCGCAGGATATGCTCGCCTGGTAGTTCGATCCGGTTGTGGTTCTGCGCGTGCGTGTGCGGACCGACCGGGTGGTACGAGGTTGCGTCGCGATGTGCCGCAGGTTATCGGCGCGGTATCGGCGAGATGGTGCGTGGGTTGTCGCCGGTGGTGAGCAGGTCGCGGATGGCCGATCGGGTGTGTGGCAGCCAGACGCCCTGGACCGGGGCCAGGGGCGGGTCGGTGAGATTGATGATCTGCACGGTGCCGCCGAGTGCCGGACCGGGTGGCTCGGTGACGAAGGCGACCGCGTCCGGGTAGTCGAGAACCGCGGTGGCGGGCGTCGTGCCCTGAATCCGGTTCACCACCAGTGTCGGTTCGAAACCCGCACGGCGACAGGTACTCAGGATGAAATCGGTGTAGAACGACGTGCCCGGCGGCGCCCAGACGATGAACCGTTCGTCGCGCAGGTCGCGAATAGCGATGGTGCGGTGTCCGGCGAGGTGGTGGTCGCGGGCGACGGCGACGTGCAGCGGGTGGTAGGCGATCACGGCGGCCGCCAGTGTGGCGGGGACGGTGGTACCGCGCCGCAGCGCGAGGTCGACCGAGCCGTTCAGGACCGCCGTTTCGAGGTCGCTGGGGAACATTTGCAGCGCGGTGACCGACACGTCCGGCATCCCGTGGCGAACCGGTTCGAGCAGGCGGTGTACCTCCTCGGCAGTGATCGCCGGCGTGTGCGCGACGACGAACGGCCGACGCTGCGCGGCGGCGGCGTCGCGGACCTGCCGCGCAAGCACCTGACCCGCCGACAGCAGCACCGACGCGCCGTCGCGCAGCGCCTTCCCGGCCGGGGTCAGGCGCACCTGCCTCCCGGTGCGGTCGAACAGCGTCACCCCCAGTTGAGATTCCAGCTTGGCGACCGACGCGCTGAGCGCCTGCTGGCTCAGGTGCAGCTGCTCGGCGGCCTTGCTGAATCCGGAATGCTCCGCGACACACAGGAATTGCTGCAACCGCCGCGAGTCCAGCGGCTCCTCGGTCGGCGACACCGCGGGATTGAGCATGCGCCGCATGCTACCGGCTCGCGCGACCCCTACCGGAATTCGGCGCTGTCTTAGCACGGCGCCCGCTCGACCTGCACTTACAATTCCTCATTGTAGGTAGCCAGCTATTTACTGTTTCCGAATCGACGGGGCATGGACATACCGTCGATATCCGGCGTGGACGGCGACGTTGCCGCGACATCACCGTCCACGCCACCCCAATCGCCCCGAGGGCGTGTGGCGATCGAGGAGGAGGACATGCGGCTGCAATCGCTGTGGCGGTCCGGTGACGAGCCGCCGGTCACCACGATGGAGTTGTTCTTCGATCTGGTGTACGTCTTCGCCGTCACCCAGTTGTCGGCGACGCTGCTGCATCACCTGACCGTTCGCGGCGGTGTCGAAACGCTCGTGCTGTTCGGCGCCGTGTGGTGGGTCTGGAACTACACGGCATGGGCCACGAACTGGGTCGACCCCGACCGGGTTCCGGTGCGGGTGCTGCTGGCGGTGCTGATGCTGTTGAGCCTGATCATGTCCGCGGCCATCCCCGAGGCGTTCGGAGACCACGGCCTGCAGTTCGCGGTCGCGGTGGCCGCGATGCAGGTGTTGCGACCGTTGTTCATGGTGATCGTGCTGCGCGGCCACCAACTGTCGCGCAACTACCTGCACCTGGGCATCTGGTCGACCGCCGCGAGCGTGCTGTGGATCGTCGGCGCCACCGCCGACGGAAACGCCCGACTGCTGTGGTGGGTCGCGGCGCTCGCGGTCGACGTGCTCGGCCCGGCAGCGAACTACGCCGTACCCGGACTCGGGCGCACGCCCATGTCGACATGGACGTTGTCGCCCGCTCATCTGGCGGAGCGGTGCCGTCTGATCGTGATCATCGCCCTCGGTGAATCGGTCCTGTCGATCGGGAAGACCTATGCCGAACTGTCTTCGGGGGCACGGGCTTCGGCGTCGCTGATCGTTGCCTTCGTGGAGACGTTCGCGCTGTGGTGGCTGTACTTCACCCGCCGATCCGACGGGGCCGTGCACCGCGTGATCCGTTCGGGTGATCCGGCGAAGCTGGGCCGCGGCGCCTACGCCTACGCGCACGCCCTGTTGGTGGCCGGGATCATCGTGACCGCGGTCGCGGCCGAACAAACCATGTCGCACCCCGACCACCACGCCGAGTGGCCCGACGTGCTCGTCATCGTCGGCGGACCCGCCGTGTTCGCCGTGGGCATGCTGGTGTTCCTGATCTCCACCGGCGGCTTCGACCGCACCGAACGCCTCGCCGGGGCAACGGGTTTCGCTGCCCTTCTCGCGCTAGCCGTGGCCGGCGGGATGGCGGGCTGGCCGCTGCTGCTGCTCGACGGCGCCGTCGCCGCCGTCCTGCTGGCATTGGCCGTTGTGACCTCACTACCTACCGCACAGGCGCCCAACACGGCGCCGGAACTGGAGACCAGATGAGCCGCACCACCGTCGTCATCCTCGTCGGATTCGTCCTGCTCGCCGTGTTCGTGCTCGTCGGCTCGGCCTTCGGCAAGCGCGGAATCCGCCGCGCCACAGAGGATTTCCTGCTCGTCTGGCTGGCACTGGTCAGCGGCAACATGGCCGTCGGCGTGATCGACGAAGGCTACGGCTTCGCCGAGGAAATCCCCTTCTGGCTGCTGAACTTCCTGCCCGCCGCGGCCGTCGCGGCCGTCGCCCGCTACGCGGCGCGCCCCCGGAGTGCGTAGTGGCCGCATCGAAGCCGTTGCGCACCAAGCGATTGTGAGATCCGGGACCCGCGCCCGGTGTGCCGTTCGAGAGGTGGGAAGCAGCGCTGTCGGGGATGTTCGTGCCGTTGCGGGTCAGTCCCCCTTTCGGGACGGGCGTTTCACGGTCGGTTTGCGCACAGTCGTCTGTCGGACGTCGATCTGTCCACGATCGGCGGTAGCTCCCAGCGGATGTGGCGCAGCGAGGAATCGGCTGGCGCGGCGGTGTCGATGAAGTTCACGCCGAGTTCGACGGCCCGCCGCAGGACGCGGAAGGCTAGTCGGGATCGGCCGGGTCGCCCCGGACGCCGGAGCCGGTGATCTGCATGGCGCCGTAGCCGAGCCGGTGGACGGGCAGGTCGCCGCCGAGGTTGTAGCTGCCGGACGCTTTGTTCGGGTGTTGTGCTCATCGTGAAGTCCCTGGGGTTGCGGTGAGGCGCACCAGCATCTTGCCGGTATTGGCGCCGTTCATCATGGCGGTGAATGCGTCGAAGGCATTGTCGATGCCGTCGACGACGGTTTCGTCGGCGCGCAAGGTGCCGTCCGCGAGCCAGCCCGCGGCCTTGGCGGCCCACTCGGGAGCCTGGTGCAGGTGGTCGCTGACGTTCATGCCGCGCAGGGTGATTCGCTTGCCGATGGCCAGGGGGAGGTGGCTGGGGCCGGGCGGGAGTTGGGTGTCGTTGTAGATGGAGATGGCGCCGCACAGCGCGATGCGGCCGCGTAGGTTCATGGTGGTCAGTGCGGAGTCGAGGTGGTCGCCGCCGACGTTGTCGAAGTAGACGTCGACGCCGTCGGGTGCGGCGGCGGCCAGGTCGGGGTGGATGGTGCCGTTGCGGTAGTCGATGGCGGCGTCGAAGCCGTACTCGTCGAGGAGCCGGGCGGTCTTGGCGGGCCCGCCGGCGGAGCCGATCACCTTGGCGGCGCCGAGTTGCTTGGCGATTTGTCCGGCGACGGAGCCGACGGCTCCTGCCGCGCCGGAGATGAACACCACGTCGCCCTCGCGTACGGGGGCGACCTCGGTCAGGCCCGCCCACGCCGTGAGGCCGGTCGTGCCCAGCACGCCCAGATATGCCTGGGCCGGAGCGAGATTCGGGTCGACGACCTGTGCCTTCCCCGCGTCGAGCAGCGCGTACTCACGCCAGCCGTCGAAGTGGGTCACGGTCGACCCGACCGGGATCGTCTCCGAGCCGGAGGCGATCACGGTGCCGACCGCGCTGCCGGTCATGGGCTCACCGAGAACGAAAGGGGGAATATAGGATTCGACGTCGTTCATGCGGCCGCGCATGTACGGGTCGACCGAGAGCCAGTCGTTGCGGACCAGTACCTGGCCGGGGCCCGGATCGGGAACAGTGGCGGTCGTGAATTCGAAATCGGCCGGTTCGGGTGCGCCGACGGGCCGGGTGATCAGACGCCATTCGCGGCTTGTTGTGGGCATTATCGTTGTGCTCCTGAAGGTTTCGAGGGGGTGAGTCCGTCGAGCAGTGCGGTGGTGGTGCGGTGCAGCAGGTCCGTCCGGTCGGTGGACAGCAGACCGATGGTGGCGGCCAGCAGGATCCGTGCCGCGTCCGCCGGGTGGTCGATGTGCTCGGTGGTGAGGGTGGTGGTGATCAGGGAGTGGAGTTCGTCGGTGAACTCGCGGCAGATGTCGCCGCAGAGCCGGGCCTGCTCGTCGAAAATCTCGGTGGCGTGCGGGGATTCGGCGAAGTGGCCGGTGGCGAGCTGGACTTTGGCCGACAGGATGCCGTGTATCCGGTCGACGAGAGGGCCGTCGGCTACGGCGGCCTCGCGGGCATGGGAGAGGGCCTCGGTGTGCAGCCGGTCGGCCACCCGGCGTACAGCGTCGTCCTTGCTACGGACGTACTGGTAGACCGCCGACCGGGAGACACCGACCTCTGTGGCGATGTCGTCCACGGTAGTCCGGCGCACGCCATAGCGCAGCAGGCAGCGCAGGGTCGCGTCCAGGATGTCCGCGGTGCGGTCGGCGGCCACGGAGATCAGAGCGCCTTCAGCATCTCCGCGGCCAGCGGTGCGGAGGAGGCCGGGTTCTGGCCGGTGTAGAGGTTGCGGTCGACCTCGACCCGCGGAGCCCAGGGCTCGCCTTCGCGGTAGTCGACGCCGAGTTCGACCAGGCGGTCCTGCAGCAGCCACTTGGCCTTGTCGGCGAATCCGGCCTGCGTTTCCTCGGCGTTGCTGAAGGCCGCGACGCGGTAGCCGGCGAAGGGGGACTTTCCGTTCGCGTCGGCGGTGGCCAGCAGGGCGGCGGGGGCGTGGCACACCACGCCGAGCGGCTTACCGGAGGCGAGGGTGTCGGTCAGCAGCTTGCCGGAGACGGTGTTGACGGCCAGATCCTCCATCGGCCCGTGGCCGCCCGGGTAGTAGACCGCGTCGTAGTCGGCCAGCTGGGCGTCCTCGAGTTTGATCGGGTGGGCCAATTCGGTGGCGGCAGAGAGGGTTTCGGCGATCTTCGCCGCGCCGTCGGGCCCGCCGTTGACCTCGGGCGCCAGGCTGCCGCGGTCGACCGACGGGACGACGCCACCCGGGGTGGCCACCACGATGGTGTGCCCGGCGGCCTTGAACGCCTCGTAGGGTGCGGCGAACTCCTCGCCCCAGTATCCGGTGGGGTGCTTGGTGCCGTCGGCCAATGTCCAGTAGTCGACGCCGGTCATGACGAACAGGATGCGTGCCATCTAGAACTCCTTCGGGGAATGATGCGGGCTCCGACGGGCTGACACTTCGTATGTGTTTCGTCAGACCGTCGAGACCCACGCTAGGACGGCATCCATCACCTGACCAATAGAATCTCTGATATGGGACATAGGGTGACCAATAGCTCCGTTGATTTGGCGCAGCTGCGGACGTTTCTGGCCGTCTACCGAGCCGGATCGCTTACCGCCGCCGCGACCCAGGTGGGCCTGTCCCAGCCCACAGTGACGACCCAGGTGCAGGCGCTGGAACGGCACCTCGGCCGGCCGCTGTTCGAACGGTTGCCCCGGGGCGTGGCCCCGACAGCGGCGGCCCACGACCTGGCCGCGCGGGTAGCCGATCCGATGGACGCCCTGGAGGGCGTCATCGGTAGCCGGTCAACGGAGAGTGCGCCGCTGCCGGAGCCGCCCGTTCTCCTCGGCGGCCCGGCCGAGATGCTCGCGATCGTGGCCCTGCCTGCCCTGGCGCCCCTGGTCGGCGACGGAGTCCGGCTGACCGTCACCACCGGACTCACCGACGATCTGCTGACCGACCTGCGGGCGGGCAAACTCGACCTGGTCATCGCCACCACGCGGCCGCGCGGCCGGTCGGTACTCGCCGAGCCCCTCGCGGACGAGGAGTTCGTCCTCGTCGCCGCGCCCGAGGTCGCCGATAGCATCGACGTCGACCGGCTACGCGCCAATGATCCCGGCGGCCTGGTCGGGGTTCCGCTGATCAGCTACGCCGCGGATCTGCCGATCCTGCGCCGCTACTGGCGCCATGTCTTCGGCATGCGCTTGGAAGCCGAACCCGCGTTGACCGTCCCGGACCTGCGCGCGGTCCTCGCCGCGGTCGCCGCGGGCGCCGGTATCAGTGTGCTGCCGCGCTACCTGTGCGCACGCGAACTCACCATGGGAACCGTTGTGACGCTTATGGATCCCGACGATCTACCGATCAATACCGGATTCCTCGCACGTCGCGTCGGCGGGCCCCTCCGGCCGCACGTCGACCGCGTCCGCGCCCAGTTGCTGAACGCGGCGAAAACCTGGTGAGCGATCCTGGTCGAGTACCGCACTGCCGGATGATTGTTCGTCAGCCGCGATTGCGAATGTCGCAATAGATTCGTCAGAGTTCGCTGGATAGTCGGAACGCCAGGTGACTTACCGCTTGTCACCTGGCGTCTTCTGTCGGGGTTAGCGGACGGTATTTGAAACAGTGGGAACCGGATTGGCTGAAGTCGGTGATCGCCAAGATCGAGGCTGCTCCAACGCGCCGACCTTCGAAGACGGATGGCAGCACAGTTCGACCGCGACGGCTGGATCGTCGGCTGTCCGCAGAGACGATGGCCGATCTGGTAGCTGCTTACGAGACCGGCACCTCTACCAACCAACTATGCGAGCTGTACGGGCTGTCCAAGGGCGCACTGCTGAAGATCCTTCAGGAGCACGGCATGCAGATGCGAAACCAGCCGATGACGGAGGGGGAGATCGACTGGGCGGTGCGGCTTTACGGCGAGGGGCAGTCGTTGAATGCCGTCGCTCGGCAGCTTGGCAAGGCCAAGGGGAGCGTGTGGAAGGCGTTGCGGGGCGAGGGTGCGATACGTCCGCCCGAACCAGTTGACGGCTTGTTGCTGTCTTCTTGGTGAACTGGGCCTCTCGACGTGTCGGTGGACCTGAGTATTGTCCCTCTGTATGGACGAACCAGACGCTGAATCGGCGGCGACGGCCGGTGAGGAACCGCAAACGCGCGTCACCTACCGGAATCCACTCGCCGAAGAGATGACGCAGCGTGAAGCCACGATCCGAGACATGCTCGGCAGCCGTTTGAAAACCGACATGAATGAGCTAGAGATCACTATCTCCGACTACAGCTCCGACTTCAAGATCGTGTTTGACCATTTCTGCCGTTACCTCCTCGGCAGAGACAACTTGAGTGTGATCAACAGTGACGGCACCCGGCAGTGGAAGCGCAAGTCATCTGGTCTACTTCGAAACTTCTTGGTGTCCCGCATGGCGGTTCGTGACCACACATACGTGTTGGTCAAAAGATACTGGGAGGCCGATCCCGAACTCGCACGGGATGAGGACGCCGAGTTCATGGACCAATACCGAACCAAGGTAAAAGCCATTCTTGTGAAACCGCAGTTCGCATTCCTGCAAGACCTTCGCAACTATGGTGTCCATAAGTCTCTGTATCCGTTCACCTTGCACACGCAGTTCGCTGGCGGGTACATGAAGAACGACATCAAGTTGGACCGCGATAAGCTCATGTCCACCTACAGCAGCTGGAGCGCACCTGCAAAGCAAGACATTGAGTCGCAGGATGGCGAAGTGGATCTGCTTACTCCGATGGAAGAGTGGTCGAAGGCGTGTAGAGAATTCTACGAATGGTTTCACGGTGCGATTACAATCCACCATATGGAGGACTTCCAAGCGGTGGAACGCGCCTTGGAGGAGTACCAAGAATGGCGGCGGGAGACTGGAACAATGCCGCCTGACTGGATAATCAATGGCGGAGAGTCTTCAAGTGCTCCAAAACGACGTTCACATAAGAGTCGCGATGCGCGGAAGAAGCGCAAGCGCAAGCAGAGGAAGCGGCGGTAGCGGCTCCCCAATATGTGAGAACCCCGCCTTGTCCGGACCAAGACGTGGTCTCCGCGAGACAGGTCATGCGAGGAGGCAGAGCGAAAATGACCTGTTACGATGCGCGAAAGCATTCAGGACCCGGAATACTCGACCATCGTGCGGTCCAAGCACTTTCTCATTGATACCGCACGATTTAAGACAAGCGTTCTAGAGAAATTCTTCTCCACTGTCTTGGCGGTGTAAATTCAAGAGCTTGATCAGCCGAAACTGTGATCAAGATATCGATCCCATCAGGTAGTATCAGCGGCTCTTGTGGCACGATTCTGACATCACCGAAATCCTCTGACAATGAACGTGCAATTGAAAATCCAGCACCGCTTGGATGGATGATCAGTACGCCACAGTGTAGTCCACTTTCTCCAACGAAGGACTGAACCATGTTCACCGAGTCGGCGTCTATCCAGCTCTGTATTTTATCCCGGAACGCTCGATCGAGGCTAAAGGGACGACTGTGACCATACTGGTAGCCCGTGAGGAGAATTCCGGGAGTGAAGTCGGAGGTCTCGAATGCTGCAAGATCCTCCGCGCAGGATTGATGAAATCTGAGACTGCAACTTCCAAGGTGCAGTAAATAGGTCATCGACACCTTGTTGTTCCAATTTGAACAGGAGCGGTCCAAGTTGTGTCTCAATCTGGCGGATTGACGGCGCTCCATTATACTCTGAACGCCCCCCGGCGGCGGCAGTTGCATCTGGCATCACAAACCACGTTTTCTGCAAGCCGGGTACACTAATTGGTGAATTCGATACTTTCCTGTCAATTGTCGCGCGGAGATTTTCCAGCTCCCCACTCTTGAGCGCCTTAACTTCGACAGCAGTTCTTGTTGAACGGTAGTCGACGACCGGTCCCGGCCTCTCATTTTCACAAACGCGATCAAGCTCATTATCATCCAGCAACGCTGACACGGCCGCCTTGCCCAACTGCTCTTCCGGACTCTCTTTCAGGCATTTGGGGTGTGTACACGTAGCCATGGTGGAAAGGATAACGCAATCAGATACGGCGTTGAAATCAGATTCCCGAACTACACATAGATAACATCCGACCAGTTGGCTTTAACCGGTGTTACCGCCACCATAGCGCTTCAGCGAGCGATCGCCCCACAGGCGGTCATCCGGTTCAAGTAGCGTCCGTCATCCTCCGTTCCAGTCGGGCTGACAGGATTTGAACTGCGACCCCTTGACCCCAGATCGGATGGAGGTCGAAATCGCAGGTCAAACGCTTTGCACGGAAGTTCATCCGGAGTCCTGATGTGCTGGTCAAGGGACAACGCTCGTAGCGTGCGGTCCCGTTCTGGTCCCGCCCCGAGGCGCCAGCGAGCTTCAGTTCAGAGCAGGTGCGCAGCGTTCCGCACGATCACTTCGGTTGTCAAGCTGGCGACGGCCCGGCCGCCGAGTCCTAGTCAACCCTCCAGGGTTCAATTGCCAGCCACGTAGTTGTCCGCGAAGGCCAGTACGCGCGGGGCAAGAGTCATGTAGGGAGGAATCCACAGCCGACGTGTAAATCCTGGGCCATTCTGCAACGCGTATAAACCCTGTCTGCCGTTGAAACGACCGATCAGCTCCTTCACCGTGGCGGCATCAGTGGCCGTGTTCGGGTACAGGATTGCGTCGAGCTTCTCTTGCAGCTCAACCATCTGCGGCTGGATGGCGTTCACCATGTCCAGCACGCTGGGATCGGCGGTCATCTGTTCCAACTCGCTGCGCTTCAACCATGGCTTCTTCCGAGCCTCTCTCGTGAAGTGAAGCATGTAATCCCGGTCCATGCACACGTTCACCGCTGGTTCCCCGTGCAGGCGTGCCGCGAAGTTGTACTTGAATGCATTGATGTCGCCGTGCAGCAGCGCATCGCGCATCTCTAGCAACCAGCGATAATCGAACGACGTGCTCAGCAAGCCATCGAACAGGTCCAGCACTGCCTGCTCCTCAGTGGTCTTGCGACCGAAGAGGTCACGTACGGCGCGGATCGACTGATCCTTGTGGCTGTGTAATGCACTGGTGAACGAGATCAGCGCCGAACGTAACCTCCGCCGTCGCTCGTCGATGGCGTCCTCATCGACCAACGAGATTCGCCTATCTCGTAAATCGGTGATCACCTCGATCAGCACATCGCAGAATCTGTCGCTTTCATCTGAGACATGCCGCAGCAACTCACTATCCAACATCCGCCGAAGCCGGTCGTACGCATCGCGGTAACACTTATCCTCGTTTTCGGTGAACGAGCACACTTTCGTGAAGATGATTGCCGCATCCACGTCGGGATCTCGGTAGCCCAGGATCGCACCATACGGGTCAGCGGCGGCGGCTGCGTCGGCAGCGGAGTCCTGATCCATCTGCTGCTGAGCAGCCTCTTGAGCTGCACTGATGCCAGTGACAGCGGAAGCGATCCGCTCCTGAATCTCAGCACTCGTGGGCAGCCCCTCTGACAGCCAACGGCGACCATCACGCACGATGCCACCCAGAGCATCCTGTAGGGAGTTCTGTGCAGCGACGCGTGTCATGCGGTCCCTGGCATCAGGGGTGTTGGCATGATCCATCAACACGGCGGTCATCACCTGGGCCAATGCACGAAGGGTCTCGACAATGATGACCATCGCCGGATTGCTCGGCAGCGGTGCGACGTCCGGCGACATCCTGCTCTTCCACACCTCGATTGCATTACCGCAGAAGTCCTCCGGCTGGTCACCCGCAAGTCCGTCCAGGCTGGCGACAAACTCTTTCAGATAGCCGACCCATTCCTGTACTTTCGCCGCGTCTTCCTTTGCCTCTTCCACCTGCTCGCCTTCCTCGGACACCGTCACGTGTTGCGTGGCTCCCCCGTGTGGGCAGCAGAACAGCTTCGCACGGAGGTCTGACAACCGCACTGCAATTTGGGGCGATCTTCGCTGCCCGCACCTCGGCGCGGATCGGTGAGGTGTCCAGGTGCCGGGTGCGCGATATCGATCCGGAGACGTGGACGTGGATGGTGTGGCGGCAGACCACTCCGTCGCCGGCGGGCTAGATGGCAAGGGCACCAACGGAAATCGTGCTCGGGTGGTTCCGCTGATCGAGGAAGTTCTCCGGGTCCCGCTGCATGTCCTCCAGAAGATCGCTGGACACGCGGACAGCCGCACGACCGAGATGTACCTACACCCGGATCTCCGGGAGGTCACCGGTGCGGGCGACAAACTCTCGAAGCACCTGCGGTCCCATTCTGGTCTCGCTCTCCGGGTCGTTTGAAATGCGAACCCTCTCCGACCCAGTTCAGAGAGGGTTTTTCGCGGTCGGGGTAACCGGACGGTACTTGAAACAGTGGGAACCGGATTGGCTGGGCAAGGTGATCCAGAAGATCGAGGCTGCTCCGCTTCGCAGGCATGGGAAGACAGATAGCAGTACCGTGCAACCGCGGCGGTTGGATCGTCGGCTGTCACCCGCCACGATCACCGAGTTGGTTGATGCCTACCGCGACGGTACTTCGACCAACCAGCTGTGCGACGAGTACGGGCTGTCCAAAGGCGGCTTGCTGAAGATCTTCCAGGAGCACGGCGTACAGATGCGGTACCAGCCGATGACGGAGGAGGAGATTGACTGGGCAGTACGGCTTTACGGCGAAGGGCAATCGCTCAATGCTGTCGCGCGACAGCTCGACAAGAGTAAAGGAAGTGTGTGGAGGGCGCTGCGGGGACGAAAGGTGGAGATGCGGCCATCAACTCGGCCGACCTACCAATGAAGCCATTGTGCAAGTATAGCTACTGCGCCCGCGACCAGGAGACCTGCAATAACTTCTTTCGTGAACCGACGGGCAAAATTGGCAAGCTTCTGTAAAATATTCGGCCTCTTTCCCATAGACCGGACATGCAGCACATCGGGTCGGTTCATTAATTGAAGGTCCGGAATGATCTTTTGAATTGTTTCACCATCCGCTCCATCTACAACCATATTCTTGGACATGCTGCCATTGTTTTCGACCGATTCTGCATACATTCCGCCGCTGTTAATTGTTATATTTTCCTCCACGCGGCTACCGCCGCGTAGATGGCCAACGCTAATGCCCGCCGATTGTTTCCTATCTTTCATGAAATACCTCTCTGGCCAGGCGGAAGTTTCCTATATCACTGCGCTCCGGTCGGTAACTAATATTACTGCTGATTACTAAATAATAGTGCGATGCGAATATGTCAATCGTAGATTGACACTATCTCTCACGATTGTGTACTTGCCAAGTTCGTACGGATTCACCGGCCAGCCCTCGTGATGATGCCAATCGTCTTATCAGAAGGCCGGGGCACCGCGAACTGAGCCGGGCCGTAGCCGTGAGCTTCCCTCGTCATGGCCGTGGGAACCCGGCAATGTCAGTCTCGTATGTCCGACTCAAGCCCAAACGATCGAGCCATTCGTTTGCGAATGTCTTGCTTGTGTCACATGCCCATCCGGCGCAGCCAGCTCCTAGCGCCTTGTTCGGAAACCAAGGGGTGCCGAGAGGCTGCTGGTTTTCCATGAAGCCCTGCGCGGTCTTGAGTGTCCGTAAGAACTTGTCCCCATTATCGAGATTGTCCCACTGCGGTTTGGGGTGGATCAGCAGGTTGCGCAACTTCACCATAGTGTTCGTCGTCTGGAACGGCCATGCTCCCTCGTCGAGCCGAGGCTTGCTGGCGAAATCTAACGCGAGCTGAAACTTTTCGAGCGTACGCAGTTGATACTCCGCCACCTGCCACGCCCCCTGCATCTTTGCTACCGCAGACGCCGATAGGACGCTGATCCTTGATGCGCCATGGCCATCGTCGTAGGCATCCTGGAACGTCTCATTCACGAGCGCTTCGAGGAACAGCACCGACGAGGTGACCGCAGAGATCGCGAGCACACGATGCTCTATGTCCGCGACGTCCGACTGGAGAAGTGTCTGTTCCCGCTCACGACACAGGCGGGCGCTGTGCAGAGCTGACCACAGATGGAGGGAGGCGTAGTAGTGGCGAACCTTGACGCTTACGTTCAACTCGGCTGCTACTTTGAGCGAGGCCGAAACCTCATGATCGGTCATGGTGCCCCATCTCAATTGACACCTCACGCAAGCGGGGCCTCCGGCTCGACGCAGGAGCGTGAGTTCTCACGGCTCCACCAAATCCAGTAGATCCTGGTACCTACGAGCCACATGCTCGTTTCGCAACGCTTCCTCCACCTCGTTGTCATTCGCCAGTGCAGCGAGCGGCTCACGTGCAATGTCGACGTCACGTTCGATGAGAGCCATGGCCAACGGTGCACCACTGTTGCTGTAGAATACTCGGCGGTGAATGCCCGCACCATACCCTCCAGGCTCACCTATATAGCACAACACAAGCCATTTCAGGGTGCGTATTAGCTCATCGGGCGGAATGCTGTGCAAGCCGCCGCACTCAATCAAATCTCGTAGCAGTGCGCCATGTCTGGCGTTGCTTCGGAAGTCATATCCAGTAGTCTCCAATAGTTGATTATACGACGCGAAGAACGACGAACGTTGAGCACGTCGAAGATATGGTAAAACGCCTGCGGCATCTGCGACACGGACGTGGGTCTTTGTCAGAGGTTCTCTGCCAACCCTTTCCTGAAATTTCGTCGCAAGGCCAACGCGTACGCTGTCCCTCGTCGTCTCAGCTAGGGCGGACAAGACAGAATAGGAATTTTGCCGCACTATCTCTGGATTTTTCTCATCAAGAGCGTAACTTGTTAGAAACTCAAGTATCTCTATCTGACGTGTGTCCGGAGCATGGCTGTAGTCTTCGACTAATCGAGCATCCGCTGTCGCTGGCACTGAAGCTTGAATCAGATCCTTGACTTCTATGACCTTGAGTAATGTAACGGGATCCTTTGACAGGACCGCTTCGATGCATGTTTTGAAGATGTAGATGCAATCTTCAATGCCAGCCTCGTACTCTGAGTCTTCATGCTCAAGGTCTCGCCGGATATCATAGGTACGCGTCAATCGGCGCCATTCGGCTCGGGAGAGAAGTCCCATCCTATACGATAAATCTATGATCTTTGCCGTTGAATAGCTCTCGATGTCGTCCGAACTTTTTACCGGAGGGAGCTTATGGGCTGCGGCTGCTTCACCAGCAATGTCGAGACCAGCGATAGTGATCTTTTCCCTGAGATCAGCGATAGCGGCGTTCAATAGACGCTGACATGCGCTGCTCGGATCCACCGGCAACAGTCGTCGAACTCGGTCGATCAACCCCTTTGCCTGCCATTGGGGGAGGATTTGCTGCATAAGCTGCGGGACGTCGCTCGCTGCTATTATTTCGACGTCTGGGTGCGCTAATACTATTTCGCCGTCCACAATGCCCTCCGTAAGGCGATACACCCTGCGCTTGTGCTCTGCCCTGGATGTCGGGGACTGGCTAGGGGACGTTACGTGACATGAGCGCACAGTCAGCGTCAAGCGACTGGCGGCCTACTGCCTGGAGATCATTAGGAACTTACAGAGCGGCAGCCACGTCCCGCTCCACCGCCTCGAAGACCCCGATGTCGGTCTTCTGCTGCCACTCCGGCAGTTGTTCCCACGGTGCCACGTAGCTGGGCTTCGGTTCCGGGATGTGCGCGTAGATCTGTCCGATCCAGCAGATGGCGACGAATCGGCCTTTCGTCTCCGGATCGAGGCGCGTCGCGGCACCGTTGGTGAGACGGATGAACTCGGCAACCTGCTGGTACACCGCCGCCGCGCTGGCTCGCTCCCAGTCCGGCGTGTCCTCCCACGGCGTGATGTAGCTGTCCTTCGGCGTACCGGGATAGTGCGTGGTCACACCGGCAATCCAGGCTTCACGAAAGACTTTGCCGCCATGGTTGGTATCGGTGCTCACTGTGCTCCTCATCAGTAGGTGGGTGCGGTTGCCAGCGTAGAGATCTGGTGTTCGAGGTGGGCTACGTGCCGATCGCCCTGCAGCCCGGCCAGTCGTTGCCGCAGTTGATCAAGCCTGCGCCCGAGATAGCCGGATCGGGTGCGCCGCGCAATATCGACGGCGGTTCCGCCGTACCACACTGCCTGGACTGGATCGCTGCGCAGTGCCCCGGCCGCGGCGAGGTCGACCAGCACGCTGGCGCGGCGGCGGGTGGATAGTGGCCGATCCAAAAGCGGCGTCAGTATGGCTTCGGCCGGCTCGGCCTGGCCCAGTTGGATCAGGCAGCTCGCCTGTTCTTCGTCGATGCGTTCACCGCCGAACCGCAGCCACCCCACCAAGGGAGTGTCCGCGAGATCCAGCACTCCGCGCGCAGCATCGAACGACCGCTTACAGCCATCGCTGTCACCGAGGCCCGCCAGGACTTGTGCCCGGACGCTCTCTGCCCAATACCGGGTAGGAAGTTGGCTGTCCCCACCCTGGGCTATGCCGACGGCCTGTTCCACGAGCGGTAGGGCGTAGTCGTAGCGGTTATCGAAAATGCCGATGTAGGCGTGACGTGTCAGGGCACAGGCCCACAGGTCGTAGGCCCGTGCTTCGGCCGCGAACGTGCCTGATAGCGCATAGCAATGGGCGGCCTCGGCCAGCTGGTTGGCATCGAGCAGAATCTCGCCGGACAGTTGGAGGATGTCAGCGATCAGCTCGTGTTGGCGACGGCGCAGCTCGGGGAGACGCGAGTGCCGCAGGCCCTCCACCAAGGTGGTGAGCTGCTCACGGGCAGCGCCGAACACGGCGGCCTTGGTTTCGGCCTGACCGTAGTCCTGCCACAGCAGCTGGTTCACCCGGCCGTACTGCTCAAGCGTGGTTGGATCGGCCTGGCCCGTGGCGGAGGAATAGCGCAGCCGATCCCAGTCGATCCCCACCGGGGCCGCGAGGGTGGTTGTGGCAATGCTCAGCAGCCGCAACAACTCTCGCCGGTTCATATCCGTAATCTCCGTGGGGTACGCCCCACCGGGTATAGCGGGGTGACTGCCACCCACAGTAGTAGATCCGCCGCCAGGGACCGGGGGAGCGCCCACAGTGTTCGCCGCCCCGCTCACGGTTACGTCCGCCAGTTCAGCGCTGGTCGATCCGTCATTCGCGGCGCCAGCCCGCCGGGAAGATATATGGTGCCGTTGCCGCCAGACTGCTTCGCCCTCGGCGATGATCTGCTCGAAGCGTGCCCGATCTTCGGCAGTTGCCCGCTGGTCGAGCGTGGTATCCAGGATGGCCTGCGTGGCGGAGCGCGGTTTCACCGCGGAGAGGCCGGTCCGCCAGTTGGTCACGGTGGTGGATTCGAGTCCCAGCAGGAGGGCGAAGTCGCGCACCGATCGCCGCATCGCTTCTTGCAGCGCGGCTGCCTCAAATCCTGTCCATTCCCGCCCTCTGACCATCGCCCCACCTACGGTACGCCCTGACCAGGTCAAACCCATACGTTAGCCACACAGTACGCCACCACTAGGCACTCGCGAGGAAAACTGCCTACCCGCCACCCTGAAGAGGCATTATTCGCTGCATCTACAGGGGGAAATCCCATGCCTCGCAATCTATTTCGCGTCATCCTGCTTGCTAGCGCCGTGACGGGTTCGGTACTCGTTGGTGCCGGTGAAGGTTCGGCGACGACAACACCGAGCCGGTGTTCAGTAGCGGCACCTGTGCACACCGGTGTGCCCGAGCACATCAAGGAGTGGTGCGACCGCCAGTACTACGACGAACTCATACCCGGCTGCCAGGCGCGTTTCAAGACGTCGGACAAGCGGCGGCAATGCTACGAGCTGGTCAATCAGTGGTATGCGGATTGCCTCAGCGGCAAGCACTATCCGTTCCGGTGGGCTGCCGCGCGCCTGCCCGAAGCCGAAGCGGCGGAATAGGATTACGTCATGCCAATTACCTGGGAGTTGGGCGAACCGATCGCTGTGCGGACGCTGCATCGCGGGGAGGAAGCTGTAACGGTGGAGATTGGTCGGCCTCGGCCGTACATGGAGAGTGAAGACTTCTTCTGCCCGTTCCGGATCAAGGGCACCGAGCTACTGGACGAGGGCTACACCGTCGGCGTCGACAGCGTCCAGGCCCTCACCCTGACACTGGCTCGCATCGGTGATGTTCTGGCCGCCAGCGGCGATGGCTACACCTACCTCGGTGGGGAGGATCTGGGGTTCCCGCGGAGTTCAGGCTAGGCAGTTCAGCACCGATGAGAGCCCGTCAATCATCAGGCTGGCGGGCTCTTTCGTTGGGCAGCAATATATTTGAACGCGCACCCTATGTCAGCGGTTGCTCCCTGAGATACCCGTCCAGCTCCGCCACCGGCGCTGTTCCCTGCCACTGCGTCATCGAGGCCCGTACCGTTTGGATGCGTTCGGCCAGCTGCACCGAGCGGTTCTGCCGTGCCCAACCGGCCGCATCCATCAGGGCGCTAACCGCGGGTTCGGGCTGATCCGATTGCACATAGGTTGCCGCTAAGTAGAGCTTGGAAAAGGCGTTGTCGCGCACCATGTGCGGATCATGCAGCGCCAGCGACTGTTCCGCCTTCTCGACCGCCCGATCCGACTGTCCGAGGTTGAGGTAGCACTGACTCTCGGTATGCGGTAAAAAGCCGTCGTCGTAGAAGTAGGCCAGCGAGGGCTCCTGTGCCCCTTCAGTTTTCGCCCGCTGGTATGAGCTGTGTGCCTGTTCCAACGCCGCGAAGCATTTTGTCTCGTCCCCGGCTTTGGCATAGGCGCGAGCGAGTTGGTCGTAGGCGAAGGTGTGCACCATCGGCTCGGCCTGCTTGGTGCTGGCCACCGCGGTCGAGGCGTAGTCGACCGCCAGCCCCAGCCGATCCTGTGCCTTGGCAACATGGCTCATCCGAGCCAGTGTGAATCCGATCAGGTCCGGGGCGCCCGCTTGATGTGCTGCGGCGTGCGCCACTTCAAAGTAGCGCCAGGAGTTGGCGAACTGGCGTGCATCGAGTGACAGCCATCCGGCCAGACCCGCTAACTTGCTGTACACCGCAAGCAGCTGCGGCTGCAGGCGGGCGGGACAATCCGCCAGCATGGCGTGCAGCAGACGCAGCTGCGCCTGCGCAACGGTCAGAACGGCCTGGGCACCCTGGATATCGTCCTGGCGCCGGCAATAGTCGCAGATCCGATCGAAGTGCTCGATCAGGGCAGCGTCCACGCGCGATGGCTCGTCCACGGCCTTGACGAGGCGTTCGTGGGCTTCGGTCAGACCAGCAGCACCGAGTGCCAAGCCCGCCATGGAGCCTGTTAGTACCTGTAGAAACGTCTTGCGCTCCACAACATCCTCCCCTTCCACACCCAGAGGACTGCCTCCCACGGTAACCGCTTCGGGAAGGGGTGAGGAGATGGCGCTGCTCGGATGCCGTGTGGGTTGGAGCGCGCTCGGGTCGTCGGTGAGTGGACGATCATGCCGCTGCCGCCAAACGGATTCGCCCTCGGCCACAATTTGGTCGAACCGCGCCCGGTCTTCCGGGGTGGCCCGCTGCTGCAGGGTGGTATCCAGCATGGCCTGGGTGACAGACCGGGGCAGCACGCTCCCCAGGCCACTGCGCCAGTTGATAACGGTGGAGGGATCAATTCCTAACAGGGCGGCGAACTCCCGCACGGACTTCCGCATGGCCTCCTGCAGCGCCACGGCTTCAAACCCGGTCCATTCCCGCCCTCTGACCATAGCCTTACCTAAGTTCAACCGTTCTGACCTGGGCAAATACGTTCAGTAGCCCCACACTACCCCACCACTAGCCTGTCGCGGGCCAAACCCCTTGGGGGCCAAGGTAAAACCGGTACCCGGTACCAAGCGACGCCGTACCCCCTCGGGCGGCGCACCGACCTCAGTGCCGGGGTCAGTGGCGAGAGCCCTTGGTGCCGGGTACCGCTCAGGCCGAAACGGACCCAGCTCGGGGAGGTACCACGCCATGCCCTACACGACGCTCGCCATTCACCAACTCGCCACCATGACAGAATCCGAAACGCACCTCGCACCGGATACGCCCTTCACGGTGGCGCAGGCTCACACCATCACGCAATTCCACATCGCCTGCCGAGCCATCAAATGCCCGCGTAAGGCAGCGGCGCTGCAGGTGCTCGCCGAGGCCGACCGCCTGAAGCCGTCTACGATCCATCCGCGGTGATCCGGGATGACGGCTATTTCAGGGGACGACGCACCGGACGATCGGCCAACGCGGCCCAGTGATCCGGACGGTACTCCTGACGCTATTCCTGAATGGGCACCGTTGGAACCGTTGCCCTCATCCGAGATGATCCTGGCCGCGTTTTCAGGCCGTCAGGTTGTCACGGCAAGCGACATCCTGCATCCGGCCTTCGACTTGGTGGAGTGCCAGCGGGAGTACCGGCAGGCGTTCGATGTTCTGGCTGATGCAACAGCGTCGTATGCGCAACTGAAAGCAGCTGCGGCAGCGCTGGTTTCGGCTCAGTGCGACATCGAGATGCTGATCACCATCATTGACGAAGTGGTGCGGGAACGGTTGGCACAGCGGCGCAATCGGCTGGATGGTGCACCCCCTCCACCACCGCCGATGCTGGCCCCATCACCGAACTCGATGCCCGTCGACGGCTTGCTGCTGGAGCCGTTGCACACCGAGAGCATCGGTGAAATTGCCGCCCGGATGGCGGATCTCTGGGAAGCCATCATCGCCAAGGCCCAACAGCGGAACTGCGATGAAGTTCCGGAAGCTGAGCAGTTGGTGGAGCTGTGCAAGGGCTACGACTACTTAGCTGCCGAGATCGAATCCGGCCGACGCCTGCTGCCGGGGGTGTGATCGCCCATGCGGCCAGCTCGCCCGCCTCGACGTATCCGCCATATCCACATCGAATCCGGTGCGCTGAGCCTCGACTACCAAGCCAGCGAGGAACAGGCACAGAACGTTGCGGACGAACTGGCGAGTGGATTCGGCGAGCTGGAGCTGGTTGTGACGATCGACGATGACGTGCGCGCCGATCTTCCGGCGCTGCCCTGCAGCGACTTATGGGACTAAGCGCGAAAGCTGTTCCACCCCAAGCATTTCCTATCTTCCCGATACAGAAGGGATTCCCCTGCATGCCCGAAAACAACGCCACCACGTCCACCGACCGCCCCGCCTACCACATCTTCTACGGCGCCGATCCCGAGCGGCCTTTGGCCTTCACCGTGCCGCCGGTGGAGGCGACGCCGGATCAGCCGCTGCCGGACACCGGATCGTTCTTGCGGGTCTGCGCTGGAATGGAGGAACCAAGCACGGTGATGCTCCGTACAGCACGGGAGCTGGTGGGCATCTGGCGACATGTCCATGATGAGCGGCCCAAAGACACCGCCAAGATCAATGAGCAGCTCAATTTGTATGTCTGGTTCATCGACCGCGAGGCGGGTGGGCACACCAAAGGGATTGTGTACCAACGGGATGCGCCACTGAGCCCATCGACGTACGGGCAGTGGGTGGCGTGGCTTGTCTGGAAGTACCTGCTGTATGCCCTGCGGCAGAACGATGCTGAGCACCACGAGCGCGATGCGGCCGAACTTGGTTGGTGCATCGAGTCGTTCAACGAGTTGGTGGTGGCGGTACGGGAGGGGCGGCTGCGCCTCCCCGAGGAACAGGGGCCGGAGGGGGATGGGACGGAGTTTCCACCGAGGCGAGTGTGGCCCGACGCTGGGCTTCAGTCGAGCGGGACCGACCAATGACCTCCCCAGAACCCATACACTTCCGGAACTTTGTCCAGGCAGACGGCAAGCTGGCCGAATTCATGTGCCAAGTGCACCTGATGGATCTCACCACGGCGCGAGCGTGGGAACTGCGGTATATCCATCGCTTTCACCACCCGGACGAGTGCATTGTGCACCTGGAGGCGGCGTACCTGCTGCTGCAGGATGACGATGGGTGGGGCAGCTTGGCGCTGCCCCACGGCGATGGTTGATCCGACGTGTCGTCATCGCTAGTCGTCATCCTGTGGCCCGCCTCGGTGTTCTTCACGGCGGTGCTGAGCTTCCGGGTTGGTGTGTGGTGGAAGGAGATTCACCAGCCGGGGCGGCATATGTTCGTTCCTGGCCGTCACAGTGACGATGCGATCGGTGCCACCGCGTGGCCGTACCAGTCGCATGGTCTTCGCGGAAGTGACGGGGCGCGGCGGCACGAAGTATCGCTACTTCGTTTGCCGCGGTCGTGAGGATGGTGTCTGCGATCTCCCGCATCTTCGGGTGGAACTGGTCGAGGAAGCGATCGCAGCGCACTACGAGACGCTGGCCTTGCCGAGTGACTTCATCACCGCGCTTCGTAGCCTGCTGGACGAAGTCCTGGCTGATGAATCCGCCAGCGTGAGGGAGCGACACGCCTCCCTGCAGCGGCAATTGAAGAAGCTCGATCAGAAAGAAGATCGGCTGGTTACGGCACTGGCAGACGACACCATGCCGACGGGCAAGATCAAGGCGAAGCTGCAAGACATCCGAGTACAGCGCCTACGGATCGAGGCCGGGCTGACCGATTCCGCAGCAGAACTCAGTCTTGGCGTCGATCTCCTGCGTGACGCACTCCGGCTGGTATCCAACCCACGCCAGCTGTACCAAGACGGCACTGATTCGATCCGTCGCCTGCTCAACGAGACGTTTTTCGAGCGGTTCTACCTGGACGATCCAGATGTGGCCGACGATGAGAAGACACCACTGTTCTCCGAGTTGCACGATGCTCATCGCGCCTACCGGGAGCGCAGCACCGGAGCGGCGGAAGGACTGAAGCTTGCCGCAGGTCGGGCTGGCCATCAACCAGGCACCCAGTCCAAGCGATCGACGCGACGGAGGCGTCCGTCCGGCACAGACGATGGAAACACCAGGTTGAACGATCAGGCAGTAGAGGAGAAAAACGCCCCTACCCTCGCCAGTGTCTTTTCAGTCACTGGTTCAGGTAAGGGCGCTCTGGTCGGGCTGACAGGATTTGAACCTGCGACCACTTGACCCCCAGTCAAGTGCGCTACCAAGCTGCGCCACAGCCCGTTGCTCCCGCTTGCGGCGGGTGCTCGATGAGATTACCCCAGGACCCCCGGGTGTCACCAAATCGGCACTGTGCGGGGGCTGGTGGGCGTGTTGGGGGCGGAGTTGGGTGGTTCGGGGGGCATGGTGCGGTGGGATGTGCAATCTTGTTATCGCCCAACGATATTGACCGCCGGATCGGGTGGTGAGGGCGGCGCGCATCGGAAAGGGGGTGCGGCGGGGACATGGTTGTGCAGCGGAGGTCGCGGCGCCGGTCGTCGGGGAGCGGGGTGCCCAGGAGCGGTGGGCCGCTCCGGGATGTGGCTCGTGGGGCGCCCGCGCCGGTCTGGCCGGGGATGATCACGTCCGCGCGGCCGCGGCGGCATGCCCGGGGGCGAGGGCGGCGCGGGATGCTGGTTGGGTCGGCGGCGATGATCGGGTCGGTGGCGGTGGTCGGCGTGCTGGTGCTGGGCCGGGTCGATGCGCATACGCCCGCGACGGCGCCGGAAGCGCTGGTGGGCGCTGCCGATCTGAGTCTCGGCGGCGGACCGGAGTGCATCCCGACGCGAACCGAGCAGTTGGTGCGGGGGAACGGGGTGGGATCGACGGGGTCGGGGCCCGATGTCATCTTGGCGTTTCAGCACGCGTACTACGTGGCCCGCTCGGGGTTGCGGGCCCGAGCCGTGACGACCCCCGACGCGTGGGTGTCACCGGCGGCGGTGATCGATGTCGGGATCGCGACGGTGCCGACCGGCACCCGGCACTGCGTGGAGGTCGCGCCGCAGCCGGACGGGCGGTTCGCCGTGACGATCACCGAGAACCGGCT
This sequence comes from Nocardia mexicana NBRC 108244, assembly GCF_001613165.1. Taxonomy (GTDB): domain Bacteria; phylum Actinomycetota; class Actinomycetes; order Mycobacteriales; family Mycobacteriaceae; genus Nocardia; species Nocardia mexicana. Next base: position 252,802 of record NZ_BDBV01000022.1, read on the forward strand.
GGATCGATCGGTGCGCACCTACCGTCAGGAGGTGACCGTAGAGGTCCGCGAGGGTTCGACGGTGATCACCCGTATCGACCCGGTGCGCCCGCGACGGTAGGTGCGGTGGCGACCCGGGAGTGGTGGCAGATCGCGGGGCGGTGGCGAATTGACGTACGGGCTGACCCCTCGTGCAGTGCCGGACCGGGGGCGGACCGAGGAGTGGTGCCGAACCGAGAGGCGGTGCTGAATCAACCTCCGGTGCCGAACCGATGTGCGTGCCGAACCGATGTGCGTGCCGAACCGATGTGCGTGCCGAACCGATGTGCGTGCCGAACCGGCGGGCGGCGCTGCCCAAAGGCGACATACCTCGGCTCGGCGCATCGGGCGCAGTCCATATTCGAACTGCCAGACACCAGGGACGGCGTGTCGCGGTAGCGGCACGGGCGTCGCGGAGTGACCATCGGGAGATGCGGGAGACACGCACTTGACCGAGTGGTCGGTCGGGTAGCCTCGGGCGGGACACGCAGTCGACAGGAACGGGGCGGCGCATGGACGACCGGATCGAGGAGTTGCTGGCGAAACTGGACCTGTCGTCGAAGGCCCGGTTGATCTCGGGGGCCGGAATGTTCCGGATGGCGGGCGATCCGGCTATCGGGCTGGCCGAGATGCCGGTGTCCGACGGTCCGTCGGGGGTGCGCGGCGAGAACTGGGACGAGCGCGATCCGTCGGTCAGCCTGCCGTCCGGCACCGCGCTGGCCGCGACCTGGGACCGGGACCTGCTCGGCGAGATCGGCGGGCTGATCGCCGCGGAGGCACGCCGCAAGGACGTGTACGCGGTGCTGGGGCCGACCATCAACCTGCACCGATCCCCGTTGGGCGGCAGGCATTTCGAATGCTTCTCCGAGGATCCGATGCTCACCGCCGAGATGGCCGACGCCTACGTTCGGGCCGTGCAGCAGCACGGGGTGAGCGCATGCCCAAAACACTACGTGGCCAACGACTCCGAGACCGATCGCTTCACCGTGGATGTGCGCGTCGACGACCGGACGCTGCGCGAACTGTACCTGTATCCGTTCGAGCGCAGCGTGCAGGCGGGCGCCTGGATGGTGATGGCGGCCTACAACTCCGTCGACGGCACCACCATGACCGAGAATGGGCTGCTGGACGAACCGCTCAAGGGCAGTTGGGGTTTCGACGGCGTGGTGGTGTCGGACTGGACCGCGGTGCGGTCGACCGAGGGCGCCGCGCGGGGGACCGATCTGTGCATGCCCGGCCCGCCGACGCTGTGGGGTGAGCCGCTGCTGCAGGCGATCCGCGCGGGTACCGTGCCGGAGGCGGCGATCGACGAAAAGGTCCGGCGCATCCTGCGTTTCGCGATGCGCGTCGGTGCGCTCGACGGATCCCCGCGTCCCACACCGGATTTCACCGACGCGCAGTCGCGAGGCCTGGTGCGCCGCGCCGCCGCCGAGGCGATGGTGCTGGTCCGCAACGACGGTGTGCTGCCCCTGCGGCCCGATACGACGGTCGCACTGCTGGGCGCGCCCGCGGCCGAACCGCGGCTGATGGGCGGCGGCAGTGCCACGGTGATCCCGTCGCACACCAGCACGCCGCTGCAGGGTCTGCGAGACGCCCTGCCGGTCACCTACACCCCCGGCGTGTGGCTGTCGGACGCGCTGTCACCGGTGCCGCTGGACCTGATCACCGACCCCGAAACCGGCACGCCCGGACTGTGTCTGCGTTATCTGGACGGCGAGACGGTCCTCGATACCCAGCACCGCGCCGCCGGCAACCTGGTGCTCTTCGGTGACCCGTCGGCGGAGCGCGCGTCGGCGGTCGAGTTGCGCGCGACATTGCGAGCCGACCGGTCCGGCGAATGGCGGATCGGCGTCGGGGCGCTCGGGCACGTGCGGCTCGATCTGGATGGCGAGACCGCCGCCGAGGGTGATGTCGGATTCGAGGGCAGCGATCCCGTTGCCGCACTGCTGGATCCCCCGCAGCGAACGGTGGCCCGAACACTGGCCGAGGGCCAGGAGGTCGACGTCCGCATCACCATCGGCAACCTGACCGCGATGCCGGGACTGGGCGTCTTCCTCGGCGTGACGCTCGGGGCCGAGCGCCCGCGGCGTTCGCCGGAGGACGAATTCGCGGCCGCGGTCGAGGCGGCGCGCACCGCCGACGTGGCGGTCGTGGTGGTCGGCACCACCGAGCAGATCGAGAGCGAGGGCACCGACCGGGCCACGCTGCGGCTGCCGGGCCGTCAGGACGAGCTGGTCGCCGCCGTGGCGGCGGAGAACCCGCGCACCATAGTCGTGGTGAATTCCGGTGCGCCCGTGGAGATGCCGTGGCGCGAGGATGTCGCCGCGGTCCTGCTGTCGTGGTTCCCGGGGCAGGAGTTCGGGGCGGCGCTGGCCGACGTGCTCACCGGCGCGAGCGAACCCGGCGGCCGCCTGCCCACCACCTGGCCGAAGACCATGGCCGACGTCCCGGTGCTGAACACCACCCCCGACGGCGGCGCCCTGACCTACTCGGAGGGCGTGCACATCGGCTACCGGGCCTGGCTGCGCGCCGGGATCGAGCCCGCGTACCCGTTCGGCCACGGACTCGGCTACACGACATGGGAATTGCGCAATCTAGACGTCTCGGGCCGGACCGTCACCGTCACGGTCACCAATATCGGTGAGCGCACAGGCAAACAGGTCGTGCAGGTCTATCTCGCCCGCGAGCACAGCGCGATCGATCGGCCGGTGCGCTGGCTGGCCGCCTTCGCGACCGTGACCCTGGAGCCGGGGGAGTCACAGCGCGTGGAGATCGCGTTGCCGCAGCGGGCATTCGAGCACTGGGCCGACGACGGGTGGGCCGTCGAGCCCGGCGTCTTCGGCGTGCACGTCGGCACATCGGTGATCGCCCTGCCTCTCGCGGCCGAGATCGTCGCCTGACCGTATTTCCGGCTGTGGCCGAGCGTGTTGTGTATCTATCAGGGCCGGTAGGGCCGATACTTGCCGCGCAACGCTAGCGAGCTGGACGATCGTCCAGTACGCTTCCGTGAACGATACGTACAGCGAGGGCGAGAGGTTCGCTACCGACCGGGCAGCCGATCGGTGGGCGGCTCCCGCCCCGGGACCGAAGGAGCGGCCGTGGCGGTTTCCCGGCGATCGATGCTGGCCGGTACCGCGGCCGCCACCTTCGCGGCCAGCGTGGCGGGCGGGAATCCCGCTGCGGCGCAACCGGCCCCGGGCACGGGTGACGGCCAGGGCTATCTGATCGGTTGCGGCATGGCCGATGTGACCGGCGCGGTCGCGGGCCAGGGCATGATGGGCTACTCGGAGCTGGACCAGGTGGCGACCGGCCTGCTCATGCACTGCTGGGCCCGCGCATACATCGTGGTCGACCGGGCGACCGGGGACCGGGTGGTATTCGTCAACGCCGATATCGCCTGCCTGTTCCAGTCGGTGCACCTGGCGGTCCTGCAGCGGCTGGCGCGGCGGTTCGGCGCCCTCTACACCGAGCGCAATGTGAACCTGAACGCCACGCACAATCACAACTCCTGCGGCGGCACCGCGCGCGAGTACGCGTATTCCCTTGCCGCCTACGGTTTTCAGCAGAACTCGCACGATGCCGAGGTGGACGGGATCGTCGCGGCGATCGCGGCCGCGCACGAGCGGCTGGCGCCCGGCACCGTCCTGCTCGGCCACGGCGAACTGCACGACGCCAGCGTGAACCGCTCGCGGGCGGCCTTCGAACTGAACCCCGCCGAGGACAAGGCGGAACTGCCCGACGCCATCGACCCGCAGGTGACGGTGCTGCGACTGCGCCAGGGCGGCAGGGACGTCGGCGCGATCACCTGGTTCGCCACCCACGGCACCTCGCTCACCGACCACAACACGCTCATCTCGGTCGACAACAAGGGCTACGCCAGTTACCGCTGGGAGCACGACGAGATGGGGGTGCGGCACCTGGACGGCCCGCCGAGTTTCGTGGCGGCGTTCGCGCAGACCAATGCGGGCGATATGACGCCCAACCTGAACATCACGCCGTGGCATCCGTCCGGTCCGACCGACGACAACCGAACCAACTGCGCACTCATCGGCGAGCGCCAATATCGAGCGGGGCGTGCGGCTTTCGCGTCGGCGCGCTCGATGGGCAGCGCCGGTGTCGACGCCATGCTGCGCTACGTGGACATGGGCGACACCGCGATCGACGGCGCCTACACGCCCGACGGCAAACCGGCGCGCACCGCCCCGGCCATGATGGGGACGGCGGCCGCGGCCACCAGTTCCGAGGACAATTGGAAGACCCAGCTGCCCTTCCTGCGGGAGGGTGACACCAACCCCGTGGTGGCCGCGCTCGGCGGCGTGGACGCGCCGATCGAGCAGTGGATGCGGGATGCCCAGGCGCCCAAGATGATCGTCGCGCCGCTGGGAATCCTGCCGCCGCGGCCGTGGGTGCCGCCGGTGGTGCCGATCCAGATCATGCGCATCGGGGATCTGGTGCTGGCCTCCGGCCCCGCCGAGTACACCGTGGTGTCGGGACTGCGGATCCGGCGGCTCGTGGCCGGGGCGCTGTCGGTACCGCTGGAGAACGTGCTGCTGCAGGGCTATGCCAATGGCTACAACGGGTACGTGACCACGCCCGAGGAGTACGTCTCCCAGCAGTACGAGGGCGGGGAGACGCTGTACGGCCGCTGGACACTGTCGGCGTACATGCAGGAATTCGACCGGCTCGCACGGGCTTTGGCGGCGCGGATCGATCTCGGCCGCGGCCCGGCGCCCCTGGACTGGACCTCCGGAGCACAGCCGAACCTGCTCCCCGCGGTGCCCGCGGACGTCCCCGCGCCCGGTCGGGCGTTCGGTGACGTCCTGACCCAGCCGGAGCCGAACTACGGAGCGGGACAGACCGTTTCGGTGGGATTCGTCGGAGCCCAGCCCAACAACGATTTCCACACCGGCGGAACCTATTTCGAGGTGCAGCGCAGCGCGGGCGGCGGCTGGCGCCGGGAATTCGACGACAACGACTGGTGCACCGAACTGCATTGGGCGCGCCCGGACGGCCAGCCCGCGGCCTCGGTGGTCGAGATCCGGTGGACGGTACCCGATGATGCCGAATCCGGGCGCTACCGCATCGAATACACCGGTGACAGCAGGGATGCGGCCGGGCGCACCGCGCGGTTCACCGGTATCTCGGCCGAATTCACCGTCGGCTGAGCCCGCCGTCCCGTAGCGCGCCGGTGGTATCGAGAATCGCGCGCACCACCCGCCGCGGACTGTCGATCATCGGCACGTGACCGGCGCCGTGCAGGATCTCGAACCGGGCCTGCGGCGCCCTTTCTCGCGCGACGGCCCCGTTGACCGAGATCGGCAGCAGGCGGTCCCGCGCGGCCCAGGCGAGCGTCACCGGGCCCGGGAGCGGGTCCAGCGGCGCGATCTGCGACCGAGTGCCGAGCATATCGTCGAGGATCGGACAGGACAGCAGATCATCGGCGATGCCGAGGGCCTGCCGCGCGGTCAGCCGGTCGCCGTGGACGCAGATGTCACGAAATGCGATACGGCGCACGGCGGCCGAGCGCAGGCCGATCGGCGCCACCGGGCGGGTGAGCCGGGTGATCATCGCGAGTCGGGCGATGATCGACGTCCCGCCGCTGTGGCTGGTTTCGCCCGCGGTCCAGAAACCTGCCGGGGAGAGGGCGCAGACGCTGCGTGCCCGTCCCCGCCGCGCGAGTTCGATCGCGATCCATCCGCCGAGCGAGTTACCCGCGATATGAGCGGTGTCCCAACCCTGTTCGTCCATTCGCCGTTCGATGTCGTCGACGAGGTCGCCGATGTCCACCGGGCGATGCGGCGGGGGCGGCCCGCCGCGATGGCCGAGCAGCGTGGGTGCGAGGACGTGATGGTGGCGCGACAGGGCGGGGACGAGGCCGTCCCACACGCGCCCGGACATGGAGACGCCGTGCAGCAGGATCAACGGTGATGCGCTCACGGGCCGATTCTCTCCTGCCGTTCCTTCGCGGTGCGGGTCGGCCCCGAAGCGAATCCTTGCGCCGGACTGGAGCGCTGCTCTAGAGTGGTGCTCTAATGGACTCTCGATCTACCCGCTCCGATGCTCGTCACGCCGTGCTGTCCGCGGCGGTGGAGCTGTTCGACGCCCGCGGTTACGACGCGGTGTCGATCGCGGAGCTGACCGCCGCGTCCGGGGTGAGCAACGGATCCATCTACCACCACTTCGGGGCGAAGGACGGCGTCCTGGCGGTGCTGGTCGTGGACGCCCTCGCCGGATTCCAGGCCGGTGTTCTCGAAACACTGGACGCCCGAACCGATCCGGCGTCGGCGGTCCGGGCCCTCGTCGCGTACGAACTGCGGTGGTACGAGGAGCATCCCCGCGCCGCGCGCCTGGTGATCGCCCATCGCGACACGGTGGCCGCGAGCGCGCGGGGGCGTGAACCACTGCGCGAGATCAATCGGGAATTCGGTCGTCGCCTGCGCGCCTGGCTGCGCGAACAGCAAGGGTCCGGGGCGCTGTCGGAGGCGGTGGACCCGAATCTGCTGTACGCCATCGCGTTCGCGCCCGCGCACGAGACGGGCAAGCTCTGGCTCGCGGGCCGGATCAGGAAGCGTCCCACCGATTTCGCCTCGGCACTCGGCGAGGCGGCGTGGGCAGGTTTGCAAGCCGTGTAACGAAAGGACGTGCGCGCCATGACAATCGACGTCTGGGCTCAGCATCCGACCGCAGAATTCCTGGCTCAGGACATGTTCGCGGCGCTGCGCCGATGGACCGGCGGCGCCATCCCGTCCGGGCCGATTCCGCTGTCGGTGACCCTCGACGCCATGGACGCCGGGGGAGTGGACCTGGCGCTCATCACCGCCTGGCACGCTCCGGAGGGTGCGTTGATCTCGAACGACGAAGTGGCGCGGTGCGTGTCGGCCGCGCCGGAGCGCCTGGCGGGCATCGCCTCGGTCGATCTGCGCAGGCCGATGGAGGCCGTGCGCGAGCTGCGGCGGCGCGTGCGTGACGAGGGGTTCAAGGGACTGCGGGTGCTGCCGTGGCTGTGGGAGTCCCCGCCCACGGACCGGCGCTTCTACCCGCTGTTCGCCGAATGCGTCGAGCTCGGCGTCCCGTTCTGCACCCAGGTCGGGCACACCGGGCCGCTGCGGCCGTCGGACACCGGGCGGCCGATACCGTATATCGACCAGGTGGCGCTGGACTTCCCGGAACTGACCATCGTGTGCGGGCACGTCGGCTACCCGTGGACGGAGGAGATGATCGCGGTGACTCGCAAGCACGGGAACGTCGTGATCGACACCTCCGCCTACACCACCGAACGGCTACCGCCGGAACTGGTTTCGTATCTGCGGACCGGAACCGGACGCCATCGGGTGCTGTTCGGCTCGAACTTCCCCATGATTACGCCGGGTCACGCCCTCGACGGGCTCGATAAGCTCGGGCTCGACGACGAGGTGCGGGAGCTGTACCTGGAAGGCAACGCGCGCAGGGTATTTCGCTTGTAACGCAGGCTTGTCCGGCCGGGTGCTCAGTACCGACGCCGCGACCAGGCCTGCGTGGAGACGCGAGCCAGCAGGCGGGCGGCGGGGTCGCCGACGGCGCGCCCGTTCGCTAGCGGGCCGGTGTAGCAGACGGCCAGCGCATACGGCGGAGCGTCGGGCGGAAAGACGAGCGCACCACTGTGCCGCAGTCGGCGTCCCCAGCTGTTCTTGACGGCGATGCGGGCGCCGGCGGGCAGGCCGGTCGGAAGATCATCGCGAAAGGCGTTGCGCTCCAGCACCGTCAGCTCCTCGGGGCGCAGCGCCAGGAGCAGCCGCGCCAAACCCGCGGCCGTCACCTGGTTGGTGGCCCCGGCCTCGCGGGCCGGATCATCCTCGGGCACGCGAGTCATCCGGGCGCCGGTCATGCCCATGTCGTGCCACATCCGGGCGACCCGTTCCAGGCCGATACGCTCGACACAGAGGTTCGCGGCGAGATTCGACGAGTGCGTGATCATCCGCTCGGCCAGCCAGCGCACCGTCGCCCGGCCGCCGATGCGCCGCCACGGAATCGGATCGCTGTCGTCGTCCGGACGGATATCGAACCACCGGCCCGGGACCTGCGACGCGAACCGATCGTGTACGGGCACCGCGACATCGAGGTCCGTCCCGCCGCGGTACAGCGCCGCCAGCACCGCGGCCCGCACCGTGCTCGCCGCGTCGTGGGCGGCATCGGCGTTGATCGCGTAGAACGGAGCCTCGCCGTGCCGGACTGCGCAGATCGACAGCATGCCTCACAGCCTATCCACGGTGACTGTGAGGTTCTTTACGAATTGTCGCATTTCGGACAAATATACGATTCTGGGAGAGCGCGGACCGGGCTCCCTCGTAGCGTCGTCCGGTGGCGCCCGCGCAGCCTCGGCCGGTTGCGCTGCTGTCGGTATGTGCTACTTCTCGGACGCCTCGGGAAGCGCTGTGGCGTACTCGGACTCGCGTGCGTCCATCGCCGCCTCGAGATGAGCCGCCATGGCCCGCCCCGCGGCGTGCAGAGGTTCGGTGGACCGGAGCGTGCGGCTGAGGATGAACGCGCCTTCCAGCGCGCTCAGCATCGCGAGCGTGAATTCCCGTGCGGGGCCGGGGCGCAGGCCGCGCCGCACGAAGTATCCGGCACCCTCCTCGATCCAGGAGGCGATGACCTCCGCCGCCACCTCGCGCAGCGGCGGTTCGCTGTCGGCGATCTCGCCGGCGACCGTGCCGACCGGGCACATGTTCATCCAGCCGGACTGTTCGATATCGGCGGCCGCGGCGGCGAAGGCGGCCGGGACCGCGTCGCGCAGCTCCTCGAAGGGGTCCATCAGCAGCGGGATCAGCTGGATGTAGGCGGCGCCGCTGGTGCGCAGCGCCTCCGCGGCGATCTGCTGTTTGCCCTCGGGAAAGTGGTGGTACAGCGAACCGATCGGCGCGCGAGCCGCCGCGGTCAGCTGCTTGACGCTGGTCGCGCCGTAGCCCTGGCGGCGCATCAGCTCGGTCGCCGCGGTGAGGATGCGCGCTCGGGTGCCGGTTGACATCTGCTCCGCCATGCCACCACACTAGAGCATGCGCTCTAGAGCGACTGTTCTAGCGGAAAGGTAGGGTCGTATGCCTGTCGTCGAGGTGCCCGCCGGGCCGGTGCACTATCTCGAGCACGGAGAGGGCCCGCCGGTGGTCCTGCTGCACGGGCTGCTGATGAACCACACCGTCTGGGATTCGGCTCTGGACATGCTGCCCACCGGCTTTCGCTACATTCGGCCGGACCTGCCGCTGGGCTCGCATCCCGAGCCGATGCGCGACGACGCCGACCTGACCCTGCGGGGCCTCAACGTGTTGATCGCGGATTTCCTTGCAGCACTGGATCTTCGAGATGTCACGCTGGTGCACACGGACTGGGGCGGCGGGCTGTTCCTCACCGCCTACGGGCTCGACGAGCGGGTGTCACGGCTGATCGCGCTGCCGTGCGAGGCGTTCGACAACTTCCCGCCGGGACTGCCCGGGAAGATGTCGGTCCTGGCCCTCGGCGTTCCGGGCGCCCTGCCGATCGCGTTGCGCCAGTTGCGCATCGGGTGGATACGCCGCTCACCGCTGCTGTTCGGGCGGATGGCCCGCTATCCGCTGTCCGACGAGCTGGTGCGCGGTTGGACCGAACCCGGCCTGCGCGATCGGAGAATCGGGCGTGACGTGCGGAAGTACGGTCTGTCGCTGCCGCGCAAGGACGAGCTGATCGCCAATACCGAAGCGCTGCGGAATTTTCCGGGCGAGGCACTGGTGCTGTGGTCCTCGGCCGACAGGGTGATGCGCCGCGAGTACGGGCGCCGGCTGGCGGGGTTGCTGCCCCGGGGGCGGCTGGTCGAAATCGATGACGCCTACGTGCTGTCCATGCTCGACCAACCGCAGGCCGTCGCGAAGGCCATGGCGGAATTCCTCAGCGCGAGTTCGTCATGAGTACGCCGACAGGCCGCCACGGCCCGGCCGATCACGCAGCCGCTCGGGGCGATCAGAAGTAGTGCCGTCGGCCCCCGACGGGACGGCCGACCCCGCCCAGCAGCACCAGCACCGCGCCGACGACGGCCAGTACGATGCCGATCGTGGTGAGGATGGGGATGCTGAGCAGGTATCCCACGATGATCAGCAGGATTCCGAGAATGATCATGGTGCTACCTGTTCTGTCAGCCGTGTGACCGGGCGTGGCGGGTGGTCTGTGGCGAGCCTGCGGCAGGTCGCCGGAACAGACGGCTCCACGACCAGGCGGGGCTCTCGGCGGCCGGTCGGGCCATGGGCTCGGTGGTGCGCCGGGCGGCGGTGGCTTCGCGACGTGAGCGGCGAAGTTCCCTGCGCACCTTGGCATTACGCCGGGTGCTGGTCAGCGCGCCCGCCATCACCAGTGCGAGACCGAGCATTCCGGCCGCGCCGATCGCGGCCCCGACCGCGAAGAGTTCACCCTGCGAGCCCGCGAACGACTGGTCGAACACGGTGAACTCGGGTGACAGCAGATGTCCGTCGCCGAGGTTGGCGGACACTGCGGCGACGCCGACGGCGACGGCGGCGAGCAGCACGATCAGTCCGATGAGAACAATCATGACAATCCCAAACTTTGTCGGATGGTTGTGTTGTGGCAATGCCCTCGGCGGTGCGGTTCAAACGGCTCGGCGGGGACCGCGAGCCGGGAGGGCGATGCCAGATGTCCACCGAGAGTTCGGGATTGCCGCGCGGTAACGCCCGGGCGACCGCCCCGAAACCGTATGCCTATACGGTGAAAGGGTGCCGAGGAACCCATTGCCCGCCGTGGGGCGCGCCATCGCGCGCCGCCCAGCGGTGATGCGGGCCGCCCCCGCCGTCGCCGTTCTGGAACGCATCGTGCGCAGGGTCAGCCGCGGGCGTCGCGGTGTGCTGGATCTGGCCGGACTGCCCTCGATCGAGCTGACCGTGCTCGGCCGCAAGACCGGCCTGCCGCGCACGGTGTCGCTGCTGTACGTCCCCGACGGACCCGGTACCTACCTCCTGGTCGGTTCGAATTGGGACGGCCCAGGCATCCGGCGTGGTCGGCCAACCTCGACGCCGCCGAGCACGCCGAAATCCACAGCGGCGGAGAGCGTTTCAAGGTCCGCGTCCGCCGCCTCACCGGCGCGGACCGCGACCGCGCCTGGCACCGGGCCGTCGCCTACTGGCCCGGCTACACCATGGAGCAGCGCCTGGCCACCGGCCGCCCCTTCCGCCTCTACGAACTCACCCGCATCTGACCGCGATTCCCGCACCCCGTAGCCCTTCCCGCACGCCTTTACAACACGTGCAACGGGTGCGGGAGCGGGCGCGGGGTGCGGGAAGCGGCCGTGCTAGCGGCGCCGGAGGAAACGGCGGCGGGGGGAGCGGTGGGACTCTGCGCGGTGGGCCAGGTCGGTGCTGCGTTCCTTTGCGCGGTCGGCCAGTTCGGCGGCGCGTTCGGAGGCCTCGGCGGCGAGGGTCCAGGCGCGGTCGCGGTTGGCGTCCGCGAGTTCCCGGCTGCGCTGGCGGGCGCGGCGGGC
>NZ_BDBV01000023.1 GCF_001613165.1 Nocardia mexicana NBRC 108244
CCGCGTGCGGGCGGTGAGATCCGCCCCCTGCTCCTGCGCCGCCTCGGCCCATTCGGAGCCGCGATCCTGCGCCGCCTCCAGCAGTTCGGCACCGCGATCCTGCGCGGTCTCCAGGAGTTCGGAGCCGCGGTCCTGTGCGGTCTCCAGGAGTTCGGCACCGCGTTTGCGCGCGGTCTCCGCGAGGTGCTGGCCGCGATGCCGACCGGCCGCGGCGAGTTCGGCCCGGCGTCGTTCGGCCCGTCCGCCCCGTTGCTGCGCGGTCCGCGCCAATTCGGCCCGGCGCCGTTCGGCTTTCGCGGCCCAGTCCGTGCCGCCACCCCGCCGCCGTGCCGCCTGGACGCCCCGATGGCGGCGCGCCGCCGCGGCCAGCTCGCCCCCGTGTTCCCTTGCGAGATCGGCATATTCACCGCCGCGATGCTGCGCCGTCTCCGCGAGATCGGCCCCACGGCGCTTGGCCAGCTCGGCCCACTCACCCCCGCGCTGCGCCGCCGTATCGGCCAATGCGCTGCCGCGGTGCTTCGTTCGTTCGGCGAGTTCCTCGGCGCGATGCTGCGCGGTCTCGACGGCATCCGCACCGCGGTGCCTGGCCCGCTCCGCCCACTCGCCCGCGCGGACTTCCGTGGCGTCGGCCAATGCGCTGCCGCGGCGCTTGGCGCGGTCTGTCCAGTCAGCACTTCGCTGTTCTGCCGCGTCGGCGAATGCGCTGCCGCGGTGTTTGGTTCGTTCGGCGAGTTCCTCGGCGCGGTGCTGGGCGGTCTCGGCGAGGTCGGCGCCCCGGTGCTTGGCCTTCTCGGCCCAGTCGGCGCCGCGATGCTCGGCCGCCTCGGCCAGCTCGCTGCCGCGGTGCTTGGCCTTCTCGGCCCACTCGCTGCCGCGGTGCTGGGCCCCCTCCGCGAGGTCCGCACCGCGGTCCTGGGCGGCCTCGGCGGTCCGTGCGGCGGCGGCAAGGGCCACGTCGCGGCCGTGTAAGGCCTGCTGCTGCAGGCGTTCTCGCCATGCCTCGCCGGTGCCGAGCGGCAGGGCGGTGGCGGCGCGGTGCGCGGCGCGGCGGCCGCGCCAGCCGAGGGACGGTTTGCCCTCGGTGTCGGCCGCCGCAATCATCAGCCCGCCCAGCAGTCCGAGGTCCTTGAGGAACGCGGCGCGCTTGGTGGCGCGGCGGTCCGGATCGGGCTCGTTCCAGAAGTCCTGTTCGGTCGCGGTGGCGGGGACCACCGTCGCCGCCAGCACCAGCGCGGACAGCCGCGGAACCCGGCCGATCGCCAGCAGCACTCCGGCCCCGACCTGGGCCGCGGCATTGACGCGCACCACCTGCCCCGGATCGCCGGGCAGCTTCGCGGCCAGCTGCGGTGACAGTTTCTGCTCGCCGCGCGCCACCAGGGTCGCCGCGACCTTGGTGCGCGGCTCGGGGTGCATCAGCGTATCGACCCCGTCGACGACGAAGGTGGTGGCCAACAGCGGGCGGGCGAGTCGGCGAATGATCATGACGAGAACCCTTTCCTCGAGGCTGTTCCGGCGGGTTCCCGCAGTTGGGCGGGTCAAACGCGGGCGGGCCGGGAAACCCGCCCGATCCGGCTCAGGGCACGACGGTGACCGGCCAGCGGCCCGCCTTCACCAGCCGCACCGCGACCGAGCCCACGAGCCGGTGCCCGGCCTTCTCCGACGCACCGACGACCACCGCGTCCGCCTTGAGTTCGTCTGCCGCACTGGCCAACCCGGTGTACGCATCGCCGCGCCGGGTGAGAAATTTCCAGCGCGTCGCGTAGACGTCGCGGACGCGTTCGGCGTGCTCCTGAATCTGCCGGGCCAGATCGTCGGCCATCTCCGCGGTGACGCCCTGCACGTCGGCGCCGTAGGCGCCCGCCATCGCCATCCACGGCTGCACGTAAACCATTGCCAGCAGCGCGCTCTGGCGTCGTGCGAGCCCGGCGGCATAGGCGGCGGCACGCCACGAGGCGTCGGATCCGTCGATGCCGACCATGATCACATTCGGTCCGTCGGTACCCAGTTCGAAGCCGGACGCCGCGCTGGGCGCCCATTCCGGTGTCTTCTCCTCCGCCACGTATTCGAGCCTAGAGCAGGCCGGTACCGGGTCGCGGACTCGATGGCGGCGGTGCGTCACGGTCCTGCGCGCGCGAGCGCCCGTCGGTAGCCGAGCGTGTCCCGGATCGGCGGGGCTACTGTCGGGCTCATGGCCGACAAGCGATCAATCGTCGTGATGGGCGTATCCGGCGCCGGGAAGACGACCGTCGGTGAGCGGCTGGCCGCGGCGCTGGGCGTCGAGTTCGCCGACGGCGACGAGTTCCACCCGGCGGCGAACGTCGCCAAGATGTCGGCCGGAGTCCCGCTCGACGATGACGATCGGTGGCCCTGGCTCGATGCGGTCGGCGCCTGGCTGGCACGGCACGACGGCGGCGTGGCGGGCTGTTCGGCACTGAAACGCGTGTACCGGGACCGGCTGCGGGCGGCGGCTCCCGGCGTGTTCTTCGTCGACCTGGAGGTGCCGCGTGCGGAGTTGGAGCGGCGGTTGACCACGCGCAGCGGGCATTTCATGCGGGTGCAGATGCTGGATTCGCAACTGGCCATCCGGCAGCCGCTGGGCCCCGGCGAAGCCGGGATCACCGTCGACGGATGTGCCGACATCGCCGACCTGGTGCACGAGGTGATTGCGGCCGTGGACCGACCCGAATACCGGCGCGCCGATTGAACGGCGCGGCGCCGGAACCCGCCCGGCTCAGTGCTCGAGCTTGCGCAGCAGGTCCCGCAGGCTGCGCAGGTCGGCGGGGGAGAGGGTGCTCAGGGACTCCGGCGCGGGATCCGGTGTCGCCAGGGCGGCGGCCAGGACCGCGCGCCCGGGGTCGGTGATCGACACCAGCTTCGAGCGCCGGTCCGCCGGATCGATCTCGCGCACCACCAGGCCGCGCTCCTCGAGATCGTTGACGTTGACGGTGGTCGCGGGCGCGTCCATGGTGGCGGCGTGCGCCAGTTCCTTCACCGTCATCGGGCCCTGGCGCAGCCGGCGCAGCACCCGAATCCTGCTGAACGGCATGCCGGTTCGAGCGACCACCGCCCGCTTCCACTGGTCGCGCGTCTCCCACGCGACATGGGTGAGCAGCCGCCAGACCTCGTCGGCGGTCGGTTCGTCCGGCGGGTGGCTATCCGACACTGGCAGGGACCTTCTGTTCGAGCAATGGGGCGACCCGGTCGCGGGACCGCTCGGCCCACCCGGTGTTGGCGGCTACGCCGAGGACGGCGATGCTCGCGGCGAGCGCGGCCAGCACCCACCACAGGCTCGCGCCGGTCAGCAGGCCACACAATGCCACACCGATGCTGACGCCGACCTGGCGGCTGGTGGAGGCCAGCGCCGCGGCGGCCCCCGCCCGGTCGGTCGGCATCCCGCTCACGGCCGCGGTGGTGATCGGCGCGTTCACCATGCCGAATCCGATGCCGAACACCCCGAACATGATGATCAGCTCCCATACGGGAGTGTCGGCGTGCAGGCCGGTCAGCAGGATCGCGGCGGCCGCCATGAACGTCCCGGCCACGAGCAGCGAGGGCCGGGTGCCGTACCGCCCGACCAGCCGACCCGACAGCGGCGAGAAGATCAGCATGCCGATCGCCATCGGCAGGTACAGCAGCCCGGTGTGCACCGCCGAATAGTGCCGCGTGTCCTGCAGATACAGCGACGCGCTGAACAGGAACGCGCCGAGCCCGGCGAATGCGCACACCGCGATCACGGTGGCCGAACTGAACGGCACGCTGCGGAAGAACCGCAGATCGATGAACGGCGACGGATGCCGCCACTCGTGGAATACGAACGCCGCCAGGGCGATCGCCGTCACCGCGAATACCAGCGGCTGCCGCTCGATCAGCCCGAAGACGAGCGTGAACATGACGACGATGGCCAGCCCCTGCCCGATCCCGTCGATCCCGCGCATCGTCTGCGATTTCGTCTCCGGCACGTAGATCGTGGTCAGCACGAGCGCGGCCGCGCAGATGGGCAGGTTGATCCAGAACACCGACTGCCAGCCCAGCGTGTCGATCAGCCCGCCGCCGACCATCGGCCCGAGCGCGGTCGAGATGCCGACGACCGCGCCCCACACCCCGACCGCGCGGGCCCGCTCGACCCGGCCGGTGAACACGGTGGTGATGATCGACATCGCCACCGGGTTGAGCATGGAGCCGCCCACCGCCTGCACGAACCGCGCCCCGACCAGCACCTCGATGGTGGGTGCCAGGCTGCACAGCAGCGATCCGACGGCGAAGGTGGCGAGCCCGATGCGGAACACCCGCTTGCGCCCGAACCGGTCCGCGGCCGCCCCCGACAGCATCAGCAGGCTGGCGAGCGTCAGGGTGTAGATGTCCACGATCCACTGCAATCCCGACAGCGACGCGTCCATATCGACGCGAATGGTGGGAATCGCGACGTTGACGATCGTCGCGTCCATGGACGAGATCAGCAGGCTCAGGCAACACGTCACCAGCACGATGGTCTTCCGGCGCGCGCTCAACCCCTCAGTAGTTGTAAGCACACAATGATTGTGGATTCACAACTATCTTCTGGCAACCGTTTTCGTTGTGCGGTGAGTCACGATGTCGGCAAAACACCGTTAACAAGGTCGCGGTAGCGTGCCGGTCATGACGACCGACCGCAATACGGCGGCGCCGAGCGCGCCACCTCTCGCGACCGCGGGTGAAGAAGAGGGCTACAAGCGTGGCCTGAACCCGCGCACCATCCAGATGATCGCCATCGGCGGTGCGATCGGCACCGGCCTGTTCTACGGCGCGGGCGGCGCCATCGAGCAGGCGGGGCCCGCGCTGATCCTGTGTTACCTGGCCGCCGGGCTCGCGATCTTCGTGATCATGCGAGCGTTGGGTGAGTTGCTGACCTACCGTCCGGTGTCGGGCAGCTTCGCCGAGTACGCCAACGAGTTCCTGGGCCGCTTCGCCGGTTTCGTGACCGGGTGGACCTATTGGGCGGTGTGGGTGGCGACCTGCATGGCCGAGATCACCGTCGCGGGCA
This sequence comes from Nocardia mexicana NBRC 108244, assembly GCF_001613165.1. GTDB lineage: Bacteria > Actinomycetota > Actinomycetes > Mycobacteriales > Mycobacteriaceae > Nocardia > Nocardia mexicana. Next base: position 5,021 of record NZ_BDBV01000023.1, read on the forward strand.
AGTACGTGAAGTACTGGTTCGCGGTGCCGGAGTGGTTGACGGCTTTGGTGGTGCTCGGTGTCCTGTTCGCGGCGAACTTGATCTCGGTGAGGATCTTCGGTGAGGGCGAGTTCTGGTTCTCCGCGATCAAGGTGACCGCGATCGTGGCTATGATCCTGATCGGAATCGGGGTGCTGGCCTTCGGGTTCGGGCACACCGACCATTCGACGGTGGCGAACCTGTGGGAACACGGCGGCGTGTTTCCGAACGGGTTCGGGCAGGCGATGCTGGCGTTGCAGATCGTGGTGTTCGCCTATGTCGGTGTGGAATTGGTGGGTGTGACCGCGGGTGAGGCCGAGAATCCCCGCAAGACCTTGCGGAAGGCGATCAACACGCTGCCGTTGCGTATCGGCCTGTTCTATGTGGGCGCGCTGATCATCATCATGTCGGTGGTGTCGTGGACCGAATTCCACGAGGGCCGTAGCCCGTTCGTGGAGGTGTTCGCCCAGATCGGCATCCCGGGCGCGGCCGGTTTGATCAACTTCGTGCTGCTGACCGCCGCGCTGTCGTCGTGCAACTCCGGCATCTACTCCACCGGGCGGATGCTGCGCAGCCTGTCGCTGCGTGAGGAGGCGCCCGCGGCACTGTCGGGGCTCAGTAAGCGGCAGGTGCCCTACGCGGGCATCGTGGTCTCCGCGGCGATGATGGTGATCGGCGTGATCGTCAACGTCATCTCGCCGGACAAGGCGTTCGCCTACATCACGTCGGTGTCCACGATGGGCATCATCTTCGTGTGGGGCATGATCCTGGTCTGCCACTTCCTGTATCGCGCCAAGGTGCGCCGCGGGGAACTGCCCGCCAGCGACTACCGGCTGCCGGGCGCACCGGTGACCAGCGCACTCGCCCTCGGGCTCCTCGGCCTGGTCGTGGTGCTGCTGTTCTTCACCGACAGCGGGCGCACCGCACTCATCGTCGGCGCGGTCTGGGCGGTACTGGTCTGCGCCGGATACCCGATCGTGAACAAGCTCGTGCACCGCCGCGAAACGGCAAGCGCCGCATAGTATCTCGGCCAGGTGGGACGGCGGCCGGTGGCGATTCAGCCTCCGGCCACCGTCGAACCGAGGGCCAGGAAGGCCAGGGTCACCGTCATCAGGAACCAGCCCGCGCCCTGCCAGATCGGCCAGGCGAGGTGCCGTTTCCACACGTGGTAGGTGGCGATGAAGGCGCCGACCGTCCCGATCATCAGGACCGCTCCGGGCGCCGCGAGAATCGTTGCGCGGGAAGCGGTATCGCAGAACATGCCGGCCGCGGCGGCACACGGCTCTCGTCGTCCGGCCCAGATCGAGACCGCCGCGCCGACCAGTACGGCGATCGCGAGCACCCCGGCGACGTAGGCGGCGGCCCGGCGGAACATGCCAGGGTCGTGCCAGCGCTTCTCGACGTCGTCGATCATTCGTATCACCTCCTCACCGCAGTGGTACCCGGTGCCGAGTGGCGCATCCCGCCATCGGCGAGAAAGATCCACGACGGCCGGTCGCTGCGCGGTCCGGTAGCGGCGATGGTTCCCGTGACGAATCGCTATGCGTATACGTATACTGTTCCCATGTTCGATCCCCTCAGCCTCGCCGTCGGTGCCGGGCTGCTCGCTGTCGGCTGGGTCTGCGGCCGGATAACTCGCGGCAGGCGCTCGGCCACTTCGTCCGCGCGCTGCGGGTGCGGTCATGATCTGGCGTTGCACGACCGGGAGTCCGGCAACTGTCATGCCGAGATCTTCCGCAAGACCGGGCACGGGCTGCGCGCGTGGGTCGGCTGCAACTGCCGGCGATACACCGGACCGACGCCGCTCGAAGACGTTTTCGCACCGCCGCTGCTGCCGCCGACGTCCTGAGCCGAGCGAGCATCGGCTCACCGGCGGCCGCGAGCGAGTGCCGCCGCGATACCGTCGAGAACGACATCCAGCCCGAAGCGGAAATCCGCGGCCGCCATGTCGTGATCCGGCTCGACCGACTCCGGAAAGGGGTTGGCGGCGAACAGTTTCGCGGACTCCGGGAAGCGCTCCGCATCGATCAGCCGGGCGAGCGCCGCCCCGTACTCGTGCTCGACGTCGGCCTGATCGCGCCCGCCGCGGGACGCCAGCATCTGCTGCTCGGTCAGGCAGGCCTGGCGCACATATCCGCCCAGCGGCATCAGCAGACCGAGTTTGGTGGCCCAGTCCAGATCGGCGCCGCGCAGCGCGCGCAGCTGCGCCTCCATCCAGCCGATCATGTTGGGACCCTGCGGAGGTCCGGAGATCGGCACATGCAACAGCCAGCCGCGGCGGGCGTAGCGCTCGCGCAGGGCGAGGGCGCATTCGGTGAGTGCGGCCCGCCACTGCCGGGGCGCCCGGCGGATATCGGGGGGCGCCCCGATGGCCTCGTCGGCCATCAGCTCCAGTAGCTGCTCCTTCGAGCCGACGTGACGGTAGAGCGCCATCTTGGTGAAACCCAGTGTCTGCGCGACCTTTTCGAGCGTGACGGCGGCCAGCCCGCTGCGGTCGGCCAGGTCGATCGCGGCCGCGACGACCTGATCCACATCCAGGACGGCCGGGCGCCCCTGCCGCTGTGGCGGGGGCAGGCGCCACAGCCGCGCCAGTTCGGCCGGGATCGCCTGCTCGCTCACCGCTGATCTCCTCGCATCGGGATCCATCTTGGCACCGGCCTCATGCCCGATATAGTATCCGATAGAAAGTATCCATCGGATAGTAATTGCCGCGGGACGGTCCGGCGAGAGGGAATCAATGGCTCATCAGCGCATTCAGGATGTCGATGCGCTGCGCGGGTTCGCGTTGCTCGGCATCTTCATCGTGAACATCACCTTCATGGCCTCGGGATACCCGGGGAATCTGGTCGACGATCCGGCCTACTCGGGCGCGCTGGACGAGGCGGTGCGCGGCGCGATCGAAATGCTGGCGAGCATGAAGTTCTACCTGCTGTTCTCGTTCCTGTTCGGCTACAGCTTCACCCTGCAGATGTCCGCCGCCGCGCGGGCCGGGGCCGCCTTCCGGCCGCGCATGCTGCGACGCATCGCCGGGCTGTTCGCGTTCGGGGTGCTGCACATCGTGTTCATCTACGGCGGTGACATCCTCGCCACCTATGCGATCGCATGCCTGATCCTGCTGGCGCTGCGGGGTATCGGAGACCGCACGGCGATCCGGATCGCCTGCTGGATCTTCGGCGTCGTCGTGGTGTTCACCGCGGCCGCCGGGCTTCTCGTCGACACCTCGTCGTTCCTGCCGTCGGCCGACGAGGCGCGCGCGAACGCGGCCGAGCAGACGCAGGCGATGCTGGGCGGATGGGCCGACATCATCGGCCACAACCTCTCGGGGCTGCCGCTGCTGGTGATGCAGTCGCTGTCGCTGCAGGGCCCGACCGCGCTGGCGATGTTCCTGCTCGGCATGGTCGCCGGACGCCGCGGACTGCTGGACCGGGTGCGCGGCGATGAGCCCGTGCTGCGCCGAATCCAGTGGATCGGGTTCCTGCTCGGACTGACCGGGGGCCTGGTGTACGCGCTGGGCGGCGGTCCGGCGAACACCCTCGCCTCGGCCGCGGGGATCGCGAGCGCGCCGCTGCTGTCGGCGGCGTATGTGGCGACCCTGCTGCGGGTGATGCACCACCCGCGCGGCGCAATGCTGCGGCGGGCGCTGGCCCCGGCCGGGCGGATCGCCCTGACGAACTATCTCGCGCAGTCGGTGATCGGCGTGTTCGTCTTCACCGGAATCGGCCTGGGCGCAGCGGGTTCGATCTCCCCGGCGGGACTGCTGGCGCTGGCGTTCGCGATCTTCTGCGGGCAGCTGGCACTGAGTGCGCTCTGGCTGCGCCGCTTCCGCTACGGCCCGGCCGAGTGGGTGCTGCGCTGGATCACCATCGGCCACCGCCCCGCGCTGCGCGATCGATCGCCCGTCGTCTCGGCGTAAGGCATGACGCCCGATGCGCCGGTAGGATGTGGGCACGTTGTCGGAAGGGGGACTTCATGTCGTCGAGCAATCACCGGAATCAGGCGGACGATCCGCGCGCCCGCTGGCGTCACCTGCCCGCCGAGCCCGCCCGCTATACCGAGGAAACCCACATCGATGGGAGTTCGTCCGGGTACACGGTGCCCGCCGTCGATCCGACCCAGGACTTCATTCGCCTCTACGGCTAGTGAAACCTGCTGGCGTGTCCCGGGATTGCGCGCGGGCGCGGGCGATATGTCCGGATGCTCACGCGGCGCGCGCCAGGTAGGTTGTCGATCATGCGTACCGAGGGAGATGCCTGGGATATCAAGACCGGGGTCGGGTCGACCGCGCTGTTCGTCGCCGCGGCGCGAGCGTTGGGCGGCGACGAGGAGCAGGCCCTGGCGGAGGATCCGTTCGCCGAGGACTTTCTGCGTGCCGCCGGAGACGAATGGTCGGCGTTACTCGACGGGGAGGCACCCGGGCACCCACTCGTCGCGACCGAATTCGGCCGGGACTTCCAGGAATTCCAGATCGCCCGCACCAAGTACTTCGACGACTTCTTCCGCGACGCGACGGCGGCCGAGGTGCGGCAGGTGGTGATCCTGGCCGCCGGGCTGGACGCCCGCGCCTATCGCCTGCCGTGGCCCGACGGCACCGTCGTCTACGAGCTCGATCGCCCGGAGGTGCTGGAGTTCAAGCGGAACGTGTTGGCGGACAACGGCGACAAGCCGCGCACCGATCGGCGCGAGGTCCCGGTCGACCTGCGTGAGGACTGGCCGCAGGCCCTGCGCGACAGCGGATTCGATCCGTCCGTGCCCACGGCGTGGCTCGCCGAGGGGCTGCTCATCTACCTGCCCGCCGCGGCCGTGGAGCACCTGTTCGAGAGGATCGAGTCGCTGAGCGCACCGGGCAGCCGGGTGGCCATCGAGCAGATGGACACACTGCCGGAGGAGGCCGCCGCCGCGCTGGCCGAGCAGCCCGACGAATCGGACAACCCGGGCGGCGAGTGGCTCCGGCTGATATACAACGAGCCGCGCAGTGAGGCCGCCGCCTGGTTCACCGCCCGCGGCTGGACCGGCGAGCGCGTCGACGTCCCGGAATACCTGCGCGCGCACGGCCGCCCGGCACCGAGCCCGGAGCAGTCCGGTGCGCTGATATCAACACTGGTCAGTCTGGTTACTGCGGTTCGTCCCTGATTCCGGCCCGCTCGAAGATGTCGAGGGCGATCGACACGGCGGCCTCGCCGCACTGGGCGTCGGTGAGATCGAGGTCGCCCATCAGGCCCACGCTCCACGACACCGCGGCCAGGGCCTGGCGGGCATGGAATACCGCCATCGGCGCGTGGTCGGGCTCGGTCATCGCCTCGGCGACCGAGCGGAACTGGTAGCGCAGGTCGGCACCGACGCCCAGGCGGCGGAAGGCGGCCTGGTTCTCGTACATGAATCGCGTCATGTCGCGCCCGGTGTCGTGCAGCACGGCACCGTAGCGGCGCAGGATCTCCCGGCCGGTGGCGCGCCCCGGCGGCTCGGCGGCCGCCCAGGCCAGGATCTCGTCGACGCCCGCGCGCAGGTCGTCGGCGAGGCTGACGACGATGTCCTCCTTGGCCCGGAAGTGGTAGTAGACGGCGGCCTTGGTGATGCCGAGGCGTTCGGCGATCTCCCGGATCGACGTCCGCTCGTAGCCCTGGGCCGAGAACAGCTCCATCGCCACCGAGCGGATCTTGTCCCGGGTGTCGGTGCGCCGACCTGCCACCTACCGCCTCCACTCGCTACTCGCCCGACCGGTCGGCACGAGCCTATCGCCCCCGGTGCCGAGCGGCGGCCGAGGTGGGGGAGCGGTTCGAAAGCTACTGTCCCAGAATCGAATTCATGATAGTTCCGGCGCTGGTCGCCAGGACCCCGCCGATCAGTGCGCCCGCCACCATCTTCGGCGATTCCAGTTTTCCGCCGCTCCACTTCTCCCAGGCGAACTTGCCACCGGCGTAGATGATCGCCGTGGTGCCGGACAGTAGGACGAACCATGTGAAGTATCGGACCAGCTTCAGGATCTTGTCCGCGGCCGGAGGCGTCTCCGGCGTCGGGTTCATCACCTGAGCCAGGATGATCTCATGTGCGGCTTGGAGGATCATGATGCGCTCGTTCCGCGCGACGACAGTCGTCCCCTCCATGGTAGAGCCCGGACGGGGCCCGCGGACGGCACGGATCCCTTGCCCGCCCGCACCTTTGGCGTTCAGCGGGCTTGACGGCGGGCGCTACTCGTCGTCGAGACCTGCGGAAAGGAACGCCGCCGCGGCGATCCACTGCCGGCAGCCGAGATGACGATCGTGCGCGCGCAGAATCGTGCGGGCGCGCGGATAACTGAGATTGCGAGGTTCGTCGGCGCAGTCGTCGGAGCCATCTGAGCCGGCAGCGGATGCGCGGGTACCGGAGTACTGCAGAAGCTGGTTCATGAGATGCCTTAGGCCGTTCGCGGAGGGTCGTGGTCGAGCACGACGTGGCGCGGGGCTTCCGAACGATCCGGCGCTCTCCGGCCATTCTCGTCGGGACCGAGTTTAGGCCGCTGCATCGTGCAGATGCAAGTACATCTGCACAGTCGGCGACCGGGTGTCGAGGGTCTTTATGCCCTCTCGCCGCGGGGCGATGGTCGGCGCGGTGGGGACATCATTCGGACATAAACAGACTGGTCGGATGAAAAATATCGCCCGATGCCCGGCGACCGGCGTGGATGACGGGTCAAGATCAAAGCTATTGCCGCTCTTACGGTTCCGGTACATCGGAGGGGTCGATCGCTGGCAACTGGCGTGCTATCGTCTGAGTGTCGGTTTCAACTGTAAGAACATTTGCGCGAACATATGCAAACACCGGCCCGCCGCACCTGGCGGCGGGGCCGACATCACCTAGCAGGGAGACAGCAATGACCGATACAACAGCGATGGGTGTTGGTCGCCCGTCTGAACTGAGTTGGCGCAAGAGCTCGTTCAGCAACCCGAGCGGAAACTGTGTCGAAGTGGCCAATCTGGCCAACGGTCTGATTGCCGTTCGCAACTCGCGCGACCCCGAGGGCGCGGTGCTCGTCTACACCCGCCCGGAGATCGACGCATTCCTGCGCGGCGCGAAGAGTGGGGAGTTCGACGATTTGGCGGGCTGAGCGGTAGCATTGGCATTCGGCGCGGTGTGGTTCGCGACGAGATGCGGTCGAGGCCCCACTGCCGATGACCGTCGAGCATCGGAGTAGGACTCATGATCGCAGAACCCGTTCGGATCGGCCACGCGGAATCCCTTGTCGCCGACCGCGGTCCGACTGCGCTTCGGATCGCGGTCGGGGGACAACTCCGCAAACTTCGTGAGGACGCCGGTATCACCCGCGAGGGTGCGGGCGAGGCCATCCGCGGCTCGCACGCCAAGATCAGCCGGCTCGAGCTCGGGCGTACCGGATTCAAGGAACGCGACATTCGGGATCTGCTGACGCTGTACCGCGTGGTGGATCCCGATCAGCGCGAGATGTTCCTGGATCTGGTTCGGAAGGCGAACCAGCCGGGGTGGTGGCATCGCTACAGCGATCTTCTCCCGCCCTGGTTCGAGACCTATCTCGGGCTGGAGCACGCCGCGAAGTCGATCAGAACGTTCGAGGCGCAGCTGATTCCCGGTCTGTTGCAGACCGAGGAGTACATGCGCGCCGTGGTGGCGCTCGGCCACGAGAACTCGGAGACGGCGCGCCGTGTCGAGCTACGCAGGCGGCGGCAGGAGATCCTCGAGCGCCGCGGCGGTCCGACGCTGTGGGCCGTGATCGACGAGGCCGTGCTGCACCGGCCCATCGGCGGTAAGGATGTGCTGCGGGCACAGATCGAGCACCTGATCGAAATGTCGGCCCGGCCGAACGTGACGATTCAGGTGCTGACGTACTCGGCGGGTGGTCACGCCGCGGCCGGTAGCTCCTTCACGATGCTGCGCTTCGCCGAGCAGGAGCTGCCCGACATCGTCTATATGGAACAGCTGACCAGTGCGCTGTATCTGGATCGGCAGCAGGATCTGGAGCTGTACCGGCAGGTGATGGACCGCCTCAGCGTGCAGGCCGAGGCGCCGGCGCGCTCGCGCACGGTATTGAAGGATGCCGTGGCAGAGCTGGGGTGAAGTCCAGGCTGGGGTGAAACCCAGCCTGCATCGCCACTGCACCAACCGATGACAGAGGCGGTACCCGAACGATGAGAGCGACCGTCAGCGCTGGGCCGACGGTCGCTCAGCGTGCATATCGTCTCGGTAGGCCGCGGACGGCCGCTGCCGTATCACTGCCGGATACAGCTGGACGCGATGCGCCAGAAGGCTTCCGGTTGCATCGAGTGGAAATCCCAATCGTTCACCAGGGCATGCGCGGTGGCGACGATGCGATCGATATCGAAGTCGTCGCGAGTGGCCGCGCCCGTGGCTTCGACCGCATCGATGACGAAACGTGTTGCGGTTTCCCGCGAGTAGATATGCTGCTCAGGCCGGTCCCTATCCATAAGTCCGAGCCGACCGAGACCCATTGGCTGGTTCATTCGAGCCCCTGACGCCAGGCCGAGGGAAAACCGAAGCAACTTTTTTTACCTCAGGTTCGCCCAACGGCTCACTGGTAGTCCCCTGTACTGCCTTGCAAAATGAGTTTAAGTCGGTGTAGCGAGCAGATGCAAGTACATCTGCAACATCGAATATGCAGTCGCAGAGTGTATTTCGGGTGCTGGGTAGTTGCTATTCGTTGCCGTTACCCGGATCGGATTGCTCGACCGGTCCCGGTCGGGGAGGCCGGGCATGCCGTCGCACGTCAGCTGGATAGCGATGATGGCCGTGTCGGAGGGGTGCGACACGCGAGGGCGCGCGATCTTGCTGTCCGGTTCCAGGTATTTGCGGGCGTGCGAAGGGTGTGCGAATGCGGTTCGAGAAAGTTTCGTTTCCGCGTGCGGACGCCGTGCGTAGCCGTGTCGATGGCGGGCAATCGCGAAGCAGGGGAGCCCGTTTCGACGAAGGAGGAAGCATGCGAACGCTGCGACGGATACCGCTGCGACGAGTACTGACCGCGAGCGCGTCGGTACTGCTGCTGGGATCCGGTGCCGCGGGCGTGGCAGGTGCGGAACCTGCGGCGACGCCGGTGGACCGGGATTTCCTGATGACCGCGCACCAGTCCCATATGGCCGAGATCGCGATGGGTGGCCGGGCGAGCGCCATGGCGTCGTGCCGGGAGGTGCAGGAGCTGGCGCCGACGCTGATCGCCGACCACACGCGCCTTGATGGAATGGTGACGTCGGCGGCCGCCCGCAACGGCGTCGCGCTGCCGGTGCTGCCGACCGCGGATCAGGCGCAAACCTTCCTCGGCACGGCACCGAAGACGGGCCGCGACTTCGATATCGCGTGGCTGCAGGCGCAGGAGCAGGGACATACCGCCGCGCGGCGGAACGCCGAACGCGAACTGGCCGCGGGCGGGTCGCCGGACGTGCGGGGCGTGGCCGAACAGTCCGCGCCGCTCATCGAGGAGCATCTGGAGGAGGTGCGGGAGGCACTGGCCGAGTGCTGAGACATCGCTGATCACCCGCCCGCCGGTCGCTGTTCGGCGGGCGGGTGTTTGCGAGGGCCGGGCGAGGTCAGTGGCCGCCGGGATCGGGTAGCCGGTCGCCGTCGCGGGAGCGGATGCGGCGATGCTCGGCGGCGACGAGGACGCCGCCCGCCACGAAACAGGCGACGGTGGCCACGGCGCCGAGCACGGTCCAGCCGATGAATCCGTATCCGGCCGCGGTGAGCGTCGCGGCGAGGGCGATCAGGCCCACTCCCACGAGCGTCATACCCGGCCAGTTGCGGGCATCGGCGACGGATTCACCGGCGCGCGAGCGGCTGGTGCGCCGGGTGTCGGGGGAGTAGCGGCGGCGGCGACCGGCGCCGGGCAGGTCGGAGAACGTGGGATCGGTCGGATGCTTGGATATGCCGGGCATCAGCGTGTCCTTCCTGTGTGGTGCCGCGCGCCGGGCGGTCCGACGCCGCCGCAGCGAGTGCGTGAGATCCGCTGTGCGCGAGGCACACTCGTTCGCGCATGGCACGGTCCGAATCGGTCCGAACCATGGTGGGGACCTACCCGATGTGTCCGGGGTTAATCGCCGTCGGCATCGGCGGCCGCGCGGGTGGCGGGGCCTTCCAGCACGGTGCCGTCGGCGGCGAACCGGGATCCGTGCAGCGGGCAGTCCCAGGTGTGTTCGGCGTCGTTCCAGGTGAGAATGCCGCCCAGATGCGGGCAGACCGCCGAGATGCGGCGGGTGTGGCCGTCGACCGTGCTGACGGCGGTCGGTGACCAGCCGCGGCGGTCGATGCGTCCACCGCCCTCGGGTGGCGGGTCCGAGCCGGTCCGGCGCGGAGCGAGGGCACCGGCCCAGCCCGTCGACAGCCGTGCCCCCACCGCACCGTTGTCGCGCAACAGCGTGGGAAGCGCGGCGAGTTCTCGCGGATTCCACGTGGCGAAGGCGGACGCCCACGCGGGCCGTTCGCCCACGATGTCGCCCGCGAGCACGTGGGCCGCGGCGACGGCGTTGGCCAGACCCCACTTGGCATATCCGGTCGCCACGAGAACACGGTGGCCGCCGGGACGGATCGGCCCGGCGTAGGGCAGCTGGGCGGTCGGCCGGTAGTCCTGGGCCGACCAGCGGTACAGCGGTTCGGCGGTCGGGAACCAGGTGCGGGTCCAGGAGGTGAGCTCCTCGGCGTGCGCGCGGGCCGAGCGGGTGCGGCCGACCTCGTGACCGTTGCCGCCGACCAGCAGCAGATCGCCGCGTTCGTCGGGCACGTACCGCAGCGAGCGCACGGGGGTGTCGGCGCTGAGGTACATCCCGCGCGGCAGCGGCTCGGAGACCCGGAAGGCGGCGGCGTACGAGCGCTGGGCGGAGAGCCGGGCGAAGAAGCCGCCGCGATCCAGAATCGGTGTGCCGGTGGCCAATACGACGGTGTGCGCCGCCACGTCGCCCTGATCGGTGTGCAGCACGTGATCGCCGCCCGCGCGGGCGCCGTGTACCCGGGTGCCCTCGAAGATCGGCACACCGCGGGCGTCGAGGTCGGCGGCGAGCGTGTCGATGACGGCGACCGCGTCGAGCTGGGCCTGATCGTCCAGCCGGACGGCGCCGTGGTTCGGGAAGGGGACGCCGAGATCGTCGACGAAATAGGTGGGCAGCCCGGCCTTTCGGGTCGCCGACAGTTCGGCCCGGACCAGCTCGGTGTCGTCGACGGACTGGACGTAGGTCACCGCGGCCTCGCGCTGCACGGGGACGTCGTGCTCGGTGCAGTAGCGCAGCAGCCACTGCTGTCCCGCGCGATTGGCGGCCAGGTAGTCGCGCAGGGCCGCGATGCCGTGCCGGCGGGCGATGGCGCTCGCGCGGGTGCCCTGCAGCAGGCTCACCTTCCCGGTGGTGTGCCCGGTGGTCACCGCGCCCAGGCGGCGGGCCTCGAGGACCGCCACCTCCACGCCCTGTTCGGCCAGCAGCAGCGCGGTGGCCAGGCCGGTGAGCCCGCCACCGACCACGACCACGTCGTAGCGGTGACCAGGGGTGAGCGGTGGACGGACGGGGGGACGGAAGGTGTGCAGCCAGATGGACGTCATGTATTCGGGTAGCCGGGATCCCGGGGCCGAAACGTCGGCGTGGGCGGCGTTCCGGTTGCCGATTGAGTGCCCGCGGGGCGGGTACGCGACCAAGGCAACGACGAAAGGAACGGCAATGCCGAGGAGGAATCAGCGCATCCGCTCGCACAAGGGCCCGGGTACGGCCCGCGCGAAATCGCCACTGTGACCGGCGATCCGGCGGAAGGTGGCTGGAACTGGCAGGCACGGCACGAGACGGAGACGCAGCGGCTGGATCGGCAGTGGGCCACCCTGATCCAGGAGACCCGCGTCGTGCAGACCGGTGTGCAACTGCTGACCGGCCTGCTGCTGACCGTGCCCTTCCAGGAGCGGTTCGAGGACGTATCGACCCCGCTGCGATGGCTGTACCTGGCCACGGCGACCGCGTCGGTCGCCGCGACGGTGTTCCTGGTGGCGCCGGTGTCGGCGCACCGCATGCTGTTTCGCCGACATCGGTTGTCGCGGGCGGTGGCCGATGCGCATCGGTTCGCGATCATCGGTCTCGCCCTGCTCGGTCTCGCCCTGACCGGAGTCATGGTGCTGATCTTCGGTTTCGTGGCGGGGCCACCGGCGGGTGCGGTCGCGGGCGCCGCCTTCGCCGTCCTGTTCCTCGCGGTCTGGGTGGTACATCCGTGGCGACAGCGACGCGCGTCCGCCCCCCGTGACGAATGATGGTATGAATCACACTGGGGCACAGCGTGTTTCGAGTGGAACTGCCCGGGTAGCACCGGAATGCCCATGATGAACGACATTCTGGAGGTGAATGTCATGACCGAGCACGAGAAGAAGAGTGGCGTCCGAGAGGGTATCGAGGGCGTCGTCGAAGGCGCCAAGGGCAAGGCGAAGGAGACCGCCGGAGCGGTCTTCGACAACGACTCGCTGCGCGAGGAGGGCCGCGCCCAGCAGGAACGGGCCGACTCGGAGCGCGAGGCCGCCAAGCGGGAGGCCCAGGCCGAGAAGGAGCGGACCAAGGCCGACCTCGAGGAGGAGCGTCAGCGCGCGTACCAGCGTGACAACTGACCCTCGCGATACCCGTGAGATACCGGTTGCCCGGCAGTATTGCCGGGCAACCGGTCCGTTCGGGGGCCGGACGTGTGAGCGACGGGACCGCGGGTACCGCCGGAACAGGTCCGTTTCCCGGCTTCGCGGCGTGCGCCGAGCACGACCGTCGCCGGGACCGACAACCGCGGAGGGAGTGGGAACCGTGACGCCTGCCGGTGAGCTGGAACTCGTCGACGCGTGGTGGCGGGCGGCGAACTATCTGTCGGCCGGTCAGCTGTACCTGCTGGACAATCCGCTGCTCACCGAGCCGCTGCGGGCCGACCACATCAAGGGCAGACTGCTGGGGCACTGGGGCACGGTGCCGGGTCTGACCCTGACCTACGCGCACCTGAACCGGCTGATCGCGCGCGATGGCCACTCGATGCTGTTCGTGGCCGGACCCGGGCACGGTGCCGCTGGGCTCAACGCCGCGGCGTGGCTCGAGGGCAGCTTCGGCGAGTGCCATCCCGGCGCGGCCCAGGACGCCGCGGGAATGCGAGAGTTGTTCCGGCAGTTCTCATTTCCCGGTGGCGGGCCGAGTCACGCCTCGCCGCACCTGCCCGGTTCCATTCACGAGGGCGGGGAGCTGGGCTACTCGCTCGCGCACGCCACCGGCGCGGCGCTGGACAATCCGGGCCTGACGGTGGCATGCGTGATCGGCGACGGCGAGGCCGAGACCGGGCCGCTGGCGGCGAGCTGGCACGCGCCCGCGTTCCTGCACCCCGCCGAGGACGGTGCCGTGCTGCCGATTCTGCATCTGAACGGCTACAAGATCGCCAATCCGACGGTTCCCGGCAGGATGCGCCGGGACGATCTGGTCGCACTCCTGCGCGCGCACGGCTGGGCGCCGGTAGTGGTCGCGGGCGACCATCCGGCGAAGGTACACGAGCAGTACGCCGCCGCGCTGGAGGATGCGCTCGATCGCATCGGCGACATCCGGGCCGGGGCGCGGACCGAGCGGCCCATGATCATCCTGGAGACCCCGAAGGGGTGGACCTGCCCGGCGCGGGTCGACGGCGTGGCGTTGGAGGGCACGTGGCGGGCGCACCAGATCCCGCTCGACGAGGTGCGCGACAACCCGTATCACCGTGCGCTGCTGGAGGAATGGCTCCGGTCCTACCATCCGGAGGAGCTGTTCACCGCCGCGGGTGAGCCGGTCGCCGCGCTGCGCGACGCGTGCCCGCGCGGCGAGCTGCGGATGAGCGCCAATCCCCATGCGCACGCCCGCGACAGCGTGGATCTGCGGCTGCCCGGCGCGGCCGCGCACGCGGTGCGGGTGGACGCGCCCGCGACCCGGCGGGCCGAGGCGACCTCCGTGCTCGGCGGGTATCTGCGCGACGCGCTGACCGCCAATCCCCGTCGGCTGCTGTTCTTTTCGCCGGACGAGCACTCCTCCAACCGGCTGGACGCGGTACTCGAGGCGACCGGAAGGCGCTGGCAGCTGCCGACCCACTCCGGCGAGGAGGGGCTGGCCCCGGACGGCCGGGTGTTCGAGGTGCTGTCGGAGCATCTGTGCCAGGGCTGGCTGGAGGGCTACCTGCTGACCGGGCGGCACGGGGTGTTCTCCACCTACGAGGCCTTCGCGCACATCGTCGACTCGATGGTGGTGCAGCATGCCAAATGGTTGCGTTCGGCCTCGGAATATCACTGGCGCACACCGATTCCCAGCCTCAACTACCTGGTGACGTCGCATGTGTGGCGGCAGGATCACAACGGCGCCTCGCACCAGGATCCCGGGTTCATCGACCATGTGCTGAGCAAGCGGCCCGAGGTGTGCCGGGTGTACCTGCCGCCGGACGCCAACTGCCTGCTGCACGTCTTCGACCACTGCCTGCGCGGGCGGGGCCGGGTGAATGTCGTGGTGGCCGGGAAACAACCTGCGCTGCAGTATCTTTCGTTCGAGGAGGCCGAGGATCACTGCGAGCAGGGGCTGGGCGTGTGGAGCTGGGCGGGAACCGACGGCGACGGCGCTACCGACGCGGTGCTGGCCTGTGCGGGCGACGTCCCCACCCAGGAGGCCCTCGCGGCGGCGGCGCTGCTGCGAAAGCTGGTCCCGGACTTGGCCGTTCGCGTTGTCAACGTGGTCGATCTGGCCCGGCTGTTCCCGCCGGACCGGCACCCGCACGGGATCCCCGACAGCGCCTACGCCGAGATCTTCACCTCGGACCGGCCGGTCGTGTTCGCCTTCCATGGATATCCGTGGCTGATCCACCAGCTCACCTACCGCCGCCCCGGCCACGATCGGCTGCACGTGCACGGATTCCACGACAAGGGCACCACCACGACCCCGTTCCAGATGTGCGCGATGAACGGCATCGATCGCTACCAGTTGGCCCTGGCGGTCCTCGAACAGGTGCCCCGGATGGCCGAGCGCCTCGGCCACCTGCGCGGGCATCTGCTCCTCCAGGTGCATCGCAATACCGTCCACGCGGAGCGGACCGGCCGCGACCTGCCGGAGATCACCGATTGGGAGTGGCCGGGGGCCGGGACCCGGCGTTGAAACCCGGCGCGGCTCTCAGTCCCGGAGCCGGTGTGCCGCCCACTTCCGCGCCGAATCGCGCAGGCCGTGGGTCCAGATGTTGGGGTTGCGGTTGGCGGTCGCGGTCCACTCGGCGGCCAGGGCGGTCGCGAACGCGCGCAGGTCGCGGTCGTCGGCGCGGTGCCAGGACGGCACCCGGGCGGCCCATCGCTCGGAGGTGGCCGGGGTGTGCCCGGCGAAGATCAGCCACACGATCCAGCAGCACGGGTCGATCCAGGGCGCGCCGCGGGTCGCCCACGGCCAGTCGACCAGCCGGGCGCCGGTTTCGGTGACGATGACGTTGCTGTAGTTCCAGTCGGTGTGCAGCAGTGCCTCGCCGGCGAACCGCGCGCCGTCGGCGGGATCGTCGAGGTAGGCCCCCCACCGCACCTCGGCGTCCTTCAACTCGAGGTCCGCGGGAGAGGACAGGCGGCCGAGCGCCGCCATTGCCGCCGCTGTCGCCGCGAGATCCGCGTCGACGCGGTAGTCGGCCAAGTGTCCTGCGATGTAATCGAAGCCGAGCAGATCCCAGCCACCCGACGCGATCTGCCAGCGCAACCGGGGGCCGATCGGGGTCACCTGCGGCCCGAGCGCGGCCTCGCGATGCTGGGTCCACACCTCGGGGTTGTCGGCGCGCATGCCCTTCAGGAAGGTACGGCCGTCGGCGGTGTCGATCACCACCGCGAGGTGACTGCTGAATCCGGCGATGACCGATTCGGCGCGCAGCACCGGGCCGGTGACCGCCTCGACCGCGGCTCGGGTGACGGCGGGGAGTTCCTCCCAGCTGCGGCGCTGCGACGACGTCTGCGCCCGATCGACGGTCACTACGAACATCTACCTCGAAACGGGCACGGTAGCAAGCGAACTCACACATCGAACGAATCCCGCCGGGATGTGCGTGCAGGTGTACGTGCAGCATCCGGTGCGGCCGGGTGAATTGTGCTGTGGTGCAGCCATATTCGTCGAACGACCAAAGATCCGGAACACCCGGGTGGCCGCCGGGTCAGGTGGCCCCCGGCTGTGGCATCCCACCGCCGGTCGCCCCGGGGCGGAGGGGCCGTGGTTCGCAGGGCCGCCCCCGCGGTGCTTCGGGCGGAAGGTGTCCGAGACAAGCGCGACTGTGCCGACGTCTTCGGGTTCTGCGTCGGTTTCGGGGCCTGAATGGTGGCGCCGGGTCGGATTGCGCCGGGGTTCACGACTGGGTCAAGGCCACTCCCGAAGCCGGATCACGCCGCCTCGGGGCTGTTTGAAAGTGATGGCGAGAACCCTGAAACAGGCAGCGCGGCAAGGCATTCGGAGGGGGCGGGCGAGTCGTTCGATGGCCGTTTCCGGCGCGATTCCGTCCTACCGGCAATGACAACCGGCGCGTCCCGTGACACAATATAGCCAGGTTGAGACTACAGCCGACCCCGGTTCGTGCACGGAGTTGTTCGAAGCAGCCGGTCGACGGTCAGTAGGAACTACCGATTCGTCGTTCGGCACTCTCCGCGCTGGAGCTGGCAAGCCCATTGCACGGGAGGCTCTAGTTATGTCTGCGATTGCCGTTCTGGAACGCCGAGTCGAAGAAATGCCGGACCCGGGTGGCGGCGCCGCCCGTCCCTCGCACATCCGTGATCGGCGGCGACATTGCACGATCGTCCGGATCGAGGGCGAGCTCGACGCCTCCGTTGCCGGAGTGTTCCACAAGGCGCTCGGCCAGGCCGTCACCGCCAGCTCGCACGCGGTGGTCCTGGATCTCCGCTGGACCCGGTTCCTGAGCATCGGGATGGCGCGGTCGCTCGCCACGGCCAAACTCGCCGCCGCGGCGACCGGCGTAGACCTGCGCATCGTGGGCGAACGCCCCGAGGTGGAGCGGGTACTGGAGGTCACCGGCAGGCGACCGCTGTTCCGTCGCTATTCCTCGGTGCAGGCGGCGCTGACGGCGTAGTAATTCGAATCCGCGCGGTGGGACCGGTGCGACACGCACGCAGTCCCACCGTTCCGTTCGTCGCTTTCGTCGCGAGCGCGGATACTCATGGAGTGACACACAGTGGGGAGTTGTCCCCGGACGATGCCAGACAGATCGAACGCGTGATAGGTGCCGGAACGCCGCAGAGCGTGGGCAGTTTCCGCTTCTGGTTCACCGACCAGCGGTGGGAGTGGTCCGACGAGGTGGCGGCCATGCACGGATACGAGCCGGGTTCGGTCGTGCCGACCACGGAGCTGCTGCTCGAGCACAAACATCCGGAGGATCGGGAACTGGTGGCCACGACACTGGCCCGCGCCATCGACAGGGCGGAGCCGTTCTGCAGCCGCCACCGCATCATCGACACGATAGGGCAGACACGCCACGTGATCGTGGTGGGTGACCAGCTGCTCGAGAACGACGCGATAGTCGGCACCACGGGCTACTACGTGGACGTGACCGAAACCCTCGACGAGCATCGGCAGGAGACCCTCAGCGGCGCGCTGCCCGAACTGTACGAGGCGCGGGCCGTGATCGAACAGGCCAAGGGCGCGCTGATGCTGGTGTACGGCATCAGCGCCGAGCAGGCGTTCCGTGTGCTGACCTGGCGGTCCCAGGAAACGAACGTCAAGCTGCGGGCGCTGGCTCAGGAGCTGACCCGGCAGATGGTGGGGCTGGGCGGTGGGCCCGCCGAGGTGCGCACCCGCTTCGATCACCTGTTGCTGACCGTGCACCAGCACTTCGACCTCTAGCCGAGTGTGCGTACGTTTCGGGCTCACGACATCGGGTACGCCGCGCAGTGATACCGCCGCCTGACGTAGAGAGGCCGTGCGCCGTGGCATACCCTTCCGAACCGATCCGCCCCGCGCCGGGCGCGGGGCGGGGCGTGTCCGGTGATCCGGTGCGGGCGGCGGATCGCGACGTGCGTGCGGGGGTGGACACCAACACCCGAGGGCAAGTGGTCGGATCATGGACTTGACGTCGAACGGTTGGCGCGACGGCAGGGGTCCGCGGGCCCTCGCCGGGTTCACCGGTTGGGAGGAGAGACAAGTGTCGATGAGTGAATGGGTTGCCAGGTCCCCGGTGCAGACGTCGAGCGTGGGCATCCGGGTACCGGCCGACCTGAATCAGCTCACCATGTTGCGCGCGCTCGCCGAGACGGTCGCGCTGATCGCGGATTTCGCGCTGGACGAGGTCACCGATATCCGGGTCGCGCTGGACGAGATCGCCACCGCCCTGATCACCGAGGCGGTGCCCGCTTCGACGATCGACTGCGATTTCGGCTACGACGACGGTGCGATGACGGTGCGCGTGACGGCGGTCGCGGGCGTCGAGGACGCGTTCGACGAGGACGGGTTCAGCTGGCATGTGCTGCGGACCATCACCGATGACATCGGTGCTCGGACGGAACCGTTCGACACCGAGCGCAACGGGTATCCGGTAGCCGTGGAATTCAGCCGTGCACGAGGTGAGGCCGATGGCGGATGACCGGCGCGGCCGGCGCCATCGCGGCGGCGACAGCTATGACAACATCGAACCGGTATTCGCCGAGCTGGCGGCGGTCGAATCGGATGATCCGCAGCGGGAAGCGTTGCGGGAGAAGATTATCGGGCTGTGCCTGCCGCTGGCCGACCATATCGCCCGCAAGTTCTCCGGCCGCGGCGAGAATTTCGACGATCTGCTGCAGGTAGCCCGGATCGGGCTGGTGCAGGCGGTGGACCGCTTCGACGTCACGCGCGGCTCGTCGTTCCTGTCGTACGCGGTGCCGACGATCATGGGCGAGGTGCGCCGGCACTTTCGCGACAACACCTGGGCGGTGCGGGTTCCGCGGCGTACCAAGGAGATTCAGCTGTCCATCGGCGGTGCGATCGATGCGCTGGCCCAACAGCTCGGCCGATTGCCGAAGGCTCGCGAGATCGCCGCCGAACTGGATGTGGATCTGGTGGAGGTCACCCAGGCGCTGATCGCGGGCAACGCGTATCAGATGTCCTCGCTCGAGGCGGTGACCGCCGACGACGGCGAGAACACCCCGCTGCCGCTGCGCGATGTGCTGGGAGCGCCGGAGCCGAAATACGATCGCGTGGAGGAATTCATGGCGGTCCAGCCCCTGATCGCCGACCTGCCCGACCGCGAGCAGCAGGTCCTGATCATGCGCTTCTTCGAATCCAAGACGCAGACCCAGATCGCCGACACCCTGGGCATCTCCCAGATGCACGTCTCCCGCATCCTCGCCAAGACCCTCACCTGGCTCCGCGAGGAAGCCCTACGCGACTGACCCTCCGTTCCCGCACCCCCTGCCGGTTCCCGCACCGGTTGCACGCGCCCGCAGGGGGTGCGTGGGCGAACACGGGGTGCGGGAGTTCGGGTCAGCGCATGGTGGGTTCCGGTGGGAAGGGGTCGTGGGGGTTCGGCGGGGACGGAAGAGGTGGGTCCGGCGGTCGGCCGGGTGGTTCCGGATCGGGGTTGGGCCGTGGGGGTTCAGGGTTCGGATCCGGCCGCGGCGGTTCCGGGTCGGGGCTCGGCCAGGGCGACCCCCCGTATCTCTCCGGCACGAGTGGCTCGGGGTTCGGGTTGGGCCACGGTGGTCCGGTGTAGCGGTCCGGGAGGGGGAGGCCCGGATCCGGCCAGAGTATTTCGGCGTAGGGGTTCGCCAGCGGGGATCGGAGATCCGGGTGTGGTTGGGGCGGTAGGGAATTGGGTGCCGCAAGTGGTGGGCCGGGGTTGGGGACCGGCCCGGAGGGGCCGGGGGTCGGCAGCGGGTCGGGCGGACCGGAATCGGGAATCGGGCCCTGCGGGCCGATATCGGCGATCGGGCTCGACGCCTCGTACTCGGGGACTGCCGGTCCGGCGCCGTGGTGCGGGATCGAGTCCGTGCCACCGGGACCCGGGAGGGGGTCCGGCGGACCTGGATCGGGAACGGGTTCCGGCTGTCCGGGGTCGGGGATCGGGCCCGGCGGCTCCGGCTCGGGCGGCAGCGGGTCCGGGACCGGTGAGAACGGATCCGGCGGGACGGGGTCCGTCGGCGTGGGACTGGGAACGGTGAACTCGGGCCGGCTGGGGTCGGGGGTCAGGCCCGGTGGCTCCGGCAGCGAATCGGGGGCCGGTGGCGCGAACGGGTCCGGCGGTGCGGGGGTGGGAGCGGTGAAGTCGGGCCGGACCGCGTCCGGTGGGAGGTCGGTGGTCGGTTCCGGTGTGATCTCGACGGTCGGTGTCGGTGTGCGCACGTCTATGGCGTTGCCGCGCGCGGCCTGCAGTTCGTCGGTCAACTGCTCGTCGCGGCGAGGGCTGTGTGCGGGGCCCTGGCTGTCCATGTGATGCCTCCTTCGACGAGGTCGTCGCGTGCCGGAGGCGCCGCTACCCTGTACCGCGCCGCGTGCTCGGTTCGCCGGCGATCTCGGCGGGACCGGGCGCGAGGCAGCCCGAGTGGTCGGTCGGCTCGCGGGCACGTAGTGGCCACGTGGGCCGGATACCCGACGATCGCCCGTGCAATCATCGTGTTCGACCAGGTCCCGAGCCCGTGTGTTTCGCTCGCCCGGACCCGGTAACCCGGTGATCATGAGTGATCAGCACGGTGACGAACGCGTGCCCGGGCCACCGGACCCGATCGAATGGCAGGACGTGTCCAGTACCGCGGAGCATCTGGACGAGGACGAACTGGATGCCGATCCGCTGGAGGAGGGCGTCGAGCCGCCGGAGGGCTGGGCCGCCGCGGATCGCTTCGGCACCACGCCGAACGAGCAGCGCGAAGGACCCGTGATCGACGATCGGCTGGCCGCGGAGGAACCGGACGTGTCGCCGGGGGAGCCGTGAATTGTTCCCGGTACCAAGCTTTTCCGGTACCGGCTATGAGAACGACCAGAGGTGACCGCTCGGTTCGCGGGCGTACCGGCGCCGCCTTACCGTAAGTGCATGCAGCGCGTACGGCGCGCTGCCGGTGAACATCGTTGTTCCCGATCGTGCGCTCGCCGGGGCAGCCAACCCGCCAATCACCCTGCTCTGCGAGCGCCTGCCGCCGCGACGTGCGGACGCGTCGAGCAGGGACCCCAACGACTCCCTCCTGCTCCGACCCCAAACGCAGCTGCCGGGCGGCGGTGCGCCCACCGGACGGATACCGCTCATCGTCCGTCCGGTGGGCACCCTCCTTGCTTCAGGCGCCGCGATAGCTGCGGGCGACGAGGGCGGAGCGGAGGTACCAGAGTCCGCTGGCTTG
>NZ_BDBV01000024.1 GCF_001613165.1 Nocardia mexicana NBRC 108244
CCGGATCGCGATATCCGAGTATCGGGAGTTCGGCAGCTGACAGGCATGAGGAGTTGTGCAAGATCAACGTAACGGGCAATCGGGCAGCGAAAGTAGGACATAGCGGATGTTTGTGACGGCAACTATGCCGAACTCCGGCGTCTTGCTCGGTGTCATGACATGGCATCGCGATCGAATGACATGAGCCTGCGGATAAATATCGGAAGAAGACGTTCCGTCTTTGGTTCGGCGGGCCTCGGCTATTTGATCAGAAATGTGGTCACAATCCATCGGTGAGATTCTCGTGGATTATCATGACATGATCATCATAAGTGCTTCCGGATAATTGTGAATCGTCCCGACGGTGCGGAGGATAATCTTCTTCGGGGATACAAACTCTCGGAAATGTCTGGAGATTTTTCGTTGGGGCATGCTCAGATTGATCCGTCCCAGACCTGGGACATTTCACATGGCACTACCGAGGATGACTGTATGAAATCGAAGACTGTCCGCCCGCTCTCCGTCGTCGCGTTCGCGCTGTCCGCCACCGCTCTCGGCGCCGGTGCAGCCTCGGCGGATGCGCCCACGGCCACTCCGGTCGCAGGCTCTGTGGAAGTGTGTGTCCCCATTCCCGCGCCGACCGGCTCGGGTGAGCTGAGCTTCTGCCTGTAACCGGCTCGGCGAAGGTTGCCCGCGCGGCGGCGAGATCATTGATGGTGTGCAAGAGTCGGGGCTTCATTCCGGACTCGCCGCCGCGCGCAGCCAGGAATCGATAGTCGTTCAGGTCGCGCCAGGAGACAGCGGCTGTTGCTGGCAGAAGTCGCCCTATATGTGCGGTCTTGTACTTCGCTTTCATAGTTGTTGTGCCCGGTTGCGTTGATTTCGCTCTTGCTCAATTCATTGGCCGATTCCCTCGGGGTTGGGCGAAAACATCGTGGGAGCGTGGGGGTCCGTGTCGCCGCGGCCGTGAGTCCGGCGATTGGCAAGTTATCAGCGGGAAAGAAGGATTCGGCGATGTCAGGTGCCCGATCAATGCAATCCGGTTCGAACCCTTCGGATAGACGGTTGACCTCGTCTCTGAGTGATGTCCGTGCCGTTTCCCGGAAAATGGTGGGAGTATTCACCGAAAATATCGCCCCCTGCCGGACCTTGCCGGGGGAGCTGCTGCACGGTGACGTCACGTCGGTCACCCGCATGTGCCTTGAGTTGGCCCTGACCGTAGTCGACGGCGGTGACGTTCCCGCGAAGATCACCTGGCTGGAGGACGCCGCCGCGCAATGGGCACGCGAAGGTATCCCGCTCGACACCATCCATTCCGCGGTGCACGAAGGGTTCCGCCTCGGCACCGACCTCGTCCACGCCAGGGCCACCGCCGCCGACTTCGCGACGGTGAAGGGCCACGTCCGCCAGCTGCTGGATGTGCTCGACGTGATCACCAAGACGATGTCTCGCGCCTACGTGCGGGAACTGCGAGCCGTCGTCGCCGAGCACCACACCGCCGCCCACACCCTCACCTCCGCACTGCTGAGCGGACATACCGCCACCTCCAGCATGATCCGAGAATGCGGTATCGACGTCGTCGACGCCTACCACGTCCTCGCTGTAGCGCTTCCCCCGCATCCCGAGGAACAGCTCCCCGGCGTCGACGCCAAGGTAGTGGCCCGACGCAAGCTCCGCCGCGTGCAATCCGCCCTCGCCACCGGCCACCGCGGGCAGACACTGGCCCTGCTGAGCGTCACCGGCGGCACGGTACTCATCCCGGCCGCACTGCCCGACGGCGACCTCGACGACCTCGTCACCACACTCTCCCGGGCCGGGCAGATCCCGGTCACGGCCGCCACCGTGACCACCGACCGTGCCGACATCCCCGCCGCGGCGCATCACGCGCACGATCTGCTCGATACGGTTCAGCGCCTGCACCGCCGGCCCGGCCTGTATCGGCTCGGTGACCTCGCACTGGAGTATCAGCTCACCCGCCCCGGCCCCGGCCTGGACTCCCTCGTCGGCATGCTGAACCCGCTCGACGGACACCCGGAACTACTCCAGACCCTGGAAACCCACCTCGGCAACGGCCTCGACCGTCAAACCACCGCCCGCCAGCTGCACCTGCACGCCAACACCGTCGACTACCGCCTCAAACGCGTCACGAAACTCACCGGATACGACCCCAGCCGAGTATCCGATCAAGGACTGCTCCGCGCCGCGCTCATCGCCCGCGCCCACAACGGCGACACCGCCGCCGACCCCAGCGAATCCCCGACACGATCCACAGCACACGAAATACCACCACGTCGCCCGACACGGCCCAACCACACAGCGGTATGAACGCTAAGGGGTGACCCTAGGCCGCGCTCGGTGGGACGCGCTGTCCAGCAAGCGGTTCCAATCCGCATTCACGTCGGCTCCGACTGCTAGGTGGTGCGCGGTAGCCGCCTGACGGCTACCGGGCACCAGCTCGGATACGACCGGTGCCGACGGCAGGCGCACCATGAGCCGCTCCTGCTCGTCGGCACCGGGCCGCCGAGGTTGCCGCGCCTACGTCTTCGAGCAGCCGGGACGTCGCACCTGCGGAGGGCCGGGGCGGCGGATGTCCGTGCGCGCCGCCCCGGCCCGTATTCGATACTGTTGCCCGGCACCGCGCCGGGGCATCGGAGGGACCGCGCGGCGGCCGTATCCGACCCCGCGACCGTAGCGGCGGCGCTCTCGGTCGCGAGTCGAATAGTCAAGTGCGGCAGCAGTATTCGAATGGGCGGGAGAGCAGGATCCTTGCCTCCGCCCGTACGTCACGATAGTGCCACTGATGGTGCTTGTCCCAATCGGAACTGCGGTATTGTTGTGGGCCACAACAGATCTCGGAAAATTCTGCCCTGCCGAACATGATCTTGTTATTTGGAACATGGGACCACTCTCGCCCCCGACAACACGATGTCTCACAACCATCCAGGCAAGGCGCGTAAAACGCGCGCAGATGTCGAAACCGCACGCGGACTCACCTGCGCGCCTGGAATCCGCAGTGCTGCCACGAATGTGTGGGCCGAAGTATGGGCGCACCATCGCACCGGCAACGCGCTATGGCCGCCGAACATCACGAGACTGCGCGATTTCATAGTTCGCCGTTCGGCGAATTGGTTCCTGTCACAACGGTCCGCATGGTGTGTACCGACGGGGCCCCAAAGATCTTGTGGTGCGGGATGGAGACGCCGAGCTGCGGCTACGGTCGGCGCGAGTGAGGGATGCAGTCGGC
Organism: Nocardia mexicana NBRC 108244; assembly: GCF_001613165.1. GTDB lineage: Bacteria > Actinomycetota > Actinomycetes > Mycobacteriales > Mycobacteriaceae > Nocardia > Nocardia mexicana. The sequence continues at coordinate 3,224 of NZ_BDBV01000024.1, forward strand.
GGGAAGGATGCGACGATGTCGGATACCTCATCGGTACGGCCCTATTCGGGAGCGCCGGGGCGTCGGCTGACCTCGCCCTTGAATGATATTCCGGCCCTGTCGCGAAAGATGGTCGGGCACTTCGTCGAAACGATCGCTCCGTGCCGCACCTTGCCGGGCGAGGCCCTCGACGGGGATGTCACCGTCGTCATCAGCCTGTGCTTGGAATTGGCGGTCACCGTTTTCGAAGGCGGTGACGTGCCCCCGACAATCACGCGGTTGGAGGAGGTGGCGGGGCAGTGGGCGCGGGAGGGAATCCCGTTGGATGCCATTCAGTCGGCGGTTTATGAGGGGATTCGACTCGGCGTCGATCTCGTCCATGCCGCGGCGACCTCCGCCGACGACTTCGAGGCGATGAAGGGTTTCGCTCGACGGCAACTCGATATCGTCGATGTGATCGCGCAGGCTATGTCACGCGCGTATGTGCGAGAACTGCGAGCAGTCGTGAGCGAACACCACACGGCGGTGCACACACTCACCTCGGCGTTGCTGAGCGGGCACACCAGCTACAGCTTGGCTCGCGAATGCGGCATCGAGGTGGCTGACTCATATCATGTTGTGGCCGTGTCGCTTCCACCTCATCCGGAGGAGCAGGCTCCCGGTATCGACGCCAAGGTGGTGGCGCGACGGAAGCTGCGGCGAGTGCAGTCCGCGCTCGCCGGTGCCAGCCGGCCGCCGGCGCTGGCGTTGTTGAGCGTCGACGGCGGCACCGTCCTCATTCCGGCGACACTGCCCGACGATGATCTCGACGCGCTCATCGTCAGGTTGTCGCGGGCGGGGCAGGTCCCGATCACCGCGACCGCAACGACAGCGGTCGTCGGCGAGATCCCCGCTGCCGCCCGGGAGGTGCACGGCCTACTGGCTACGGTCGAGCGTCTGCGGCGCCGCCCGGGGCTGTACCGGGTCGGCGACCTCGCCCTCGAACATCAGCTCACCCGCCCCGGCCCGGGGCTGAAGTGTCTGATCGATACGCTGGCGCCGCTTGACAGGTACCCGAACCTGCTGGAGACCCTGGAGCGATACATCGGCAATGACCTCGACCGCAAGTCCGCGGCCCGAGACCTTCATATACACGCCAACACATTCGATTACCGGCTCAAACGTATCGCGACGCTGACCGGCTACACCCCCAGCGTGCCATCGGATCTGGCGCGCCTGCGCGCAGCGCTGATAGCGCGCGGCCACACCGGGCGGGACACAGTCGATTACGGGCAATCCCTGAGCGGCCAGCACGTTCGGCCGGTCCGCCACGGCGACCGCGGCACCGGATGATCTGATACTTCAGCAAAGCCTGGCGTGTTGCCAATTTCGGCGTTCAGCTACGCAGACGTGCAAGTCCGCGGCCGCGTGCAAGTAATAGGATCGTGTCCGCGATCGTCATAGTGCTGCCATTTCTCGGCAATAATAATTTCCTGCAGACATTATAAGCAGAGGCGCTCGCAGTACAGGTGGCGCCAGCATTGGCAACTGCGTTCTTCGTGTTCGTCTTGTACGCCGTCAGGACAAATTCGCTAAAGCTATCATCAGGCATGATGACGGCCGCGATTTCCACGATGGAGTCTTTGTGACCGGCCACGGAACATTCGATAAGTTACTGTCGGGTAACCACAATATTCCGCGAAGAATGTAGTGCAGTTCGGGAGGACCGTGATTTTATGAGGACGTCCCGATCCTGGGATATCTCAAGTGGAAAATCGAGGTTTATTATATGAACTCCCGAATTGTTCGTCCGCTCGCCGTTGCCGCACTCGTGCTGTCCGCCGGCGCCCTGGGCGCCGGCACCGCTTCCGCGGCCGCCACCCCGGTCTCGGGCTCGGTGGAGGTGTGCGCCCCCATCCCGCTCGGCCCCGTCGAGTTCAGCCTGTGCCTGTGACCGGCCGACTCACGTGATAGACGGCGGTGGCGGGCCTCCCCACCCGTCACCGCCGGGTCGGCTGCCTCGGGCGTGGAGACAGCGTCTTGGTGCGCAGCCACGCCCGCAGGGCCTCGGTGACTTCCTTCGGCCGTTCCTCCATGACGTAATGGTCGGCTCCCCGGATCCGCACGAGGGTTGCCTGCGGAATCTTCCGTGCCAGGTCTTCGGCGATGCCGAGGGGGCACGGTTGGTCGCGATCGCCCCAGACGATGGTGACCACGCTAGGCCGAAGGCCGGATGCACTGCATCGGCGTGCGGTCGGACAGAGTCTTCACCCGTAGCAGGAGGGCTGTTGGTCACGCAGGCCGAGGATGTGGTCGCCGACTGCCGCGGCTATATCTACCTCACCGACAAGAATCAGGGCCTGTGGATCCTGCGCCGCACTCGGCCGGTCGCGCGTGGCCCCAGTACTCGTGCAGTGCGCTGATCCGGTCGCCGCGCACCTCGACGATGATCAACTCCCAATTGCGGTAGGCGGCAGTGGATTCCGAGATGCCGCGGGATTCGTACTCGTAGGACACGTGGTTACCGTCGGCCCGGACGCGCAGCCGCGTCCCCTGCACACGGTTGCCGTTGCGGCCGTGGAATCGTGTCCATTCTTCGATCGCGCGGCGCCCCTCGACGCCTTCGAATCGGCCCCGCGCGGGGTCGTCGGGGAACCAGAAGCTGAACTCGGGTGTCAGCATCTGGAGAAACGGCTGCCAGTCGCCGCTGCGCCAGCCCGTGTCGAACGCGTCCATGGCCCGGTCGGCGACGCGTGATGCGGCCGGTGTGGGCTCGGCGGTGCAGGCGGCCGCGGTGGCGGTGACAGCGCCGATGGTCAACAGCCGCAGCAATTCTCGCCGGGGGATGTGGCGGGATCGGCCGTCGACGGGGGCAGGGGTTGTCGGCGTCGTCTGTGCCCGGAGGCGGCTGTGCGCGGTCATGGCAGGGGGGCGTTCGGTGGAGTCGGTCGGCGTGCTGGTCTGGCCGGTCACGAAGTGGCTCCAGAGCCCGAAGGTGAGGGGTTGGCCTGGGAGAGAGAGGGATTCGAGGAAGCTGTGGGTTCCGGTGTGGTCGGTGTGGGTGGCGCCGAAGGTGACGCGGAAGCGGGTGGTGGCGCTGCGTTCGTGCGGCGGGAGCGGGGAGGGGAGCAGCTCGTCGAGTCCGGTGGCGTAGTCGGTGCGGTAACCGGTGTCGACGGGTTCGAGGGTGTTGGCCAGCACGGCGCCCGTTGCGGGGATGGTGATCAGGACGCCGCGTTCGCCGCTGCCGTAGCGGGTATTGAAGACCGCGACGTCGGCGATCGCGCCCGGATAGATCTCGGCGGTGCCGGAGCCGACCTGTGCGCCGGGAGGACACGCCGCGGGGCCGTTGCGGGTGAGTTCGGTGCGGTCGCAGGTGGGGAACCGGTCGGGGTGGAAACGGATGGACTTGTCGAACAGGAAGACGAACTGAGTTGCGGGTGCGGGCTTTTCGCCCGTTTCAGTGCGGCTCGTGCGATCGAATTCGACGGTGACGCCGGTGAGGTAGCCGTGGTCGGGTCGGACGGTGGCGGTGAGGGTGTCGAGGTTGGTCGGCCCGTCGACGGGATCTTCGGAAGGGGCCTCGGGGCCGCCGGGCGTGGGCGGGCCGACGGGGTGTGCGGCGGCGGGTGTGCCCGCGGCGATCAACGAGGCGAGGCTCGCGGCAACTGCGGTGAGTGCGCGCCGCGAGCGGGTGTGGCGGATTCTCATGCACGGCAACGGTATCGATTGTCGCGGAGCGGATTCAGGTCTGGACCGGACCTGGCGAAAATTCGGGCGGCCTGCTAGACGGGCGCTACGGCATCGGTCGGAGTGGAAGCAGGCGTTCCTGGAGGCCGGGACGAAGGCGCTGGACGAGGTGCCCTTCGCTCCGGCCGGGGAGCAGGGCACGCCGGAGCAGCGGCGGCTGCGGATGCAGAACGAGCAGCTGAAACTGGCTCTAGCGGAGGCGACAGTGCAATTGCGGGTGTGGCAGCACGGCGCCGCGTTGGTGGACCAAGTTCATTCGGTGACCTCGAAGCCCTGAGAGCGGCAGAAGGACGAGTGCGCCGAGGAGTGGCCGGCGTGGGGTATCGCAAGATCGCCGCCTTGATGCGCGCCGACGGCAAGGAGGTGCACCGGTCCCGGATGATTTGCAACACGATCGTCCGCTTGCGGCGGCGGAATCGCGCTGTCGGGCCTATTCGGGTGGGATCTCGGTGCGTGATCGGATATCGGTGATGTTGATGATGCGGAGTTCTGCGCCGTGTTCGGGGAGTAATTTCACGAAGCCGGGCGGGGTTCTCGAGGACGTAGCCCTGGAGTGTGCCGGTGTGGGTGTCGATGCGTTCCAGCGGAACCCAGGGAACCTGGATCGTGGCGGCCAGTGCCAGGGCGGCCAGGATCATGAGGACGCTGGTGTGGTCGAGCAGCCATTCGAAGCGGCGGGCTTTCGGATCTCGGCGCCACACCAGCAGCGGCGTGGCCAGGATAGCGCCGATGAGCACGGCCAGCGCCGGTACCCACCACATCCGGTAGGTGCCGACCAGGGCGATGGTGAAGACGGCGACCACGACCAGCGCGGCCATGGTGCCGAGGCTGTTCCAGTTGGGGCGGCCCAGGCTCGCCTGGTGGAGCACCGTCGCCGGTAGCAGGACGGCCAGTACCACGCCGACGAGGTGGGGGTCGGCCATCAGGGTGGCCACGATGATGCGCGGCACGTCACCGAGACCGATGGTGCCCGCGATCGAGAAGGCCAGCCGCCAGTCGTAGTGCGACACCGCCAGCAACCGCAGTGCCAGAAACAGCAGCGCGGCACCCGTGAGCGACAACCCTGCCCGCCAGCCCCCACCGCTGACCTCCGGATCGGGGTTCGGTGAAATATCCTGCGGCACAGTCAATTCAGCGGTGCCTGTATCCACTCGCGACGGTTTCGAGGGTGCGTTCTCGGTCAAGTGCCATGCCTTTCGATGTGGGGAATCGTCACGATGGGTGTCTGGCCGGTGTCGCGCGACGCGCCCCGCGGGCAGTGACCGACCGGCACAGCAATTATTCAGCACACGGGGGTCGGTGGTGGATGCATGGCCGATGCGGCGAGTCCGGCCCGCCGTAGCTCAGTTCGTCTGCAGCGTGGGCAGCGGATCCTGGCCGAAGTAGTCCTGGCCCCTGCGTGCGGACATGCGCACGGCCTCGAACCCGTAGGCACGCATCCGATCCTCGTAGCGGGCGATCGCGTCGCTGCCACCGGCGGCCAGGTCGGCGGCGAGCGCGGCGCCGTCGCGCAGCGCGGTGTTGGCGCCGGACGCGCCCGCCGAACTCATCGCGTGGATCGCGTCACCGACCAGGGTGATGGCGCTGGGTTCCCAGGCTTCGATGGGGACGCTGGTGCGTAGCGGGACGGCGAAGGTCGCCTCCGGGATCCAGTTCGCGACCATGGCCCGCAGACGCGGATGCCACTGCGCGACCTTGTCCAGCGCCAGCTCACCGATCTCCGCCCCCGACAGCGACCGCACGAGCTGTGCGCCGGGAAACCGCTCGGTGTGGATGAACAGGGCGTTGGTCATGTACGGCTCGCTGTCGCGCAAGCGCACCGTGGGCGCCAGCCGGGCGCACGCCGCGGCGACCGGTTCGGGATAGTCGACCGGTGCGATGCCCAGCACAGTCTTGTCCGGTGCGGCGAACATGCAGAACACCGAGTGCATCGGCGGGTCGAACAGTGCCCTGGTCCGCTCGGTGAGCGCAATCTTGCCGTAGATCTCCCACAGTCCGGTCTCACGAACCCGCATCTGAGGCAGATACTGCTGGCGCACAGCAGAATTCACGCCGTCGGCGCCGACCAGCATCCTGCCGCTGGCCTGCGTGCCGTCAGCGAAGTGCGCGCGCACACCGTTGCTGTCCTGGTCGTAACCGATGAACTGCTTGCCGAAATGCACCTCGATGCCCTCGAGCAGGATCTGACGCAGCGTGAACCTGTTGACGTTGAGATTGACCGGACTCGGTGCGGGCAGATCGACACTGGACACGAGTTGCTCGTCGTAGAGAATCGCCGCCGGCCGAGGATGACTCGAGGTCGTACGGAACAGCGCATGCAGATTCGCTGGCAGCACCGCCCGCAGCGCATCATCTCCCCGGGAATCGATAGCCAGCCGATAGCCCTGGCGACGGAACTCCGGGGACGGATCACGCTCATAGACCACACACGGGATGCCTGCCCGGCGCAGGCCCTGTGCCAGACACAACCCACCCAGTCCGGCACCGATCACGACGACCGGGGCTCCGGCCACATTGCCTCGAGAGAACGACAGATCAGCCATCACGAATGTCCCTTTCGTACCGACAGCGGTTCGACAGGGACGCACGGGCTGGCCCACGAACACCGGGGCGCTGGAGGGAGTTTCCGGCCTAACCCGTACCGGAACAAGGTCTTTCGCACGTCCGAAACCATCGTAACGAACCCGATATACCCAGGTCACCATGCCAATCATCACCAACCGGCACCCTTGACCAGCACCGAGAAAGCTGCACTCATCCCCGGCCCGCCGCCAGCTCTCACCTACCTGTTCCGGCCGCAACCGGCGCCCGCGATCTATCGTTGGCGGAAACGGCAGGCCGGGGTGTCCACCTCCACCAGCACATCTTCACCCGCCCACCGGTGCAGCACGAGATGTGCTGTGGCACAACGTCGATGTCCCCGGTCGTTGTAAAGTCCGACTGGACGAGGCCCTCGCCGATCTTGTACAGGGTAAGCGAACGCCGTCATCGAGGGGTTGCCGATGCGGTGTCCAGGAGCGCTTGTGCTGCGGCTCGGGCCTGGTGGGCGGATTCCGGGGTACCCGCGATTGCCGCGGTGGTTTGCGCGCCCTCGGCGAGGAGAGCGATCTGGGGTGCCAGCTCCGGCGGCGCGCCGATCTCGGTGACCAACCGGGCGACGTACTCGCCGAACGCCTGCTTGTGCGCCCGCACCGCGTCTTTCACCGCCGGCGAGCCCGAACTCAACTCGCCGTAGGCGTTGATGAACGCGCATCCCCGGAAGTCGGGTGACCGGAACCATTCGTCGAGGAAGTCGAAGATCGCCAGCAACCGCTCTCGGGCGGTCATCGTCGGCCGCACGGCCGAGGCCAGACCGTCGTCCCACATGGCGGACCGGTGCCGCAGCACCGCGACGATCAGGTCGTCCTTCGAACCGAACAGCGCGTAGATGCGTTTGAGCGAGACACCGGCCGCGGCCCGCACCGCGTCCATGCCGACCGCCTGAATCCCCCGCTCGTAGAACAGGGCGTCGGCGGCGGCGACGACCTGTTCACGCACGTCCGCGGCAGGTTGCCGCACCTGGTGATCCACCTCACACCTCCGGAGTGCTTGTGCCGAGAACGAGCGTTCTCTACGGTAGCAGATGTCGCGGAGAACGATCGTTCTCCGCGAGGTGGATCGAGGATCCACGCCATCCGAGTCGCGAGGAGTCAGTCATGGGGTTCATCACCGTCGGCACCGAGAACAGCACCGACATCGAGCTGTACTACGAGGATCACGGCACCGGGCAGCCGGTCGTGCTGATCCACGGCTACCCGCTGAGCGGTGACAGCTGGGAGTTGCAGGCGCGCGAGCTGCTGGACGCCGGGTATCGGGTCATCACCTACGACCGCCGCGGGTTCGGGCAGTCGTCGAAGGTCGGCGCGGGTTACGACTACGACACCTTCGCCGCCGACCTGAACGCGGTGCTGACGGCGCTGGACCTGCGCGAGGTCATCCTGGTCGGCTTCTCGATGGGCACGGGCGAACTGGCGCGCTACATCGGCAAGTACGGGCCGGGGCGAGTCGCCAAGCTGGCCTTCCTCGCATCACTGGAACCGTTCCTGGTACGGCGCGACGACAACCCCGAGGGCGTGCCGCAGGAGGTGTTCGACGGCATCGCCGCCGCCGCGCGGGCCGATCGCTATGCCTGGTACGCCCAGTTCTACAAGGACTTCTACAACCTCGAGGAGAACCTCGGCACACGCATCAGCGAGGAGGTCGTGCGGGCGAACTGGAACACCGCCACCGCCAGTGCACCGGTCGCCGCCTACGCGGTCGTCCCGGCGTGGCTCGAGGACTTCCGCGCGGATGTCGACGCGGTGCGCGCGGCGGGGCTGCCGACCCTGATCCTGCACGGGACGAAGGACAACATCCTGCCGATCGATGCGACGGGCCGCCGGTTCGCCGCACTCGTCCCCGACGCCGACTACGTCGAAATCGACGGCGCACCACACGGATTGCTGTGGACCCACGCCGACCAGGTCAACACGGCACTGCTGCGCTTCGTCGAAGCCTGACCGGGAATTCCGAGCGGCCGGATGGTCCACCCATCCGGCCGATCGCGGCCGGGATCTCGCCCGGGCCAGCACTCGGCAGGTGTGTTCATCGGATGTTCGTTTGCGTTCGATATCGATTACCGTCAATATCGACGTATGTCTAAGTCGGAGTTGCCGGTGGGTGTGCCCGGGTCGTCGTGTGAGGGGACGCCGCGGGTGCGTGAGCCGTTGGCCGCGGGGGACGCGGTGGAGATGGCACGGGTGTTCAAGGCGTTGTCGGATCCGGTGCGGTTGCGGCTGTTGTCGGCGATCGCGTCACGGGCGGGACAGGAAGCCTGCGTATGTGACATGTCCGACGGCTTCGACGTGACGCAGCCGACGATCTCCCATCACTTGAAGGTGCTGCGCGAGGCGGGGTTGCTGACCAGTGAGCGCCGCGCGTCGTGGGTGTACTACCGGGTGGTTCCCGAAGCGCTGCAACGGTTGTCGCGGATGCTGGCGGTCGAGGCCGGTCTGGAGGTGCTCGCGTGACCACCACGGCCGAACATCCTGCCGTTGTCGGCAAACTGTCCACCCTGGATCGATTCCTGCCGGTGTGGATCGGCGCCGCGATGGCCGCGGGTCTGCTGCTGGGGCGGCTGATTCCCGGGCTGGGTGATGCGTTGTCGGCGGTGGAACTCGACGGGATTTCGCTGCCGATCGCGGTCGGGCTGTTGGTGATGATGTACCCGGTGCTGGCGAAGGTGCGCTACGACCGCTTGGACTCGGTGACCGGCGACCGCGGCCTGCTGGTGGGGTCGCTGGTGCTGAACTGGGTGATCGGCCCGGCGTTGATGTTCGCGCTGGCGTGGCTGCTGCTGCCGGATCTGCCCGAATATCGGACGGGGCTGATCATCGTCGGCCTGGCCAGATGTATTGCGATGGTGATCATCTGGAACGATCTGGCCTGCGGTGACCGCGAGGCCGCGGCGGTGCTGGTGGCGTTGAATTCGGTGTTCCAGGTCGTGATGTTCGCGGTGCTGGGCTGGTTCTATCTGTCGGTGCTGCCGGGCTGGCTGGGCCTGGAGCAGACCACGATCGACACGTCGCCGTCGCAGATCGCGAAATCGGTGCTCATCTTCCTCGGAATCCCTTTGCTCGCCGGGTATCTCACCCGACGGTTCGGCGAACGCGCGAAGGGCCGCACCTGGTACGAATCCCGGCTGCTGCCTCGGTTGGGGCCGTGGGCGCTGTACGGGTTGCTGTTCACGATCGTGATCCTGTTCGCGCTGCAAGGCCGCCAGATCACCTCGCACCCGGTCGATGTCGTGCGGATCGCGGTACCGCTGCTCATCTACTTCGCGCTGATGTGGGGCGGCGGCTACCTACTCGGCGCGATGCTGCGGCTGGGGTATGAGCGGACGACGACGATGGCGTTCACCGCGGCGGGCAACAACTTCGAACTCGCCATCGCCGTCGCGATCGCCACCTACGGCGCGACCTCCGGACAGGCACTGGCCGGGGTCGTCGGACCGCTGATCGAGGTGCCCGTCCTCGTCGGACTGGTCTATGTGTCGCTGGCTTTCCGTAACCGTTTCTCTACCAATGCTGTTCGATCCTGAATCCGGGAGTCTCGTGATGTCCGACAATCCGCTCGCACACGCCGACCAAGTGCGCGACACCCTCACCATCGACCACCAGCTCGCCCTGAAGACCGCCGCGACCCGCCTGCAGCGCGAGTTCGCCGACGTGTTCGGGGTGGAGACGATCGAGAAGTTCCTGTATTCGTCGTTCAGCCAGTTCGCCTCCCGCGCAACGGTACTGAATTTCCTGCCGCTGCTGGCGGAACGGTTCGCACGCCAGCGACTGCAAGCCCTGGCGAAGGTGGAGGGCAAGGCACTGGTCGGCAAGCCGACGGTGTTGTTCCTGTGCACCCACAACGCCGGGCGCTCCCAGATGGCCCTCGGCTGGTTCACGCACCTGGCCGCCGATCGTGCCGTCGCCTGGTCCGGCGGCTCCGAGCCCGGTACGGAGGTGAACCCGGTCGCGGTCGAGGCGATGCGCGAGGCCGGGATCGATATCGCGCGGGAGTACCCGAAGCCGTGGACCGAGGAGATCCTGCAGGCGGCCGACGTGATCATCACCATGGGCTGCGGCGACGCCTGCCCGATCCATCCCGGCCGCCGATACGAGAACTGGGAACTGCCCGACCCGGACGGGCAGCCCCTCGACGTCGTGCGCGGCATCCGCGACCACATCGAGGGACAGGTACGGATCCTGCTCGCCGAACTCGACCTGCCCACCGCCTGAAAGGCTCCCCGCCGCAATGACTTCCACGACCGCCCCGAAACCGAAGCCGAGTGTGTTGTTCGTGTGCGTCCACAACGCCGGACGCTCGCAGATGGCACAGGGCTTCCTCACACACCTCGCCGGGGACGCGATCGAGGTCCGCTCCGCCGGGTCCGCGCCAGCGGAGTCGATCAACCCGGCCGCCGTCGAGGCCATGGCCGAGGCCGGGATCGACATCACCGCCCAGACCCCGAGAATCCTCGCGCCGGACGCGGTGCAGGCCTCGGATGTGGTGATCACCATGGGCTGCGGCGACGCCTGTCCGTACTTCCCGGGCGTGGACTACCGCGACTGGGTCCTCGACGACCCCGCCGGGAAGGGCGTGGACGCGGTCCGTCCGATCCGCGACCAGATCCGCAAACTCGTCGAAGAACTCGTCACCGAACTGCTTCCTTCCCGTTCCTGACCAGACGTCCGTCCTACCGGCTCGCGGGCGGCGGCCTCATGTCCTCCCCGTAACCCTGTCGGTCCGTGTTGGTCGGCTGCTGACCGAATGCGTGGGCGCGGCGCTTATCGCGGGCCTGGCACTGGCGGCGGCCGCCGCCCGGTTCGTGGTCTCCGCCGATCGTCAGGTGCTGGCTGCAGCGGTGATCGTCGCTGCCGGGTTCGCGACCCTGTCACTGCTGCCGGTTTTCGCTGGCGGCCGGACTGAGCGCGGAGGCCGCCACCGCCGCCACGACCGCGGCGGTGGCCCTCATGCTGCCCGGTACCAGGTACGGCAGACGGACCACCGCCGTGGTCGCGGGCGTCGTCCTCGGGGTCACCTCTGCCCTCACCGGGGCTCGCTACCTCGGCAATCCGGCGCTGGTGGCTGGTCACCTGATGCTCGGCACCGCTCCCGGGCTCACATTCCCGGTCGCGCTGGTCGTCGCCGCCGCGCACGAGCGGATGGTCACGCTCCGACATGACGCTCCCGCCCGGTGCGGGCTTCGGGGGCAAGGATTTTCGGGTGGCGGGCGAGGTGGGCGGCGTCGCGGCCGACGCCGCGTAGCGAGTTCGAGGCCGGGGTCCGCTGCCATTCCAGCCCGAGGTATCCCAGCCCCGCATGGGTGGTGGACACGCCTGCGCGGTGCCGCGGCAGCCCGCCGGGGGTGAGGGCGCCGAGGTCGGCCAGGTACGGCAGGTGTGGCCGGTAACCGGTGGCGGCGATGATCGTGTCGGCGCGGGTGCGGGTGCCGTCGGCCCAGACTGCGTTGTCGCCGTCCAGACGCGTGAACATGTCCCGTCGCGCGGGTTTCCCGGCGGTGAGGGCGGCGCGGTAGCGGCCGGTGTCGAGGACCGGCTGGGTCGGTGCCGTGCGCAGGAGGCGGCCAAGGGGTGCGCGGTCGAAGCCGGTGACGGTGAACCAGAAATGCACGTCCTTACCGAGGGGGCGTTGCGGTACGAACTTCACCGGGGCGCGGCTCGCCAGCGTCACGTCGGTGGTGGCGGCGAGTTCGGCGGCGATCTGTACGGCCGAGTTCCCGGCGCCGACCACGATCACCCGCTGTCCCTCGAACTCGTGCGGGTTCCGGTAATCGCTGGCGTGCACCAGTGTTCCGGTGTAGCCGTCGCGGCCGGGGAACTGCGGCAGGTGCGGGTTGTCGAAGGACCCGGTCGCGGCGACGAGCCGGGGCGCGGTGAACGAAACGTGGCCGGTGTGGGCGGTGAACCGGTGGCCGTCGTGGGTGACGGTGTCGACGCGATGACCGGTGCGGATGTCGGCGGCGAGGCGGGTGGCGTAGTCGCGCAGGTAGTCGGCGACCTCGTCGCGGTGCGGGTACCGGTCCGGGTCGCCGGGAAACGAAATCCCGGGCAGGGCACTGTATTTCGCGGGTGAGAACAGAGTCAGGGAGTCGTAGTAGCGGTGCCAGGACCCGGTCGGGTCCGGTCCGGCCTCCAGTACCAGCACAGACAGCCGATGGTGGGTGAGGTGATGGGCGGCGGCGAGCCCGGCCTGGCCGCCGCCGACGACGATCGCATCGTATTCGGTTGGCATGGTGAGCCTTTCACAGTCGGGCAGTGCTGTAGATGGCGGTGCCGGTCATCGCCGGTTACCGGGCGCCGCCCACCGGATCCAGCGTGATCAGCTGCGGTGCCGATGTCGGCGCCTGTGCGGCCGGTGCCGGGGCGCCGCAGCAGCCTCCGCCCGTGTCGCCCGATGCCGAGTCGGGGTCGTCGAACACCCCGGCACCGCCGCAGACCCCGGTCTCCGGCAGCGTGAGTTCCACCCGCGCCGCGGCGTCGTGATCCCCGGCGAGGGCGGCGGCGATGCTACGGACCTGCTCGTAACCGGTCATCGCCAGGAACGTCGGCGCGCGGCCGTAACTCTTCATCCCCGCCAGGAACAACCCCGGCTCCGGGTGCGCGAGCTCGTACACGCCGTGCGGGTAGACGGTGCCGCAGGAGTGCACGTTCGGGTCGATCAACGGCGCCAGCTGCACCGGCGCCTCCAACACCGGATCCAGGCCGAGGCGCAGCTGCGACAGCCACGACAACTGCGGCCGGAACCCGGTCGAGGCCACCACCCGATCCACCTCCTCGACCCGGGCGCCGGACTCCGACACCAGCACCACGCGGCCGTCGGCGGCGGGTTCGACGGCGGCGGTGCGGAACCCGGTCACCACCTGCAGCAGGCCGTCGTCGACGGCCTGCTTCGCCCGCGCACCGAGCGCGCCGCGCGCGGGCAGCTGATCGGCGTCGCCGCCGCCGAAGGTGTCGCCGACCTCGCCGCGGCGCAACACCCACGTCAATCTCGTGCCCGGCGCCTGTCGCGCCAGCCCGGCCAGCGCCACGATCGCGGTCAACGCCGAATGCCCACTCCCCGCGATCACGGTGTGCCGCCCCGTGTGCCGCGCGCGGACCGAGTCGTCACCGAGGTCCGGGACTCGATACGAGATCGACTGTGCCGCATCGGATTCCCCGAGTGCGGGCAGCCCGTCGGCGCCGAGAGGGTTCGGCAGCGACCAGGTCCCCGACGCGTCGATCACCGCCCGCGCCAGCACCCGCTCCTCCCGCCCCGCCACGGTACGGATGTGCACGGTGAACGGTTCGCCGTCGCGGCCGGTGTCGACCACGCGATCACGACCCCGCCGCCCGATGCCGACAACCTCGGTGCCCATCCGGATGACGTTGTCGCCCAGCGCATCCGCAAGCGGCAGCAGATATTCGCGTACCCAGTCCTGCCCGGTCGGATACGCCTGCGCGTCCGGCGCGACCCAGTCGGTGGTGGCGAGGAGGCGGCGGGCGGCCGGGGCGATCAGCTCACCCCACCGCGAGAACAACCGCACGTGATTCCACTCCGATACCGCCGCGCCCGCCGACGAACCGCGCTCGAACACCACAGGTGTCAGGCCCCGCTCCCGCAATTCGGCCGCCGCGGCCAGGCCGATCGGCCCGGCACCTACCACGACCACAGGCAATTCGTCCACCACACACTTCCTTTCATCGACGACCATCGATCGAATGACTCGAACTGTATCGACAGGCGTCGATGAATGCAACCATTGATGAGTGTCGATATAGTGGTGGGTATGACGTCGCTGGACATGCCGGTCGTACGTGACCCCTCCCGCGCCGAGGCGCTGCCGGTGGCCGACGCCACCACCTACGCGGCCTGGTTCGCCTGCCTCGCCGACCCCACCCGGGTCCGGCTGTTGCACGCCGTCGCCGGCCGCCCCGCCGGAATCGCGGTCGGTGAACTCGCCGACGCCCTCGGCGTCGGCCAACCCACCGTCTCCCACCACGTGCGCAAGCTCGCCGAGGTCGGATTCGTCACCGTGCACAAGGACCGCACCAGCACCATCGTCGCGATCAACCCGGCCTGCTGCACCGGGCTACCGCACGCCGCCGACGCCGTCATGGGCGTCCTCCCACCCCCGCAGTGCTGCCCCCAGGACGTCCCCGACGACGTCACCGTCCGTGCCCTCGACGACCGTGACTGGGACACGGTGCTGCGCATCTACGAACAGGGAATCGCCACCCGCAACGCCACCTTCGAGACCGAGGTGCCCACTCGTGACGACCTCGACGCCAGATGGCTGACCGGGCACCGGTGGGTCGCCGAGATCGATGGCGACGTGGTCGGCTGGGCCGCCGCCGGCCCGGTGTCGGCCCGCGACTGCTACCGCGGCGTCGCCGAAACCTCGGTCTACGTCGCCGAAGGCGTGCGCGGGCGCGGTGTCGGCAAGGCACTGCTCCGCGCCCAGGTCACCGCCGCCGACACCGCCGGACTCTGGACCCTGCAGACCTCGGTGTTCCCCGACAATCGCGCGGGCATCGCCCTGCACCACCAAGCCGGATACCGCACCATCGGACTCCGCGAACGCATCGCCCAACTCGACGGACACTGGCGCGACACCGTCTTCCTCGAGCGCCGCAGCCCGGGCTAGGTCGGCGTCGGGCCGACGGCGAGGTCGGCATCGGGACCGGTCCGCGAGTCGTCGGGTCGTTGCGGCCGTCGAGACGAAGAAGCGGTCAGTCACGATGCGATGGGTCGCTGTCTCCGGTTGACTTCTGCAATGCCCGGTCGAGCAGGATGCGCCGTTCGGCGGCCGCGACGGCCCGGCGGGCGGCGGGCAGGGCGTCGGGGGTCACCGAGACGGACGTGATGCCCATGCGCACGAGGTGTTCGGCGAACTCGGGCCGGGTCGAGGGCGCCTGCCCGCACAGCGACGAGGTGATGCCGAGGCGGCGGGCGGTGGTGACGATCTGCGCGATGGCGTGCAGGACCGCGGGATCGGATTCGTCGAACAGCTCGGCGCACTGCTCCGAGTCGCGGTCCACGCCGAGGATCAGCTGGGTGAGGTCGTTGCTGCCGATGGAGACGCCGTCGATGCCCAGGCCCACGTACTCGGGCAGCCAGTGCAGCACCGAGGGGACCTCGGCCATCACCCACCGGTGCATGCCGCGGTCGCGGCCCAGCGGTGAGGCGTCGACCAGTTCCAGGCACGCCTCGAGCTCCCAGCGGGTGCGGACGAACGGAATCATCAGGTGCAGATTGGGTGTCCGCTCGCGCACCCGGGCGAGCGCGGCGAGCTCCAGCCGGAACATCTCTGGTTCGCGGACGTACCGGTAGCAGCCGCGGTAACCGATCATGGGATTGTGCTCGACCGGCTCGTAGCGGGTGCCTCCGGTGAGCGCGCGGAACTCGTTGCTGCGCAAGTCCGTTGCGCGGTACACGACCGGCCGCGGCGCGAACGCGGAGGTGATGCGGTGGAGCGAGGACGACAGCTTCTCGATGAACGCGTGTTCCTCGCCGCGGGCGATCAGGTCGCGTGGGTGGCGGCCGTCGAGTGCCTGGGTGAGCAGGTTCTCCGCTCGGAGCAGGCCCACACCGTCCGCGTCGGTCGCCGCGACGCGCTCGGCGACCTGCGGGAGCGCCAGGTTGACATACACGCGAGTCGCCGTCGCCTCGGAGGGCGCCGAATTGCCTGCCGCACGGGCGGATTCGCCGATTCCCGCGGTCCGCGCGCCGCCTGACGCGCCTACTGTGGTGGCCGGGCCGCCGGCCGGTGCCGTATCCGCGCGGATCCGGCCGCTCGACCCGTCGACGATGACCCATTCACCGTCGTGCAGGTCGGTCGTGGCGGTGCGGGTGCCGACGACGCACGGCACGCCCAGTTCGCGCGCGACGATGGCGGCATGGCAGGTCATTCCGCCGCTGTCGGTGACCAGCGCCGCCGCGCGCGAGATCGTGGGCAGCCAGTCCGGATTGGTCATCGGCGCCACCAGCACCTCGCCGTCGCGCAGCGCGGAACTCTGTGCGGGCGAATACAGCACACGCGCCGCTCCGGCCGCGTGGCCCGGCGCCGCCGCCAGGCCACGCAGTATCACCTTCGCGGTATCCGGCTGGACCGCAACGGGTTTCGAGTCGGAGTTCTCGGGCAGCATGGTGATCGGCCGAGCCTGCACCAACCACAGCTGCCGGTCGTCGAAGGCCCATTCGATGTCCTGCGGAGTCCCGGAGTAGTGGCGCTGGACGTCGAGCGCCAGCCGCGCGACGGCGAGCACCTGCTCGGTGGTGAGCACCGGTGATTCGGATTCCGTGGCGGGCAGGTCGATGCGGCGGTCACCGTCGGGTCCCTGGACTATGGCGAAGGACTGCCGGCCCGGCCGAGATTCCAGCAGCGTCGGTCCGGCGGCGTCGAGTACATAGGTGTCCGGTTGTGCCGCCCCCGATACCACCACTTCGCCCTGCCCGCGGGCGGCGTCGATGACGACGCGGTCGCGGTTGCCGGTCGCCGGATCGGCGGTGAACGCCACCCCGGCGCACCGTGCGGTGACCATGCGCTGGACCACCACCGCCATCTCCGGACGGCGATGCATGTTCCGGCGGGCCCGATAGGTGAGGACGCGAGGGGTGAACAGTGATGCCCAGCAGGCGATCACGGCGTCCATCAGGGCGTCGTCGCCACGGATGTTGGTGCGGGAGAGATTCATGCCCGCGAAGGAGGCCGTGGCGCTGTCTTCACCGATCGCCGAGGAGCGGACGGCGACCTGGACCTGGTCGCCGAGAGCGCGATACGCCTCGACGACCGCATCGCGGACGGCCCTGTCTGGCTTGATGTCGAGCACGAGTTCCCGCATCCGGCGGCACAGTTCGTCCAGCCGGTTGCCGCTCTGCTCGGGCCCGGTGGCCGCCTGCAGCGCCTGTTCGTGCAGGGCGTCCAGTTCCGCACCGTGCGGTCCCTGCTCGACGACGCCCCGATACGCCGACCGCAACAGCACGAACCCCGGCGGCACCGGCAGCTGCGCGGCCACCATCTCGCCGAGATTCGCGCCCTTGCCACCGGCGCGATCGGCATCCGCCAACCGCAACTCCCGCAGGTCCGCCACATAGTCAGCCATCGCGGCTCCGATCGCTCGTCTGTCGTTCGGAGACAGCGTCGCGCGCGACGGGCGCCGGGTACTACGGCCGAAGGTCCCGGGCCGGGACGTCGATGGGCCCGGCGCGGCCGGTGGGCCGGACCAGTGGTCTTTCGGCGCGGGGCCGGTGACGATCGACCGCATTTCCGGGGAGCACTCGGCTCATACGGTTGAACCGGCTGCCGCTCGGCGACCAGGAGGGATTCGGAGGGCCGACATGACTTCTCAGCGCAGTGACGAGCAGAATCTTCTGGCCTCGGCGGCCGTGGTGGTCGGCGTGGACGGCTCGGAGGGCGCCGACCACGCGCTGCGGTGGGCGGCGCACTACGCGGCGCTGCGCGATCGCGAACTGCGCATAGTGCACGCGACAGATCTCCGTGGGATCCGCCGGGTCATCGGCACCTACAACGTCGTCGTGCCGCCCGTCGTCGAGGCCGTGGAAGCGCATGGGAAGGCGGTTGTCGGGCGGGCGGCCGACGCCGCGCGTTCCGTGTCGGCCGGGCTGCGGCTCACCACGATGGTTTCCGACGACCCGCCCGCCCGCCTGCTGATCGAACAGAGCAGCGGCGCCTTCGCGACTGTCGTGGGAGCGACCGGCTCGGCCGGAACCCTCGCACATCTGGGGTCCACCCTGCTCGCGGTGTCCGCCCACGGGCACGGTTCGATCGTGGTGGTCCGCCCGGATCCCGAGTCCGGCAACATCGTTCGCGACGGCGGCCCGGTTGTGGTCGGTGTGGACGGCAGCCGCGTGAGCGAAGCGGCGATCGCGGCCGCCTTCGCGGAGGCGGCCGAGCGGCGGGCCGATCTCGTGGCGGTGCACGTCTGGAGCGACTGGGATTACGGCCGATTCGCCGGGCAGGACGACCCGCTGCTACCCGGGGCCTGCCTCGAAGAAGCCGAGCGCGCCATCCTCGCGGAGCGGCTCGCCGGCTGGCAGGAGAAGTATCCCGATGTGCAGGTATGGCGCAAGGTCTACCTGTCGGCTCCGGTGCCGCACCTGCTCACCTGGTCGAAATCCGCACAACTGCTGATCGTCGGCAGCCGCGGCCGCGGCGGTCTCCGCGGCGCGCTGCTGGGTTCGACCTCGAATTCTCTTGTCCAGCATGCTGATTGCCCGGTAATGGTGGTTCATCCGGCGCACCGTTGAGCGGCGCACTGTGCGCCGCCCTGGATCGTGCCACGGGAGACTGCGTCACCGTGTGTCCGGCGTGGACCCTGTGGGCTCCCAGCCGCGCCGGGGTGCGTGGGTGCCGAGTCCGGTGTCGCGGCTGCGGTAGACGATGTAGGGGCGGGCGAGGTAGCCGAGCGGGAACGAGAAGACGTGGACCAGGCGGCTGAACGGCCAGAACGCGAACAGTGCCCAGGCCGCGAGAACGTGGAGCTGAAAACCTATGGGAGCCAAGGTCATCAGGGCCGGATCAGGTTGGAACGTGAAGATGGAGCGGAACCACGGGGAGACCGTCTCCCGATAGTCGTGGGGGTGGCCGGTCAGGTTGCCCAGGACCGTGGTGCCCAGCCCGAGGACGATGGTGCCGATCAACAGCACGTACATGATCTTGTCGTTGCGGGTGGTGGCGCTGAAGACCGGGCCGACGGTGCGGCGGCGGTAGACGAGGATCGCGGCGCCGGTCAGGGTCGCGGCGCCCGCGACGGCGCCGAGACCTACCGCGATTGCGTGATAGGCGTTTTCGCTGATTCCGACCGCCTCGGTCCACGTCTTGGGAATGAGCAGCCCGCCGACGTGGCCGAGGACGACCAGCAGGATGCCGTAGTGGAACAGCGGGCTGCCCAGGCGTAACAGGCGGTTCTCGTAGAGCTGGGAGGAGCGGGTGGTCCAACCGAACTTGTCGTAGCGGTAGCGCCAGACGTGACCGACGACGAAGGTGGCGATCGAGAGGTAGGGCACCGCGGCCCACAGCAGAATGTCGAGGGCACTGAGGGTTTCGGTCGCGGGTGCGGCGAGGTGGGTGGTCATCGGCGGAGATCTCCCTGCGATATGACTTCGGGTGGGGCGAACGGGTCGAGGCCGACGGCTTCGTCGGGCGGTCCCGCGGCGGCGAGGTGTGCGATTCGGTCGTGGTCGCGAGATCGCAAGGGCGGCAAGGTGGCCGTCACCGAGTCGACCACGTCGGTCCACGGGGAACCGGAGTCGCACAGGCCCCGGTGCAGCAGTTCCAGACCGGCGCGGTAGCGCGTCAGCAGCTGACGGCCCGGTTCGGGGTGGGCGGCGGCAAATTCCAGAATCACCGCCAGGTGGTCGGGGAGTTCGGCGTCGTCGAGTATCAGGCCGAATCGGCGGTAGGTGTGCTTGATGCCGAGCAGGGCCATGCCGCGGTTGCGAGTGTCGCCGTGGGTGAAGTAGGTGAGGTAGGGACTGAACCGTTTGTGGTGGTCGAAGGTGGCGACGTATTCGGCGGCGAGGGTGACCGGTGGTGTGGCCGAGGCGTAGGCGAGGAATCGGGCAAGCGGGTCACCGAGGGATTCCGGAAGCGCAGCGGATACGCCGCTGATCAGTGGAAGTCGCGGTGCCAGTTGCTCGTCCGGGTAGGAGATGAGCAGTGATTGGAGCTGCCACGCGGTGCGGCACTGAGCGTCGGTGACCGTCGTGCGGTCCTTCCGGCCGAAAGTTCGGGCCTGTGTGGTGCCGCTCGGCCGTCCGCTGCGGCCGTGGACGCTCATGCCGGACGCCCCTTGCCGTTGCCCGCGGAGCCGGGTCTCGGTGTGAACAGGCCGTCGGGTCTGCCCTTACCGTCCCAGTTGAGCAGGTTGACGCGGTTGCCCTTGTCGACGGGTGCCGCGACCGTGTCCGCGGTCTGGCGGGCGTGCAGCATGCGGAGGTTCTCCACCGCGATCGGCGATGCGCCGCCGGAACTTTCGCCGAAGGGACCGGACTCGCCCGTGGTCTCCGGGCCCGCGCCGCCCATGCCGGGACCGCCGTCGTAGTCGAGGCTGCAGCCGGTGGCGAGTTGTTCGAGTCCGTGCGCCTGTTCGGCGTGGGCGGCCGGAATGACGTAGCGCTCTTCGTATTTGGCGAGTGCGAGCAGTCGATACATATCGTAGAGCTGCTCGCCGGTCATGCCGACCCGCGCCGCGATCGACTCCTTCGGTTCGCGGCCGAGATTGATGTCGCGCAGGTAGCTGCGCATGGCGGCGAGCCTGCGCAGCACGGCCGTGACCGGTGCCGGATCACCGGCGGTGAACAGCCGGGCGAGGTAGTCGACAGGAATGCGCAGGGCCTCGATGGCGGCGAACAGGTTGCCGTGGTCCTCGGCGTCGTGACCGGTGTCGCGGACGATGTCGACCACCGGGGACAGCGGCGGGATGTACCAGACCATCGGCATGGTGCGGTATTCCGGATGCAGCGGCAGCGCCACCCGGTAGGTGTTGATCAGCGAGTAGACGGGGGAGCGTTGCGCGGCGTCGATCCAGTCGCGCGGGATGCCCTCCCGCTCGGCCGCCCGCACGACCTCGGGGTCGTTGGGGTCCAACAGGATCGAGCGCTGCGCATCGTAGAGATCGGTGTCGTCGGGCGTGGCCGCGGCCTCGAGGACCCGGTCGGCGTCGTAGAGGACCAGGCCGATGTAGCGCAGCCTGCCGACACAGGTTTCCGCGCAGATGGTGGGCATGCCGGTTTCGATGCGGGGGAAACAGAAGGTGCACTTCTCGGCCTTGCCGGTGCGGTGGTTGAAATACACCTTCTTGTACGGGCAGCCGGATACGCACATCCGCCAGCCGCGGCAGCGGTCCTGGTCGACCAGCACGATGCCGTCCTCGCTGCGTTTGTAGATCGCTCCGGACGGGCAGGAGGCGGCGCAGGAGGGGTTGAGGCAGTGCTCGCAGATGCGCGGCAGATAGAACATGAAGGTCTGCTCGAACTCGAACTTCACCCGGTCCTCGAGGCCCTTGCGCATCGGATCGCGGTGGCCGTGTTCGGGCGCGCCGCCGAGGTCGTCGTCCCAGTTCGCCGACCAGGTGATCTTGGTGGGTTTACCGCTGATCAGGGACCGGGGACGAGCCACGGGTGTGTGTTGCTGCAGTGGCGCGGTGGTGAGGTCGGCGTAGTCGTAGGTCCACGGCTCGTAGTAGTCGTCCAGGCGCGGCAGCTTGGGGTTGCTGAAGATCGTCGCCAGCTTGCGCCACCGGCCGCCGCCGCGCAGCCGGAGACGGCCGCGCCGGTTCAGCGTCCACCCGCCGCGCCACCTGGTCTGGTCTTCGTACCCGCGGGGATAGCCTTCGCCGGGACGGGTTTCGACGTTGTTGAACCACACGTATTCGACGCCGGAGCGGTTGGTCCATGCCTGTTTGCAGGTGACCGAGCAGGTGTGGCAGCCGATGCATTTGTCGAGGTTCATCACCATCGCCATCTGGGCCATCGGTTTCATCGGCGCTCCTTTCGGACTCGGGACGGCATCAGTAGGTCACCTCTTGGCTGCGGCGGCGGATCACGGTGACCTCGTCGCGCTGGTTTCCGGTCGGGCCGAGATAGTTGAAGGCGAACGACAATTGGGCATATCCACCGATGAGGTGGCTGGGCTTGATCAGTAGCCGGGTCAGCGAATTGTGGATGCCGCCGCGCTTGCCGGAGGTCTCCGCGCGGGGCACGTCCACCAGCCGGTCCTGCGCGTGGTGCATGTAGACGGTGCCCTCGGGCATGCGGTGCGAGACGACCGCGCGGGCGACCACGACACCGTTGCGGTTCACCGCCTCGATCCAGTCGTTGTCCGCGACACCGATTTTCGCGGCGTCGAGATCGGACATCCAGACCGTGGGGCCGCCGCGGGACAGGCTGAGCATGAACAGGTTGTCCTGGTACTCCGAGTGAATCGACCACTTGCTGTGCGGGGTGAGGTACCGGACGGTGATCTCGGTGCCGCGACCGTCGGCGGGCTCGCCGAGTTGCCCGATCGCCGGTTCGCTGAACAATGCGGTCATGTTCAGCGGCGGCCGGAACACCGGAAGCTGTTCGCCGAGTTCGGCGATCCAGTCGTGGTCGAGATAGAAGTGCTGGCGACCGGTCAGCGTATGCCAGGGCTTGAGTCGTTCGACGTTGATGGTGAACGGCGAATATCGGCGCCCGCCGGTCTCGCTGCCCGACCACTCGGGTGAGGTGATCACGGGAACCGGTGCGGATTGCGTGTCGGCGAAGGTGATTCGCTTGCCCTCGTGTTCGGCGGCGAGGTCGGCCAGCGGGGTTCCGGTGCGCTGCTCCAGTTTCCGGAAACCCTGCGTCGCCAGGTGGCCGTTGGTCGTTCCCGACAGCGCGAGGATCGCTTCGCAGGCGTCGATATCGCGGCGCAGTGACGGGCGTCCGCCTGCCGGTCCGCCGCGGACGGTGCCGTTCTTGTGGGCGAGATGGTCGATTTCGCGGTCGACGGTGAAGGTGACGCCCTTGGTGGTGGCGCCGAGGGTGTCCAGGAGTGGTCCCAGTGCGCCCATCTTCGCCGCGACGGCGCCGTAATCGCGTTCCACCACGGTCAGTTTCGGCATGGTGACGCCCGGAATCGGTTCGCACTCACCGGTTTTCCAGTCGCGCACGACGCCGTGCGGGGTGGCCAGCTCGTCGGGTGTGTCGTGCAGCAGGGGAGTGGCGACCACGTCGCGGCGGACGCCGAGGTGCTCGGCGGCGAGGCGGCTGAACGCCTCGCCGATCGCCTGGAACGCCTGCCAGTCGGTGCGGGTCTGCCACGGCGGCGGGATCGCGGGGTTGAACGAGTGCACGAACGGGTGCATGTCGGTGGTGTTCAGGTCGTGCTTTTCGTACCAGGTCGCCGCGGGCAGGACGACATCGGAGAAGATCGTGGTGCTGGTCATCCGGAAGTCCAGGGACAGCAGCAGATCCAGCTTCCCGACCGGAGCCTCGTCACGCCACACCACATCGCGCGGCCGCAGTCCGGGCGGTGCCGGTTCGGCGCGCAGCGAGGAATCGGTGCCGAGCAGATGCTTCAGGAAATACTCGTTGCCCTTGGCGGAGGAACCCAGCAGATTGGCCCGCCACACGGTGAGCACCCGCGGAAAGTTCTGGGGCGCATCGGGATCCTCGCACGCGAACCGCAGCCGCCCCGACTTCAGCTCGGACACCACGTGTTCGGCGACCGGTACACCCGACCGTTCCGCCTCGTCGGCGATGTCGAGCGGGTTGCGGTCGAAGGTGGGATACGACGGCATCCATCCCATTCGCGCGGACTGGGCGATGATATCGGCGGTCGACATGCCCGCCCAGCGACCACCGGGACCGGCCGCGGCGAGGGTGTCGACGCCGAACCGGTCGTAGCGGAACTGGTCGGTATGCAGGTACCAGTAGGCGGTCTGGATCATCTGGCGCGGCGGCCGCGACCAGTCCAGGCCGAACGCCAGCTGCGACCACCCGGTGATCGGACGGCATTTCTCCTGCCCGACGTAGTGGGCCCAGCCGCCGCCGTTGACGCCCTGGCACCCGGTGAGCGTGGTCAGCGCCAGAAATGCGCGATAGATGGTGTCGGAGTGGAACCAGTGGTTGGTGCCCGCGCCCATGAGGATCATCGAGCGGCCGCGCGATTGTTCGGCATTGGCGGCGAACTCGCGGGCGATGCGGGCCGCGGCCGCTGCGGGCACGCCGGTGATCGGTTCCTGCCAGGCCGGTGTGTACGGTGCCGTCGCGTCGTCGTAGCCGCTCGGCCAGTCACCGGGCAGGCGGTCGCGCCGGACGCCGTACTGGGCGAGCAGGAGATCGAACACCGTGGTGACCAGGTGCCCGCCGACACGACGAACGGGAACTCCGCGCCGCACGGCCTCGTCGGGCAGGTCGAAGCGCGGCAGCCGAACCTCGGCGACCTCGCCGCTGCCGACCGCCGACAGCAGCGGGTCGACCTCGCCGAGGTCGAGATTCCAGCGGCCCGCGCCGTCCTCGCCGTAGCGGAAGCCGAGGGAACCGTTGGGCGCCACCGGGTTTCCGTCGTCGCCGAGCAGCACGGTCTTGAACGCCGCGTTGGGCTCGGTGGCGAATTCGGCGAGATCGGCGGCGGTGAGGAACTTTCCGGGCCGGTACGCGTCGCGCGGGGTCGTCGTGTCGTTTCCGGCGCGGATCGGGCCGGGGTCTTCGGGCTCGAGCCGGACCAGGAAAGGCAGGTCGGTATAGCGCTTCACGTAGTCGGTGAAGTACGGCACCTGCCGGTCCACGAAGAATTCCCGCAGGATCACGTGGCCCATTGCCAGGGCGAGAGCGCCATCGGTACCGGGTTGCGCGGGCAGCCATTCGTCGGCGAATTTCACGTTGTCGGCGTAGTCGGGCGCGACGGCGATCACCTTCTGGCCGCGGTAGCGGGCCTCCGCCATCCAGTGCGCGTCGGGCGTGCGGGTGACCGGCACGTTCGACCCCCACATGATCAAATATCCGGCGTCCCACCAGTCCCCGGACTCCGGGACGTCGGTCTGGTCGCCGAACATCTGTGGCGAGGCCACGGGAAGGTCGGCGTACCAGTCGTAGAACGAGAGCATGGTGCCGCCCAGCAGCGAGACGAAGCGGGCGCCGGAGGCGTGCGACACCATCGACATCGCCGGGATGGGCGAGAAGCCCGCGATCCGGTCCGGGCCGTAGGTCTTGATCGTGTGCACGTGTGCGGCGGCGATCAGTTCGGTGGCTTCCTCCCAGGTCGCCCGCACCAGACCACCGTGCCCGCGCGCGGCTTTGTACTGCCGCGCGGTCTCGGGACTTTCGACGATGGACGCCCAGGCGTCGACCGGATTCCCGGTGCGCGCCTTCGCTTCTCGATACAGTTCGAGTAACACGCCGCGGATGTAGGGATAGCGCACCCGCGTGGGCGAATAGGTGTACCAGGAGAACGCCGCCCCGCGCGGGCAGCCCCGCGGCTCGTACTCCGGACGGTCCGGGCCCACCGAGGGATAGTCGGTCTGCTGAGTCTCCCAGGTGATGATGCCGTCCTTGACATACACCTTCCACGAACACGATCCGGTGCAGTTCACCCCGTGCGTCGAACGCACCACCTTGTCATGCGACCAGCGATCCCGATAGAACTCGTCCGCGTCCCGGCCGCCGACCTTGTGCACGGTGCGCAGATCATCGGAAACCTCTGCGTGAGTGAAGAATCGGCGGGTTCGCACGAGTGCGTCGGTGAACTCGTTGTCGAGCCCGGGACGATGGTCGGGCGGCTCGATGTCGGTACTCACGTACTCTCCTTCCACCGGACGCGGCCGGTGCATAAATCGCAGTGTGGCAGTCGAATTGGGGGAATCTCAGCGAGTTCGGGCCGATGCGGACGGCATCCGGCGACGCACCGCGGTCGCGGCGAACACGCCGGTTCCCGCGGCCACCACCGCCAATGCCGCCAGGCCCAGTGCATAGCTGTCGTACGCGCCGTACACCGCGCCCATGACCAGCGGCGGCACGAACCCGCCCAGCCCGCCGGCGGCGCCGACCATTCCGGTCACCGAACCCACCCGCGCCGCCGGGGCAAGCAGCGCGACGAGCGCGAACACGGCGCCGCTGGCGGCGCCCAGCGCGGCGGCCATGGACAGGAACGCGATCGTGGCGACCGGCAGCAACACCGGTGTGAACGCCTGCGCCGCCGCGGCGGCTGTCACGACCGCCATCGACACCGCGAGCACCCGCACCGGGTCGAACCGGTCCGACAGCCAGCCGCCGGTCGGACGCATGACCACGGCCAGCAGCACGAACCCGGCCATCCGGGCCGACGCATCCGATTGCGACAGGCCGTAGGCGGTCTTCAGATACGCGGGCAGGTAGACGGAGAAGGCGACGTACCCGCCGAAGGCGACGGCGTACAGCAACGCCGCCTGCCAGGTCACCACCATGCGCGCCGTCAGCGCCAACCGGTGCACCAGCGTCTCGGTGGGCACCGCGCGGCCCGGCGCATCGCGCAGGAAGGCGGCCGCCACCGCGGCGTAGATCGCCAGCGCCGCCGCGGTCACCAGGAACGGGGTGGCCACATCACCCGCGTCCACGAGCTGCACGGTCGTCAGCGCGCTGATGGCGGTGCCGCCCATCCCGGCCCCGAATACGCCGATCGCCAAGCCACGGCGCCGCGGCGGGAACCAGGCGTTGACGAACGGCACGCCGATCGCGAACGCGGTACCACCGATACCGAGGAAGAACCCGCCGATCAGCAGCGCGAGCAGCGAACCGTGGTCGACGAGGCCGATATACAGCACCGGCACGATCGTGGCGGCCGACACCAGCGGGAACATCACCCTGCCGCCGAACCGATCGGTCAACGCTCCCACCGGGATTCGGCCGAGCGACCCGACGACGACCGGCACGGCCACCAGCAGCGCCTGCTGAAAGGCCGTGAGCCCCAGCGAATCCTTGAACAACGGCCCCAGCGGGCTCAGCAATGCCCAGGCCCAGAAATTGATCGCGAACCCCAGCGTCGCCAGCGCCAGCATGATGCCGCGGGATCCCGGGCGGGGCGTCATGGCTCCGCGCCCGGGGTCCGGGAGCGGCTGTCCGGTAGGCATCTCGATGCTGTGGTCGGTCGTGCTCATGGCCACATCTCTCCACTCGTCCGAATGCCGCCTTGTCCGGCGGCACCCCGAGCATCCATCGGGGGAGTTACGAGCCAGTAGGGTCGACCGATTTCACCCGGAATGACCATCGGCCCTACGGCGCTCCTCGTACTTCCCACGCTTTCCGCCCTCAAACCCGCCTCGCCGCCGGGACCGGACACGGCACTGCCTGGTAACGGTCGGGCAAACCCGGCCCCGCGCGGTGCCGTTGGTACCGCGCGCCGGTGGCGATGGGCCCTGCTCCCGGAGGCCCCGACGAGAGCAACCTGAACGTGATGTCCGTTATCGAAAAGGAGGCCCGGCGATGAGAACGGACCCGAACCGCTCCCCACTGCGTGAGCGGGATCTGCTGATGGCCGTCGTCGGAATTGTCACGGTGCTGGTGGTGGGTGCGCTGGTTGCGCTGGGGCTGCTGCACTTCGGATTTCTCGTCGTGACTCTCGGCGCGGTGGCCGGTGTGATCCTGGTGCGGCTGGCGGAGTCCGGCCGCTGGTCGTGAGCGTCGGCCGCGGAGGTGCCGAGATGCTCTGACACGTCCACGCCTACGTGTGGGGCCCTGTCGTCAGCGCGCCCGTATTTCGTCCTCCCAGCTGTGGGCGGCCGCTATGAAGGTATCGGTCTGGTGCCCCAACGGCGGTGTCACGGAGCGTGAGGTAGTCGTCGGGGCCTGATCGGCGGGGTCGGATGTGACGAGCCGCCGCGGTACCTCGGACCGCGTGCCGTTCGCCATCGAATTGTTCGGCGACGAAACGCCGCCGTCGGCCGGCAACCTTCCCGGTCAGCTCCACCGCCCGTGTACGCGGGGCGCGGGGCGGTCGTCGGTGCGCATCGCGAACAGCAGCAGCACGACGCCGGCGGCGCCCATCAGGGCGCACAGCAGCACGGCAGGTAACGCCGCGATGAGCGCGAGTGCGGCGAGCAGGACCGTCAGTGCGATCACACAGAGCGGTGCGTAACGAATCATCATGGCCGAGAATCCCTTCCGCGCTGGTTCCGTCAGCTCCTGCCCGAACCGGGCAGCCCCTCGGGCCGCGGGATGCGATGGGCATGCTGAGCCGCGGATACCCAGCGAGCGGTGTCGCATTCGCCGCCCGGCAGCTCGCGGGTGGAGCCCTGGGCCGACGCGAAGATCACCGCGGTACGAGATGTGTTCGTCTCCATGCCCCGAGCCTCCGCCCGCCCTGCTCGGCTGGTGAGAGGCGACGTACCTGAGGGCGCCGGGACCAACGTCATCCGCAAGGGAGCGCGAGAGGTGCGGGCACGCGGCAGTTCCCGCCCCGCATGACCGCGCCCCCCACGAGCACAGCGGGCTGGGGAGCGGTATCGGGATGCGGTCGAAATCCCCTCGGCCATAGAGGCGTTCGGACATGCCCTCGGGAGTAGCGGATGTTTCGGCGGCGGTGACGAACGGCCCTGCCCAGGATGCCGCGGCCACGGTGTCATTGAGGCGCAACGTATCCCGCCGGTCGGTTTCCACGCGGCCGACGGTTGTGTCCGAGGTTTCGCGGCACGCCCGGAGGGCGCGCGCCGATGGAGTAGAGGAGAGCATATGCGCATCGGTTTGATCGCGCCGCCCTGGGTGCCGGTTCCACCGCCGGCGTACGGCGGCACCGAGGCGGTGGTCGACAACCTGGCCCGCGGGCTGGCCGCGCTCGGGCACGAGGTACGGCTGTTCACCGTGGGCGAGTCGACCTGCCCGGTGCGGCGGGAACACCTGTACGAGCGGCCCTTCACCCCGATCGGCGTGGCGGTGCCGGAGGCCGCGCACGTGCTGGCGGCCTACGACGCACTCGCCGATGTCGACATCATTCACGACCACACCGCGCTCGGCCCGCTGATCGGGCCGCGCGAGGACGGACCGCCGGTGGTGAGCACCTGCCACGGGCCGTTCGACGAGATGAACCACCGCAATATCGCGGCCTTCGCCGACCGAGTATGGGTGGTGGCGATCTCCCACGCGCAGAAGCGATTCGGAGCGCCGATCCCGATCTCGGCGGTGATCCACCACGGCATCGATCTCGACACCTACCGCTACGGCGACGGCGGTGGGGGATACCTGATGTGGATCGGGCGTATGTGCGCCGACAAGGGTCCGCATCGGGCGCTCGAGGTCGCGCGCGCGGCGGGCCGGAAGTTGGTGATGGTGAGCAAGATTCGAGAAGACGCGGAGCGCGCGTTCTACGAGCAGCAGGTCCGGCCGCTGCTGGGTTCCGGGGATCCCGAGCCGCTGGAACTGCCCGCGGCCGAGCGGGTTCGGCTGCTGCGCCGCGCGGATGCACTGCTCAATCCGATCGACTGGCCGGAACCGTTCGGTCTGGTGATGGCCGAGGCATTGGCCTGCGGCACACCGGTTCTCGCGTTCCCGCACGGCGCGGCACCGGAGATCGTCGACCATGGGCGGACCGGTTTCCTGTGCGCGGATCGCGCGGCAATGCGGGAGGCGGTCGAGCGGATCGCGTCGATCGACCGGCGTGCTTGCCGCGCCGCGGTCGAACGGCGATTCTCCCTGGCGCGCATGGCGCGCGATCACGTCGCCCTCTATCAGCGGATCCTGCACAGCACCCGTCGTCCTTCGATACGCGGCGTGGTGGCGGCGACCGGGGTGGCGTAACCGTGGCGGCGAGGGCACCGGTCCGATGCCCTTGCCGCCGTGGACCTATGGCCCTGTCCGGGCAAGCCGAGCGTCGAGATCATCGATTGATCACCGGATGACGATGAGGAGTGCGCGGTTATGCGAGCGAAAGCGGGGGACTGGCTGGTCGTGGAGGGTCGCGCGGTCGGTGGCACCGTGCGGCGCGGCCTGATCGAGGAGGTCCGGGGCGCCGGCGGCGGCCCGCCGTTCCTCGTGCACTGGTCGGATACCGGGCATCGCGCCCTGACCTTTCCGGGACCCGACGCCCACGTCCTGAGCGCCGAGGACCTGCGCGCCCAGGAGCGGGCCGCCGAGGCGCGCTTCCTGCCGGGACTCGGTGGGCAAACACGCTGAGGTGGAAGGGGTTTCGATGGACATCATGTGGATCATCCCGCTCATCGCGGTCGTCAGTTGCGTCATCATCGTGGTGGGATTCGTCATGGGCTTCCCCGACAAGTGATCTCTCGGCGAATCGAAGAAAGGCGAAACCATGAACCATCCCGTTGTGCATTGGGAGATCGGCGGGCCGGATGCGGCGGCTCTGCGCGAGTTCTACGGTAAGGCGTTCGGCTGGACCATGACCACCGCCGATCCCGCCTACACGCTGGTCGACGCGGTCGATCAGGGGTTGGGTGGTGGCATCATGCAGACCACGGAGGGTATACCGCCGTACGTGACGGTCTATATCCGTACCGGGGATCTGGAGGCCAAGCTCGCCGAGCTCGAGGAACTCGGCGGCACCGTGGTCGTGCCGCCGACCGTCATCGCCGACACGATGTCGTTCGCGTTGTTCACCGATCCCGGTGGCGCGGTCGTGGGCCTGTTGCAGGACGACGCGGCCCGCTGAGGGCGCGAACACGCGCGTGCCGTGAATTCGATGCTGCCGTATCTGGCCTTCATCGCGGTGGTATTCGCGGTGAATCTGATGCCGGCGTTCGGTCCTCCCACCGCCCTGGTGGTGGTGTTGCTGAAGCTGAACTGGCAGCTGGAGCCGGTCGCCGTCGTCATCCTCGGCGCGTTCGCCGCGGGCGCCGGTCGTTATCTGCTCGCGCGGGCCACATTCCGTCTTCGCGGCCGCCTCAGCGCGCGTCGCAAGGCGAGTTTGCAGGCCGCCGCCGATTACGTCACCGGACGCCGTTACCGTTCGCTGGCCGGGCTCGTACTGTTCCTGATTTCCCCGCTGCCGTCGGCGCAAATGTTCGAGGGGGCCGGGCTGATGGGCGTGCGCCTGCTTCCGATAACCGCCGCGCACATCGGCGGCAGGCTCGTCAGTTTCTCGTTCTACGTCAGTGTCACCGCCGTCGCCGAGCGAAATCTCGGCGACGCGTTCCTGGACTCGCTCACCTCGCCCGTCGGCGTCGCCGTGCAGGTCACGCTGCTCGCCGCCGTCGTCCTGCTCGCCCGGATCGATTGGACGAAGTACCTGCCGGGCGTGGCGAAGCCGCAGCAGTGACCATCGCGCCGCGGTTTGCGCGGGCGATCCCACATCTGCACGGCGGCGCCCTCGAACTCAGCGCCGATCCGGCCCGGGTGGGGTAGGCCGATCAGCGCACGCGGTGGTAGCCGAGCTACGGCGCTCCCTCGAGCACAGCCTTGATATCGGAAAGTCGTTGCAGGAGGCGGGGACGCATGCGTCGCTCGACGAACCGGCTCAGCCATCGGACGGGCTTTCGTGTCCGCACGGTTTCGCGATGGTGCAGGACGCTGCCCGCGGCGACCGGCTCGATTTCGTAGCTCAGCCTCCCGATAAGCCACCGGCTGTGGAAGGTCATGCCGAGCCGGTGCGGCGGATCGGCGGCGGTGACGACGCTCTCCACGTGGAACCAGCAGCCCGGCGCGACCTTCACCCATTCGTGCCAACGGGTACCGGTTGTCGTCGGGCCGGTGGGCTCCTTGATCATGCGTACCTCGGCGCTGCGAGGTATCGGTTCGAAGTCCTGGATATCGGCGAGCATCGCGTAGACCGCCGCCGGTGGGCGCCCGATGGCCACCGATAGATCGATCATGGGTGCATCGTGGGGCGATCGAGCGGGCGGGGACAGGGTCGAATGTCCGGTCGTATTGCGACTTTCAGTCCCGAAGAAGACTTCCCAGCACCCTTCGCACCCGCCGGGACGCGCGTGATCCTGGATCGACGGGGCTTGCAGCACCCGTTGTACCGCGATCCGCTGAGGAGTGTCGACCATGAATCCCGAAGGCTCACCCGGTTACCCGGTCGCCGTGCGCGGCGAACTGGACGAATCGTTGTCGCGCTGGCTGTGGCTGGTGAAATGGCTGCTGGCCATCCCGCACTTCATCGTGCTGTTCTTCCTGTGGATCGCGTTCGTCGTGCTCACGGTGGTCGCCGGCGTCGCGATCCTGTTCACCGGCCGCTATCCGCGTGCGCTCTTCGATTTCAATGTCGGGGTGATGCGTTGGTCGTGGCGGGTCCAGTTCTATTCGTACGCGGCCCTGGGCACCGACAGATACCCGCCGTTCACCTTGCGCCCCACCGACTATCCCGCCGATCTGCAGGTGGACTACCCGGAGCGGTTGTCGCGTGGCCTGGTACTGGTCAAGTGGTGGCTGCTGGCCATCCCGCACTACCTCGTCGTGGGCGCGATGATCGGGGGCGGGGTGTCGTTCGGCAAGGAGAACGACAACACCACCGTGCCCCTGTTGGGCGTCCTCGTTCTCATCGCGGCGGTGGCGCTGCTGTTCACGGCCCGGTACCCGCGGCGGCTCTTCGATTTCGTCGTCGGCATCAACCGCTGGCTGTACCGGGTGCTGGCCTACGCCGCCCTGATGCGTGACGAGTATCCGCCCTTCCGTCTCGATCAGGGGCCCTCCGAACCGGGCGAAGGGACACGGGCCGCAGCTTCGTGATCCGCTCGGCGCAGGTTCTCCGTCACCTCGGCCTCCCACACCTCGTTGGCCCGGGTGGTGTCGACCTCGAATTCGAACCGCCGGGTCATCATCGGGTCGATCGCGGCGACGTCGACGTAGAACTGCTCATACCAGCGGCGTAGCTGGTAGACCGGGCCGTCCTCGCTGCACAGCAGCGGATTGTCGATCTTGGACTTGTGTTTCCAGATCTCGACGTCCTGCAGAAAACCCTCGCCGATCCCCTCGGTCATCTTCGAGGCCAGCCGATCGGCGGCGCCGTCCGTGAGGCCGGTGGGTTTTTCGAGGGTGATGCCCCATTGCAGGACGAACGAGTCGTGCGTGACCGGGTAGTGGCAATTGACGAGAACGCTGTCGACCTCGAAGCCGCCGTAGCTGTTGCGGAGCGGGTTGATCATGTAGGACGGCCCGAAGTAGCTGGCCTCGGACCGGAGCAGGGTGTCGCCGCCGTACTTGGCGGCCATGCCGATGTCGGGGCGGCCCTTGGTCTTCAGGTATTGGGTGGCGACGTGGCCTTCGAAGACGTTCTTGAAGTAGGTCGGGAAGGCGTAGTGGATATAGAAGAAATGCGCCATATCCACGATGTTGTCGATGATCTCGCGGCAGTTGGAGCCCTCGATGAGAATCGAGTTCCAGGTCCACGGCGTCCACGCGCTGTCGTGGGTATCGGTGAAGTTGCCGACGTCGTCGGTGTAGGGCCCTTCGATGTAGGGGATCGTCACCTCCGGCGCGGGTGGATTTCCTTCGTGGTCGTGCCAGACGAACAGTTGCCCGTTGCGTTCCAAGGTCGGCCAGGTGTTCGTGCGCGCCAGCGGCGATACGCGCCGGGCGTAGGGAATGCCTTTGCAGAGGCCGTCGCCGCCCCACCGCCAATCGTGGAACGGGCAGGCGATGTCGTCGCCCCGAACTGTGCCCGCGGACAGGTCGCCGCCGAGGTGCCGGCAGTACGCGTCGAGCACGTTCAACCGGTTCCGGCTGTCTGCCCAGATGGCGAGCTTGGTGCCGAATGCGTTGACCGCGTGGGGGTTTCGGTCCCGGAAGGACTCGGCGAGCCCCAGGCAGTGCCAGCCCCTGGCGTAGCGGGTGGGCAGGGAGCCCACATCGATCTCACGGGTGTTCCCGCCGCGCGGCATGGGAGGTGTCACCATCAGCAACTCCTCGGAAGAATAGAAGAACAGGTTACAGTTTTGGATATCCTTGATCGGGAGCGGCTCCTGGAGAATGGTCTAAAGCCCCTAATGTTAATGATATTTCGCCTGCACAACGTCTTGCTTCGGGCGGCTTCCACTGAAGGAACGCGTTACATATCTGGTACCGGGGATGCCGTTCTGGGACCGGTGGGGTCTCAGGCGATCGCGCCGGTCAGCACCAGAACCCCCGCGGTAAGTAGCGCGACGGCCTTCACCAGTTCCAGGGCGACGTATGCGTGGTGGCTGCGGGACCGCGGACAACTATCGGCCATCCCAGGGGCGGTGACCCGATGCCGAAGACCTTCGAACGTGGGCCGACGGTCTACTGCGTGGGCGGGCATCGGCGTTTCCGATCCCGGGACCAATGCCACTGTGGCACAAGGGCTGTCGTCCCTCGTCGTGTGGTCGGCAGGCTCAGGCGCGGACCGGCCGATCCGTGCGACCGTTGGCTGGTGTATTTCACAGCGAGCTGGGGCGTCCTGGTAACGGGGGTGGTCGGGGTGGCAGGTGTCGCCGGGGCGATCGCGTCGGCGTGGATCACCCAGTACTTCGCGAACACCAGGTTTCGGCTCGAACGGCTGGATGCCCGTTATCAGGCGCAGCGGGAAGCGATCGCCGAAGTCGTCGCGGTCGCGGCCAGGATCGTGGCCAACAGCCGGGTGGTGACGACGTCCGCCCTGAGTCGAACCGACGAGGACGGAGTCGCCCTCGCGGTCGACGGTCTGCAGCACGACCGCGTGGCGATGTCGTTGGTCGTCGCCCGCGCCAAACTCACCGTCAGCGATGCCGATGTGCTGAACTGCCTGGCCGCCGTGGACGACGGTGCCGGGGACGCGACGCACAGCGCGCTGACGTTCGTCGAGGACCGCCGCCGGGGTTCCGGCATCGACGGCAGGGTGGCGCTGCACACGGCGAACGACCTGCACAAGCACTCCAACGAGCTGGTGATGACCGCGCGGGCGCGCCTGTCGGTTTCGGAGCATGCCGATTGACCTAGGCTCCGCTGACCGGTGCCCCCCCGGCCGTGTCGGGACGGTCGATTCGACGTTGTGGGGCCGAAGGACCCCTGGCGGCCTCGAAGTGGAGGACGGCGCGAGACCATGTGCCCTATCGATGCGCTCGAGCATGCGGCAGATTGAGAGGGGAGAACAGACGACAGCGTTGTCGTCCGGGAGTACCGCCGCAACGGTGCGGTGGCATTCCCGGCCTCGGACAAATGAATCATCTGTGGCTTCGGCGGCCACCGCGGTATCGGCAGGGGCACATCGTCTTTCGCCAGTTGTCAGTCTCGGCGGAGCAGGGGCGTTCGGGCCGGTTGAGCGTTCGAATCCGCGCCGTTGCCGTCGATGACGGTGCGGAATCCGGCGGCGATGCAGTCTGTCAGCACCGGGAGGTCGGGGACGGCGGCGGTGTCGGCGTTGATGCCAACGCAGCAGGTGCCGACGTGGGAGAGCAGGGTGACGTTGAACGCGGTTCCGGTCGTGGGGCCGAAGGGATAGATTCGTTCGATTCCGGCACCGGCGATGTACAGCGGCACCGGAGATCCGGGGACGTCGGAGGCGATGAAGTCGATATGCTTGAACATGGCGGTCAGCAGTCCGGCCGGCAGTCGATTGAAGGTCGCCGCAACGGAATTGGACCAGGGGATGGCGGGTTCGTGTCGCCAGTTGTCGACGGCGGTATCGAGTGCGCGCATGAGATCCGCGGTGGACTCGAGGTCGGCGGGGGCCACGAATCGGACGATCGTGATGCGGTTGCCGCCGAGCGGGTCGCCCTGTGTGCGCAGGCTGATGGGTACGGCGACGCGCAGGTGTTCGGCCTTGGTTCCGTGTTTGTCGTGGTAGATCTGCAGTCCCAGCAGCACGGCGGTGAGGAAGGCGTCGTTGGTGGTGCAGCCGGAACGGTGTGCCGCTCGGCGCAGTCCGGCCAGGGACGTTTCCAATACCGCCAGTTGCCGCCCGAGGCCGCGCCCGGTCATCACCGGTGACAACGTGCGAGTGATGGGCTGGGCGAGCCGGAACAGCGAGGCGGCCGTCGCGAAACCGGTGCGAAGGGTGCGGATCGGGGCGAGTGTCGAGCGTAATGACCTCGGCACCAAGGTGATTCCGGCGCGTGCCAGCTGGGATCCGACGGACCAGTTCCACGCCACGATGTCGGCCCATTCGCTGTTATCGGGTGCGGTGACATCCGGGGCGGGTTCGCGGGCGGTGCCCGATCGGTCGAAATCGAGGATCTCACCGGCGATCTGGATACCCCCGATGCCGTCGGTCAGGCTGTGGTGCACCTTCAGGACCAGCGCCGCCTTGCCGTCCTCCACTCCGTCCAGCAGCGTGAACTGCCAGAGTGGCCGGGCCGGATCGAAGGCGGTCATCGCCTCGGTCCGGGCGAACTCCAGTACCGCGGAAAAGGTTGCGGGAACCGGTACTGCGACGTGCCGGATATGCCACGACAGATCGAAATCCGGATCCGGCACCCATCGGGGTGGCGCCAGTCCGAACGGCGCGGCGACGAGGCGGTGGCGGAATCTCGGCACTACCCGCGTCGCCCGGTCGATCGTGTCGATCAGGCGGTCACGGTCCGGCGGGCCGTCCAGCAACAGCACGGAAACGATCGTCGAGCGGAGTATCGGATCGTGTTCCATGCTCCACGTGAAGAGGTCGGACTGGGTCATATGGGATCCGCTGGTTTCCATGTCGCTCGCCTCTGTCCAGGGCGCGTAGATCGCGGCCGTGAAGTCGGGGGCGCGGCATCGCCTTCGAACTCACCGGGCCGAGTTCACCCATAACCCAGTGTCGCCCGCGCCGAATACCATCAGCGACGGACCGTTGGCAACGGAGGCGAGGACCAAAGACTTCTGCCGGAGAAGGCGGCCGCTACGCAAGGCACTCGTGCACTCCCAAAAAATGTGTGAGCCAGTGCACCTGGGGATTTCGGGTCCCGTCGCGGGGACGTTCTGCCCTAGGTGCCGCCTGCTGGGTGACTCACGCTGATCGAGAGCAGACATCGATCTGACTCGGAACAACCGATCAATGAGAGGGCCGGACCATGAAGCCACTGTCGGAATCGCTGACCGATCTCGCGACTCGCGTCAAGCACATCGAAGAATCGTCCGCGGCGATGCGGGAGCGCAACCATGCCGCACTGCAATCGCGCCGTGCCGAGTTGGAAGAGGCGATCGAGCGCGAAGGCAAAGAGCTCGAACAGACGGCGAAAGAGGTTCGGGAAGCGACACATCGCTGGTGGTCCGACACCAAAGGCTCGGTAGAGCGCCAGATCGAAGCACTGCACGCCGACCTCGCCCACACGGACAAGGAGCGTACGGAACGAGCGGCCCAGATCACCGAGGACGCGGCCATGGCCGCGGTCATCCTGGCCCGCTATTGCATGGATGCCGCGGAGTGGGCGCTCGTTCGCGCCGGTCTGGCTCGTGGCGAAGCCGAGGCGCATGTGGCGGACCAAGAGAGTAAGCAGCAGGACTAGCTGTCGTCCTTGCCTGCCCCGCCGTTACGCCGACTCGTCGAAAGTCCCCGCGCGGGAGAGACCGACGGCTCTGGCTGTCGGCCCGGTCAGCGGCGAGGCTGCATGCCATGAGATCGACTTCCGCTACGGACGAAGAGTTCGCGCCGCTGGCCGTTCCCGCGATCACGGTGGGCGCGGTCATGATGGTCGCCGTCATCGTGACCGCTGACCGGATACCCGGCTGGGGGCGCGACTACGGCGAGTTTCTGGTGTTCCTCGCGTTGGCCGTCTATTTGGGCCTCGCGGCCGCGGTGGCCGGGTGGGGCGTCGGCATGCGGCGCGCCGTTGCCGCCCGCGAATCGGACGGTGTTCGCTCCGGTTCCCGTGGCACGGGCGTGGCCTGATATCGCAGGAGTGCCGCTGGGCCGGGACCACGCGGCGCGCGGGACTTTGTCTCGGCGGTGCCCGCCCGGTGCGTTCCGTCGGGGGTGCCGGGCGCACGTTCGGCCGGCCGGGCGCTGTCTCGGTGACAGGACAGTCGCGGGTGGGCAACAATGCTGGTAGGGCATGGTCGAGTGGAGGAGGGTGTGCGGGTGGGCGAAGAGGTCGATTTCCGGCGGGTGTTCGAGTCGTCGCCGGGGTTGTATCTGGTGCTCGACCCCTCGCTGCGGATCGTGGCAGTCACCGATGCCTACGCGCAGGCGACGATGACCGAGCGCGACCGGATCGTCGGACGCGGCATCTTCGAGGTCTTTCCCGACAACCCCGACGACGCCGATGCCGAGGGCGTGCGGAACCTGCGGGTCTCGCTGGAACGGGTGCTGCGGGACGAGAGCACCGACGCGATGCCGGTGCAGCGCTACGACATCCGCCGTCCGGAAGGCGGTTTCGAGCAACGATTCTGGAGCCCGTCGAACTCCCCGGTCCACGATGCCGACGGCACATTGCGCTATATCGTCCACCGGGTCGAAGACGTCACGGATTTCATGCGCCTGCAGGCCGCCGACGCCGCGCAGCAACGCGAAACCGAGCAGCTGCGTGCCACCTCCGAACGCATGGAACAGGAGGTCTTCACCCGGGCCCACGAGGTGGCCGAGGCCAGCCGTCGGCTCAAGGAGGCCAACGCCGAACTCGCCGAGCTGTACGCGCGCACGAAAGAACTCGACGAGTTGAAGAGCCAGTTCTTCGCCAATGTCAGCCATGAGCTGCGCACGCCGCTGACACTGATCCTCTCACCGGCGCAGAAGCTGCTCGACGCGGCATCCGAGCGGGATCCGGCGCGCACCGAGCTCGAGCTGATCATCCGTAACGCCAGAATGCTGCTGCGGCAGGTGAACAATCTCCTGGATGCCTCCCGGCTGGAAGCCGGTGCCGTCCGGCCGGACTACGCCCGGGTGGATGTCGCCGAGCAGGCGCGCCTCAGTTCCGCGTTCTTCGAATCACTGGCGGTCGACCGCGGTGTCGACCTGACCGTGGGGGTCGAGCCGGTCGTCGCCGAACTGGATCCCGAACACCTGCAACGGATCCTGGTCAATCTGCTGTCGAACGCGTTCAAACACACCGGCGCCGGTGGGGTCGTGCGCTGCACGGTCAGACCGGGTGCCGACCGCGTCGTGGTCGAGGTGGCCGACAGCGGTCCCGGCATCCCCGCCGAACACCGGGAGACGGTGTTCGACCGTTTCCGTCAGGTCGACGGCGGCGCGACGCG
Organism: Nocardia mexicana NBRC 108244; assembly: GCF_001613165.1. Classification (GTDB taxonomy): domain Bacteria; phylum Actinomycetota; class Actinomycetes; order Mycobacteriales; family Mycobacteriaceae; genus Nocardia; species Nocardia mexicana. The sequence continues at coordinate 42,014 of NZ_BDBV01000024.1, forward strand.
CACGGCACCGGGCACCGGCCTCGGCCTGAGCATCGTCCGCGATCTGGTCACGCTGCATCGCGGCACGATCGGCATCGCCGACGCCCCGGAAGGCGGCGCGCTGATCTCGGTCGAACTGCCCACCGCCGCGCCCGCGGGCATTCCCGTCCGCGCGGCAGCCGACCCCCTGGACGCCGCGATCCCGATCGGATCCGCCGATATACTCGCCGAATTCCCCACTGCCGCAACGGTATCGACGACATTCTCGAATGGGCAGGATACAACGAAGCCGGTCGTCGTGGTCATCGAGGACAACCGTGACCTGAACAACCTGCTGCGCCACGCGCTCTCGGCCCGCTACCGTGTCCTGACCGCCTCCGATGGCCGCGCCGGACTGGAGTTGGCCCGCACACATCAGCCCGACCTGCTGGTCTGCGACATCATGATGCCGCACATGAGCGGCGACGAACTTCTCGTCCACGTCCGCGCCGACCCCACCCTGACCAACACCCCGGTGCTGATCCTCAGCGCCCGTGCCGACGACCGATCCCGGCTCGCGCTCCTGCGTGCCGGCGCCAACGACTACCTCGCGAAACCGTTCGATATCACCGAACTGCACGCCCGGGTCGACAACCTGGTCAACCTCCGCCTGGCCGAATCCCGGCTGCGGACCCTGCGCATCGCCGGTGAACGCGAACGCATCGCCCTGGAATTGCATCGGACCGTCGTCCACCGCCTGTTCGGCCTCAGCCTGCAGCTCAGCGGGACCCGGCCCCTGGTCCGCGTTCCCGCCGTCGCCACCCGCCTCGACGAGGCGGTCGCCGAGCTCGACGCCGTCGCCAACGGGATCCGGCTGACCATCAACGAACTCGACGTCTCCTCCGACCGCGGCCCGGACCTCCGCACCCGGTTGTCGGAACTGATCGGCGACACCGCCGAGCACCTCGGCGCCCGCGCGAGCACGTCCTTCAGAGGCCCGCTCGACAGCCTCGACCCCATCCTCACCGAGCCGATCCACGATGCCGTGCACCACCTCATCACCGCCCTCGCTCGCCAGCGTCCCCGCGAGATCACCCTCACCGCGGATCTCGGCGACGACCTCACCCTCGTCATCACCGGGAAGGCTGCCACGGGCGCGAGCCCATGCCCATCGGGTGACGACTCCGGCCTGCTGCCCCCGGCGCTGGCCGAGCGTGGCGCCACGGTCGACATCGCGACATCGCCCACCGGCGATGCCACCACGTGGAGGTGGACGATACCGAACCACAACCGCCGACCGGCCGGTGAATAGTTCCTGGTCGCGGCGGCGTTGCCGAAGGGCAGCACGTCACCAGCGGGGGCGTCGAAGGACCTGAGGGGTGCGTACCAAGTCCACTGGCCGCCCGGGGTATCCGGTGGGCAGGATCGAAACCGCCTCCGAGGCCTCGAGCGAGGAGTGGTGCGATGGCCTGTGAACCCGGGCGCAGCGCGGCTGTGCTGGACGTCAGTGGACCGCGATGGGCCAGTCAGCAGAATGTCGTCTCCGCGGTGCTCGGCCGGCGGCCGGGTGTGGTGTCGGTGGAGGCGAATCCGGTCGCGCAGACCGCGACCGTGGTGTTCGACCCGACCCTGACGTCCGTGGCCGAATTGCGAGATTGGGTGCGCGACTGCGGCTTCCACTGCGCGGGGCAGTCGGTGCCCGCCCACCTGTGCGACCCCATGGCCGAGCCCGGCCGCGCGCCGACCGGGCAGGACCGTGCGGACACGGGACATACCGGGATGTCGACGGCGGAGATGGCGGCCGATATGCGCAACCGCTTCGCGGTGTCGCTGCTGTTCTCGCTGCTGGTCATGTTGTGGTCGCCGATGGCCGCCGACATGTTCGGGCTGCACGCGCCGACGCCGTTCGGTCTGCGCCAGGACCTCTGGGCGCTGATCCTGAGCCTGCCGGTGATCTGCTATTCGGCGACGATCTTCTTCACCGGCGCGGTGCGCGCGCTGCGGGCACGGACGCTGGACATGATGGTCCTCGTCGCGGTCGGGATCGGCGCGGGATGGCTGTACTCGCTGGCGATCACGCTGTCGGGTGGCGGCGAGGTGTTCTACGAGGCGTCCACCATGCTGGCGACATTCGTGCTGCTCGGGCACTGGTTCGAGATGCGCGCCCGCGGCGGTGCCAACGAGGCCGTTCGCACCCTGCTGGATCTGGCACCGCCGAAAGCGGTTGTCGTGCGGGGCGGTACGGAGGTCGAGATCCCGACGGCCGGGGTGCTGGTCGGCGACACGGTGCTGGTGCGGCCGGGTGCGAAGATCGCCGTCGACGGGGTGGTCACCGAGGGTGACAGCGAGGTCGACGAGTCGACGGTCACCGGCGAGAGCCTGCCGGTGCACAAGGAGCCCGGCTCCGAGGTGATCGGCGCGACCATGAACACCAACGGCACCCTGCGGGTGCGGGCCACGAAGGTAGGGTCGGATACTGCGCTGGCGCAGATCGTGAATCTCGTTCAGCAGGCACAGAATTCGAAGGCGCCGGGGCAGCGGCTGGCCGACCGGGCCGCGTTCTGGCTGGTACTGGTGGCGCTCCTCGGCGGCGGCGCGACACTGCTGGTGTGGCTGTCGGCCGGGGCGACATTCGCTAAGGCGATGTTGTTCGCGATCACGGTCGTCGTCATCACCTGCCCCGACGCCCTGGGTTTGGCGACCCCGACGGCGATCATGGTCGGCACGGGGCTGGGCGCGAAACGCGGTGTGCTGTTCAAGAACGCGGTGGCGCTGGAAACCTCGGCGCGGGTGCAGGTGGTGGTGATGGACAAGACCGGCACCCTGACCAAGGGGGAGCCGGAGGTCACCGAGGTCGCCACCGAGGGCCGTATCGCGAACGGTGAGCTGTTGTCGATGCTGGCCGCGGTGGAGTCGGAATCCGAGCATCCGCTCGCCCGGGCGATCGTCCGCTACGCCGCCGCGCACGAGGCGGCGCAGGTTCGCGCCGAGCGGTTCGAGAATATTCCGGGACACGGCGCGGTCGGTGTGGTGGACGGTCACCGGGTGGTGGTCGGCAACCGGCGTCTGCTCGACCGCGAGGACATCGACCTCGGCGAATTGGCCACGGTACGTGAACGGATCGCCGGCGGTGGCCGGACGGCGGTGCTGGTCGCGGTCGACGGGAAGGCGTCCGCGGTGATCGGCGTCGCCGACTCGCCCCGCGAGACCTCCGCGGCCGCCGTCGCCGAGTTGCACGATCTCGGCGTCGAGGTGGTCATGCTGACCGGCGATAACCAGGCCACCGCCGACCGTATCGCCCGGGCACTGGGTATCGACGCCGTCATCGCCGAGGTTCTGCCGGGCGACAAGGCCGCCAGGATCGCCGAACTGCAGTCCGGCGGAATGAAGGTCGCCATGGTCGGCGACGGCGTCAACGATGCCCCGGCGCTCGCGCAGGCCGATCTGGGCATCGCGATCGGCGCCGGGACCGATGTGGCGATCGAGACGGCGGATCTGGTGCTGATGCGCTCGGATCCGCTCGATGTGCCGACCGCGCTGCGGATCGGGCGCGGGACCCTGCGCAAGATGCACCAGAACCTGGCCTGGGCGGTCGGCTACAACGCCCTCGCCCTGCCGATCGCCGCCGGTGTGTTCGAACCCGCCTTCGGTCTCACCCTGCGCCCGGAGATCGCCGCGATGTCGATGTCGGGCTCCAGCATCATCGTCGCGGTGAACGCGTTGACGCTCAAACGGTTACGGCTGCCGGGCCCTGCCCGTGGGTACCAGGGAGTGGCGCCGGGTACGCGCTCCGGGTCCTGAGTCGATCGCTGTCCGACGGCCTGTCGGCTGATGACCTTCGGCCGTCTTGGCACGACGTACGGGGCGCGATGCTGAATGCGACACGGATCAACAGCCGGAGGAGGTCGCGGTCGTGAGCGAATTCAGTGGTAGAAGTGCGATAGTCACCGGTGGCGCCCGCGGGATCGGGGCAGCGGTGGCGGCCGAACTCGCGAAGGAGCAGTTCGGTGTGGTGATCGCGGACCTGCTCGAGCACGAGGGCACTCGGCTGGCCGAGTCGCTGGGCTCGAACGTGATATTCCGCAGGCTGGACGTCACCGACGAAAAGTCCTGGCGTGCGGTCGTTTCCGATGCCGAAGCGGTCTTCGGGCCGATGGCGGTGCTGGTCAACAACGCGGGCATCCTGGACTTCGGCGGCGTGGAATCCGAGACGCCGGCGATGTTCCGGCACGTGCTGGATGTGAACCTGTACGGTGCCTGGCTGGGCATGCATACGGCCGGGCCGCGGCTGCGCGCGGCCGGAGACGGGGTGATCGTCAACGTTTCCTCCGCCGCGGGGTTGATGGGCTACTCCGGGATCGGCGCGTATGTGGCGAGCAAGTGGGGGCTGCGGGGTCTCACGAAGGCCGCCGCGATCGAGTTCGGCCCGGCGAATGTGCGGGTGTGCTCGGTGCATCCGGGCCCCATCCACACCCCGATGACCGCCGCCATGGACGAATCCGTCGCCGCCGCACAGCCTTTGGCGCGGTTCGGAGAGCCGGAAGAGGTGGCGGCGATGGTGCGGTTCGTCGTCACCGAGGCGACCTTCTCCACCGGGTCGGAGTTCGTCTGCGACGGCGGCGCCACCGCCGGTCAAGCCCTGGCCGTCGCCGGGGATTCCTGAACGGGGGCCGGTGATGTCGAACGCGCATCCCGATCACGACACCGGCGGGCACCTGCTGCGGGCCTGGCGAGCCCAGCCGTGGAGCGGCAGCCGGTTGATGCGCCCGACGGATCGGCTGCATGGCCTGATCCGGATCCTGGCGATCGTGGTGGTGCTGGCCGCCGTCCCGTTGTGCGGGGCGGCGGGCACGGCGCGCTACACCGCCGCCCAGGAGGAGATCCGGACCGAGAACGCGGCGAAAGTCGAAGTGACAGGGACGATTACGAGCGATCCGGAGCGCATCACGACATCGACCGTCGACGGGGTGTACAGCGACCGTCACGAGGCCACCGTGCAGTGGAATCGGGAGGGTGCGGACGGCACCGCGACCGTCGAGGTCTCCGCCACCGCAGCGCCCGGCGACGAGATGGCGGTGTGGCTCGGGCCGGACGGGAGTTCGACTACGCCGCCGCTGCCCGCGCGGGCAGCGGCATGGCGTGGAATCGGCCTGGGCCTGGTCATCCTGATCGAGGTCTGGGCCGTCACCGGCTCGCTGCTCTGGTCGACCACATGGCTGCTGAGGCGCCGCCACGAGGCGGGCTGGGAGCGGGAATGGCGGCAGATGGACCGCCCGATAGGACAGGACCACTGATCAATCGGCCCGGGGAGGAGAGCAGGCGGATTCGCGGAATGCTGCTCGGTTCCACCAGCGCGGCCCTGGTCCAGTCGGTGGAATGCCCATCGTGCGGGAGTCCGCGAAGGACGCCTCGGGCAACGAGTAATCATCCAGTAGGGCCGAGTAATCATCCAGTAGGGCAAGGAATTTCACGGCGACCGAGACGGCTTGTGGGCCGTCTCGGTCGCGCGGTCGTCATTTACTGCTGCGGGACCCGATGTAGGTGGCCACGATCACCATGAACGTGATGAGCAGTGCGATGAGCACCGCTGCGGTAGGCCAGTCCATGTTCTTCCCCAATCGTCGGCGACGGTCTTCGACAACCGTCCATTGCGATTTCCAGCATGGGCTCGAACATGCCGCGCCGACAGGGTCGATCGGCCACAGTCCGATGCCGGATCCGGGGCCGCAGGGCCCGGCCGCGGAACGACTTCGGTCTCTGTGCGCGGGGCGCCGGGCGCGGGAGCCTCGGAGGGTGACGTCGGGAACGAGGGAGGGCACCATGACCGATATCGCGGGTGGCTGATGACATCCGGGAGTCGAACCGCGCCAACCGGATTCACCGGGCTGTCGGACGAGGACGTGGCCTTGCGCCTGGCACGTGACGGCGCGAACGTCCTCCCGCAACGGCGGCCCGTGCGCCTGTGGCGGCGCGTGGTGGCGCAACTGCGCGATCCTTTGATCGTGGTGCTGCTGGTGGCTGCGGCGCTCACCATGGCCACCGCCGACTGGACCGACATGACCGTGATCCTGCTGGTCGTCACGGTGAACACCGCCGTGGGAGTCGGGCAGGAGCTGCGGGCCGAGCGCGCGATATCGGCCCTGTCCCGATTGACCGCCCCGACCGCGCGGGTGATCCGGGCCGGAACGCAGCGGGAGGTGCCCGCCGCCGGTGTGGTGGTCGGTGATCTGCTCGTGGTCGCCGAGGGCGATATCGTCGCGGCCGACGCGACCCTCCGCGAGGCGGCGGCACTGACGGTGGACGAGTCGGCGTTGACGGGTGAGTCCGTGCCCGTGGACAAGTCGCTGACCGACGACCGCGCGCTGTCGGCGGGCACCGTCGTGGTGCGGGGCCGTGGCCGCGCGGTGGTGACCGCCACCGGCGCGGCGAGCGCCACGGGACGCATCGCGCAGCTGCTGGATCGCCACGCCGCGCGGACACCGCTGCAACGCCGATTGTCGGACGTCGGCAGACTGCTGGCCGGAGTCACGGTGGCGTTGTGCGCGGTCGTCCTGGCACTGGGCCTGGTTCGCGGCGAGCCGGTCGAACTGATGGTGGTGACCGCGATCAGCCTGGCGGTGGCGGCGGTGCCGGAGTCACTGCCCGCCGTGGTGACGCTGGGCCTGGCCCTGGGCGCGCGGCGAATGGCCGAGCGGCACGCCCTGATCCGGGAACTTCCGGCGGTGGAGGCGCTCGGCTCGGTGACTGTGCTGGCCACGGACAAGACCGGCACGCTCACCGAGGGGCGCATGGTGGTCCGCGAAATCTGGACTCCCGCAGGCGAAGCCGTCGTCACCGGCTCCGGCTACGGGCCCGGCGGTGAGGTCCGGGTGAACGGGTCGGGGCCCGCGGCCCTGCCCGCGGTGACCGAGCTGCTGTCGGCTGCCGCATTGTGCAACGACGCGCATGTGTCGTCCCCCGTCGCCGACGAGGACAGCTGGGCGGCGCTCGGCGACCCCACCGAAGCCGCGTTGCTCTCCGCCGCCGCCAAAGTCGGGGTCGATCGCGAGGAGCTGCACGCCCGTCTGCCCCGCATCGGCGAGCGCCCGTTCGACAGCGACCGCAAACGCATGACCACGATGCACCGGTTGCCCGGCGGCGGCCACCGGGTGATCTGCAAGGGCGCCCCGGAAGTTGTGCTGAATCCTGCTGTCCTTAGCGATGATCCGGGCCTCCTGCGGCAGGCGGCGGAACGCGCCGACAGGTTCGCGCACAACGGTTTCCGGGTGCTGGCAGTCGCGTCGGCCGACCGGGTGACCGGATCGGCGCCCGGCGACGATCCCGAGCACGATCTGCGGCTGCTGGGCCTGATCGCGATCCTCGACCCGCCGCGCGCCGCGGCCGCGGATACCGTCGCCGCGTGCCGGCGCGCGGGAATCCGTCCGGTCCTCATCACCGGTGACCACCCGGGCACCGCTCGCGCGATCGCGACCGACCTGGGCATCATCGAACCCGGCGATCCTGTGATCGACTGCCGCGGAACGGCGGACGGGCAATTCGCCACCGCGGCGGTGTTCGCCCGTGCCACCCCGGCGCAGAAGCTCGAGATCATCGAGGCGCTGCACGCCGACGGCCAGATCGTCGCGATGACGGGGGACGGAGTCAACGACGGACCGGCGCTGCGCCGCGCCGACATCGGGGTGGCCATGGGGCGGCGCGGCACCGAAGTCGCCCGCCAGGCGGCCGGTCTCGTACTGGCGGACGACAATCTGGACACCGTCGTCGCCGCGGTGGAAGAGGGGCGTCGCGTCTACTCGAACATTCGCCGGTTCCTGGTCTATGGGTTGTCGGGCGGTGCCGCCGAGATCGCGGTCATGTTGCTGGGACCGTTCCTCGGGTTGGCGCTGCCGCTGCTGCCGGCGCAGATACTCTGGATCAACCTGCTCACCCACGGCGTTCCCGGCGTCGCGCTCGGCGGCGAGCCCGCCGAACCCGAGTCGATGCGGCGAGCACCGCGGCCACCGGCACAGAGCATCCTGGGGGCCGGACTGTGGCAACGGGTTCCGCGCATCGCGATAGTGTTGACAGCGGTCACGCTCGGGGTCGCCGTGTGGGCGCACCACACCGACCGTCCCTGGCAGAGCATGGCCTTCTTCGCCTTGGGCGCAACACAACTCGGTGTCGCACTGGGTTCCCGCACTCGCCTGCGATCGCGGGACAACCCGATGCTGATCGTCGCGGTCGGCGTCGCCTTCGCCCTGCAACTGGCGGCGCTGTACCTGCCGCCGCTGCAACAGCTACTCGGTACCGAGGCCGTCGGATTCGCGGACCTGCTCATCGTGATCGTCCTGTCGCTGCTCGGCTTCGCCGCCGTGCGCCTGGACCGGATCGTGCACCCGAGCCCGACTGCCCGCGCCGCACCACAGCCGTGATCCCACGACTTCGGGCAGCACCGGTACCGGACAGGACGAGTGGAACAGCAGCTCGTGTCCGAGGTCGCTGAGCCCGGTGGTCGGGTGCTCGGTGCCGTCGTGGCCGACCACGACCAATTGCGCAGCCGCAGTGAGCTGTTCGACGGTCTCGACCGGGTAGTGACTCACGGTGACTGCCAGCGTGCTCGGTAATGTACTCCGTCGACAGGGTCGACGGCAGCCGATGAATGGACCGATGTCCCTGCGGCACTGAGGACTATGCTCCCGCTGTCACAGAATCCGGTGGCGCTGCAGGTATCTGAACGAGAAGAAGCCGACGGCGGCGGGGAGCCAGAACGTCGCGAGGCGGTAGGCGAGGACACCGGCGATGGCCGAGGGGCCGGGGACTCCGCCGACGGTGAGACCGGCGACGAGGGATGCCTCGACGACGCCGAGACCGGCCGGGGTGGGACTGGCGGCGCCGAGTGCCGCGCCGCCGAGGTAGACCGCGGCCAGCAGTGCGGGCGCCGGTGATCCACCGAAGGCGTGTACCGAAAAGCCCAGAGCCGCAACGTAGCAGAGGTTGGTGCCGAGCTGTCCGCCGAACAGCAGGGCGGCCTGCCGTGGCGAGCGGGTGATGGCCGCGATCGAGCGGGCCGTGCCGCGCAGCTGTTTGAGCCAGTCCGGCCGCTTGAACAACATCCAGACGGCCGCGCCGAGAACCGTCATGACGGCGACGAACCCGATCAACAGCCCCCAGCCGCTGGGCAGCGCCGAGGTGAGCAGCAACCGGGTCTGGCCGAGCCACAGTCCGGCGCCGATCAATTCGACGAAATGGAGAATGAATCCGGAGCTGACGATGAGCGCGATGGCGGCGACGGCGGTCGTGCGCGACAGCCCGGACCGCTCCAGGTACCGCTCGTTGACGGCGGTGGAGCCGATGCCGAAGGGGGCGAGCCGGTTGGCGAACGAGGACGCCAGCTGCACGTTGACGGTGCGGCCGAAGGCGAGTGGGCGCGGGGAGGCGCCCATCAGGGCGAGCGCGGCGGTGAGGTAGGTGGCGACCGCCATGACGAACGTGCCTGCGAGCCAGGCCCATTGGGCGTCATCGAGCACGGTGACGGTGGCGCCGAGCTGGTCGATCTGGGGGAGCAGGATGTAGGTGGCGAACAGGGTGGCGGCTATCCAGCCGAGGGTCTGCCACCGCACCCGGACCATCACCTCCGGCGGCGGGAGTTCGGCGCCCGTCGCGTCGGCGAGCACGGTGCGCAGTTCGCCGAGCAGCCCGTGCTGTCTGCGGGCGGCGCTGCGGGTGGCGGCCGCGAGCGCGAGGGGCTGCAGCTGCGGCGCGGCGCCGAGGAGGGCGTCGCGGCCGAGTACCCGCAGTGCGGTGGCGACGGCACGTCGCGTGCCGACGGCGAGGCTCATGGAGACCAGCAGTTCGGCCACATCGGCGTCGAGGCGGTGCCGGGTGGCGCTGGATTCGCCGAAGCCGAAGTCGACTATCCAGGCGTGTCCGTCCGCGTCGACGAGGACGTTGGCCAGGCGCAGGTCGCGGTGCGCGATGCGGGCATCGCGCAGCAGGGCGAGCTGGCCCCAGACGTCGCACAGTGTGTCGTCGGATATCGCCTCGGTCGTGCGCGCGAGATTCTGTGCGGATACACAGGCTTCGGCGAACCAGGCATCGCCTCGGTCGGTGACGCCGACGCCGACGATCTCCGGGGTGCGCACACCGGCCCGGCGCGCCAAGAGAGCGACGAACGCCTCGTGCTCGGCTTGCTGTTTCGGTGTGGCGAACGGGGATTCGTCCTCGACCTCGCGGAACACCGCGTGCCGGAACATCTTGAACAGCAGGTCGGCGTTGCGTTCGTGGTAGCCGATGATCTTCACGAACAGATCGGGTCCCGCCTCGGTGGTCACGATGAAGGGGCGGGAGCCGCGGGCGTCCTCCTGCACGGGGACGACACCGGCGGGCCGGAAACCGACCACGGCGAGTGCTCGCCACAGGTCGGGTGCCTCGGCGCGGTGCACCGGTGCACCCCACAACAGGTGCAGCGCCGCGGCGACGGTCCAGCCGAGGGCGGCGCCGCCGAAAACGTCCAGTACGAGGTGCGCGCCCATGAACACGCGTGCGAGACCGACGATCGCGGCCGCGGCCCACACGGTGCGCCGCCACGGCCGCGGTAGCCACGGACCGGCCGCGGCGGCCAGCGCCGCCGCCACCGCCGCATGGCCCGACACGAATCCCAGCCCGCCCTGCTCGCTGCGCAACACCAGATCGGGGAGCAGCACGTCCGGGCGCGCCCGCCCGACAACGTCTTTCACCACCAACGCCAGCAGGTAGGCCAGCGTCCCGGCGACGGCGACGTCTCGGGCGAGACCGAACCGCCGGAAAACGAGTGCCGCCAGCGCCGCCACCCCGACCGCGCCGATGGTGCCCAGCTGCATGATCGGCCACAGCGCCGGTTCCACCCACGTCGGCAGGTCGTTGATGAGGTGGAACAGGTCGGCTTCGAGCCGCGGCAGCCGGGTGTAATGCGCGACGATCGCGGAAATCGCGACGGCGGTGGTGCCGAGCAGCACCCGAATCGCGTCGCCGAGGTGCCGTTCGACCGGTCGTCGCGGCCGAGTTGCGGCCGCGGCGGCCGTCTGCGCCGGTGGCTTGGTCGTCGTTTCGGTCGTCATGCCGGGCCCTTTCTCGATCCATCGGCACGATGCCACCGGACCCGGCCGGCGGGCAGAGTCTTTCGCCTCGTCTCCGGATGACCGATGGGCGATTCCGCTTCGGTTCCCGTATCGGGCACGCCGACAACGAGATTCAGGACGGATCCCACGGTGATACCGGCGGCGGCTCCGCCGAGTACATCGAGCGGGGTGTGCGCGCCGAGGTAGACCCGCACCAGCACGGCGGCCGTGGCAGTGCCGAAAACGACTCTGCGCCAACGGTTCCCGAGATACGGGTGCAGCAGGGTCGCCATCCCGAAGAGGATGATCGCGTGCCCGGACGGGAATGCCGGGCCCGCCAGCGGAACATCGCGGAGAACCGCCCCGGGTATCGCGGCGCCCGGACGGGGATGCCACACCAGTTCTTTGAGGATGTCGTACTCCACCAGGAGTTTCACCGGAGGGAGCAGCAGCATCACCGCCGCCAGTCGGTGGCGGCCCACACTCGCCGCGCCGACCGCGACCACCAGCGGCGCGCCGAGCACGCCGATCAGCTGCGCTGCCCACAGCGGTCGATACAGTGCGTCCGGGGCGGAATTGATCCAGTGGAAGAAACGTCGATCGGCGTCATCGAGAACGCCGGTCCGGGTCACCCAGACGGCAGCTCCGGTCACGACGCCGCCGCCGAGCGCCAGCCACCCGTACCGCGACGGACGGAAGTACCGCACAGTGCCGGAATTCTTGGCGCCCAGGTGAGTTCGCACGATGATCGTCACCTCCGCGCTCTCTGCTCCGGGACGTCCGCTGTCCCCGGCTTACCCAGTCTGGCAGGGTGTGTGATTCGTCCCCGGAGGCGAAGTTCCCCGGTTGCGGGCCCGAAGGTCATTGCGCTGCCCGCGTGCCACTCGAGGCGCAATGCCCCCGGGCGAGTCGACTTTGGGCCCTGGCCGTCGCAGGTCCGAGCCGAGGAGGCTCGAAGGTGACGGATGCCGACGCCGGTTCGCCCGCGGTATCGCGCGGGGAGACGTCGGAGTTCTTCAGCCGCCGTGCGTATTCCGCGCCGCGGTAGTACTCGACCGAGGTGGGATGTGTACATGACGACTACGGATATTTCCGCCGCCGGCGACGTAGCTGTGCCCGCGGGTGCGGCCGAGGCCGCGGCCACGCTGTTGGAGCGGCTGGCGGCACGTCTCGGTGGAACGGCTTCGGTGACGAAGGTTTTCGGTGACCCGATAACCGTCGGCGGTGTGACCGTCGTGCCCGTGGCACGCGCCGGGTTCGGATTCGGCGGTGGCGCCGGGCGCGACTCGGCCGACGGGAAGGGCGGCGCGGGCGGCGGCGGTGGCGGCGGGGTCGACGTGCGGCCGGTCGGATTCATCGAGATCCGGGACGGCGGCGCGGTATATCGGCCGATCCGCGATCCCTGGGTTGATGTCGCTCTACCGCTGGCCGCGACCGTCGCGGGGTTGGCGATACCGCGCCTGTGGCGCGGGCGAATTCGACCACTGTATGCCCGCGGCAAGCGGGCCGCGTGAGTGCGGCGCCCAGGCGCGACGTAAGGCTGCCCGAGGGAATCGAGAACCGAGGAGATGAACGATGATGCACTCCGATCCGATGCAGATGATGCACAGGATGATGATGTGCCTGCAGATGTGCGGAATCCTGCCGCCGATGCCGATGCGCATGTAACCCTCCGGGCTCAACGGGGCGAATCCCTCGCGGACGGCGTGCGCGGCGATCCACGCTGGACGATTCGGGAAGGCGCGGGCCGCCACCCGGTCGCCGACGCGTCGGTGTTCGCCGTCGGCTCCGGCGGATTCGCGACCCGGGGTGTCCCGGAGGAATCCGGCGCCCAGGGCATCTTCGCGGCCGGGGTGTACACCGGTGCCGGTGCGGAGCAGCATCTGCTGGAGGGTCCGGCGTGGACACCCGTGGAGCTGGATCCGCCACCGGCCGTCGCCGAACTGCGCCTCGATCTCCGCGAGGGAGTGCTACACCGCGAGGAAGCGGCCGGTGGCACCTTTCGCAGTCTCCGATTCGCCTGCGCCGACAAACCCGGGGTGTTCGCCATGCGAGTGGACACGGACGCAGCCCAGCTACGCCCGGGGCCGCCTCTGCGTGCACCGGCCCCGGAGCCCGGCGTCCGGAGCGCGGACGTGCTTCCGCACGGATCGGACGATGAAACAAGCTGTCTGCGAATCGAATCCGAGACCGGGGCGCTGGTCGCGGCCGCCGCCCAGCGGGTCACGGATGCCCGGCTGGACCGGATCGTGGCCTGTGGCGCGGACACCCCGGATCGGACCGGTAGCGGTCGCGTTCTGCACGGCCTCCGGCACGCCTGGCAGGCGGGGGTCGACGGGCTGCTCGCCGCCCATCGCGAGACCTGGGCGCGGCGCTGGCAGGACGTGGGCATCGAGCTGCCCGATGACCCGGAAACCGAACTCGCCGTGCGTTTCGCGCTGTTTCAACTGTGGTGCAACACAGGCAGCGTCCACGGGGAGTCGGCGGTGGGCGCCCGCGGGATCTCCGGCCCCGGTTACCGCGGACATGTCTTCTGGGACTCCGACGTCTTCGTTCTGCCCGCACTGGTGAGTATCGACCCGGACGCCGCGGCCGCGATGGTCGCCTACCGTGTGAACCGTCTGGACGCGGCCCGGAAGCGGGCCCGGTCGGACGGTCGGCGGGGCGCCCGCTTCCCCTGGGAGTCGGCGGCCGACGGCACCGATGTGACCCCGCGCCGCGGATTCCTCGGCGGGGTTCCGGTGCCGATCCGGACCGGCGCCGAAGAGGAACACATCACTGCCGATATCGCTTGGGCGGCAAATCATTACGCGGAGTGGACCGGTACGACTCCGATTCGGGAACTGCTGACGGAGACGGCTCGGTACTGGGCATCGCGGGCGCGGACGGATGGCGACGGCCGCGTGCACATCGACGGCGTGATCGGCCCGGACGAGTATCACGAGTGCGTCGACGACAATGCCTACACCAACGTGATGGCGCGCTGGAATCTGCGCCGCGCCGCCCGGCTGGCACCCGGAAGCCCCTGGGATGCGGCGGAGTTCGAGCAGTGGACCGAACTGGCGGAGGGGATCGTGGATCAACTGCACTCCGACGGCCGCTACGAGCAGTTCACCGGGTATTTCGACCTGGAGCCGCTGACCGCCGCGGCGGTCGCGGGCCGCCCGGTCGCCGCGGACGTGCTGCTCGGCCAGGCGCGCGTCACCGGTTCCCAGCTGATCAAACAGCCGGACGTGCTGATGCTGCACCATCTCGTGCCCGCGGAGGTGGCTCCCGGCTCGCTGGTACCGAATCTGGAATTCTACGGACCGCGCACCACGCACGGGTCCTCGCTGTCGCCGGCGATCATGGCGGCCCTGCTGGCGCGCGCCGGTCGGGCCGACGACGCCCTCGAAATGCTGCGTCCCGCACTCCGGCTGGATCTGGACGACCGCACGGCCACCACCGCCGCCGGGCTGCACATGGCCACCCTCGGCGGCGTCTGGCAGGCGCTGCTCGCGGGGTTCGCCGGGGTCCGGGTGAGCGGGGGAGTGCTGTCGATCCGCCCGGTGCTGCCCGAGCGGTGGCGGCGTTTCGGCATCAGGTTCCGCTGCCTGGGGCGGCGGATATGCCTCGACATCAGCGCCGATGGCCTGATGCTTCGCACCGATGGTCCCATAGCGGCGGCGGTCGGAGCCCGGATCCCCGTGCGGGTCTCCGGTGAAATGTGGTGGCCCGCACGGGAAAAGGGGAGCGGATGACGACCATTGCGGTCCGCCCGTCGGAGCGCGCGCTCGAGGTGGCGCGGGCGCTGACCGATATCGCCGGGGCCGCCGTGCGGACCGAGCCCGGCGACGCCTCCGACGACGAATACCTGCGCGCGCTGTCCGCGCCGGACGTCGCGCTGGGCGTCATCGCCGTCGACGGCTCCGGCTGGGACATCGTGCGCCGCTCGGGCAAACCGGTCGTGCTGGTGTCCGAACGCGTATGCCCGGGCCGTGCGATCAAGCGCGTGCTGGTGCCGCTGGACGGTACCGACGAATCGGCGCACGCGGTGGCCGAGTCCGTGCGGCTGTTCCGGGCCGTCGGCGCCGAGATCATCGTGCTGCACGTGTTCGACGCCGGGACCGTTCCCGGGTACTGGGACCAGGCGGCCCACGCCCGCGAGGCGTGGGAGCACGAGTTCCTCGCCCGCTACTGCACGCCCCACTTTCCCGGCCCGGCCCCGGCACTGACGCTGCGGACGGGGCAGCCCGGCGAGAACGTGGTGGACGTGGCGGCCGAACATGCCGACATGATCATCCTCGGCTGGTCGCAGAACCTGGAGTCCGGCCGCGCGCGGACGGTCCGGAAAACCGTGGCCGAGGCCGCGGTCCCGGTGATGCTGGTGCCGCAGGCGCGGGGACTTCGGCCATCCCCGCCACTCGATGCCTCCTCGGCGTAGATCGACGAGGCTCAGCGGCGGGCGGCTTCGCGGGCCAGCGCGCGGTCGCGCTGTTCCTCGAAGCGCGGGACCTGAACCTTCTCCAGGTTGTCCAGGTAGGCGGCGAGGCGCTCTCGTGCCTGCTCGCCGCGTGGGCCGAAATCGTTGCGGCCGAAGAGGTCCCATTGCCGGATCACCGGCTGCAGCACCTCCTCCAGATGCTGGCGCAGGTCGTAGACGCCGTGTTTGGCCATGAGCACGCCGTTGCGCCGGAAGTTGGGCATGCCCGCGCCGGGCATGCGGAAGTTCTCCACGATGGTGTCGATGGCCGTGATCGCCTGGTCGGGAACCAGGTCCAGGGCGGCGCCGCACAGGGTGCGGTAGAAGATCATGTGCAGGTTCTCGTCGAGGGCGACGCGCTGCAGCATGCGGTCGGCGATCGGATCGCCGCAGACCTTCGCGGTATTGCGGTGGCTGACGCGGGTGGCGAGTTCCTGGAAGCTCACGTATGCCACCGAATACAGGAACCCCGCCTCACCGTCGGGGAGCCGGCTGGTCGGCGGAGTGAAGCCGTGGGTCATGTGGATCATCCGGGCGTCCTCGAGAGCGACCGGATCCACGCCCCGGGTGACGACCAGATAGTCGCGGAGGACGACGCTGTGGCGGTTCTCCTCGGCGGTCCAGCGGCCGACCCAGGTGCCCCAGGCGCCGTCCTGGGAGAAGTTCTCGGCGATCTCGCGATGATACGAGGGCAGGTTGTCCTCGGTGAGCAGATTCGTCACCAGCGCGGCCTTGGCGACCTCGCTGAGCGTGGATTGTTCGGGCTCCCAGTCGTTTCCGCCGAGCGCGGCGAAATTGCGACCCTCGTCCCAAGGCACGTAGTCGTGCGGATGCCACTCCTTGACCATGGACAGATGCCGGTCGAGGGCGGTCTCGGCGGTCGGTTCGAGTTCGACGAGGATTTCTCGCTGGGTCAGGTCACGCGTCAATGGGATGCCCCTTTCTCGGTCCGGACCTTCGGCACGGACCACATTTGCGCGACGGCCCGGCCCGGTTGAAGGGCCGAAGGTCCTTAGCGCAGGAAACTTTGGGATTCGACCTTCCGGAACGGGTCCGGGCCGCTGCCGCCGGTCTCCGAGACGTGGAAGTCCCTGTACGGCTGTGGCTTTGGCCGTCAACCGTCTCGGCGTCGCCGCTGTGCCGCGTCGCCGCGCCGACTACCGGCCCGGCTGTGGATTCACGGGGGCGGCCGGAGCGGGAGCTGAGCTGTTTGCTAAACTCCGCAAACAGCTGGCCGGCCATCCGCGCCGATACCCGCCACGAGCGGAAGGGAGGTTCGGGCATGCCTGGATTGCAGCGGCCGCTCTATCAGATGAAGGCCGACCTGTTCAAGACGCTCGGTCACCCCGTGCGTATCCGTGTGCTGGAGCTGCTCAGCGAGCGCGAGCATGCGGTCTCCGAGATGCTGCCCGAGGTCGGTGTGGAGCCGGCGAATCTCTCGCAGCAGCTGTCGATTCTGCGTCGCGCCGGGTTGGTGGCGGCACGGCGGGAGGGGTTGTCGGTGACGTATTCGCTGACCTCGCCGCAGGTCGCGGAGCTGCTCGCGGCCGCGCGAGCCCTTCTGACCGGGGTCGTCGCCGGTCAGGTCGAAGCGCTCGGGGAGACCGCCTGACGATCGCCGCCTGATCGGGCGGGGGTGCGCGTCGTTGCTGATTGCATATTTTCTAAACTAGATACCTTGTAGTTTCATGAAGGAGACTGGCTGTGACCGTTCATCCCGACACCTCCGTGACCGTGCAGGCGCCGACCGACCACGAGGGCATCCTGACCTGGGTTTCCGAGGTCATGGAGCTCGCCGCACCCGATCGGGTCGTGTTCTGCGACGGCTCTCGCGACGAGTGGGATCGGCTGACCGGGCTGCTGGTCGAGAAGGGCACCTTCGTGCCGCTCGACGCGAAGCCGAATTCGTTCTGGTGCGTCTCCGACCCGGACGACGTGGCGCGAGTCGAGGACCGCACCTACATCTGCTCGGAGAACCCGGCGGACGCGGGGCCGACGAACAACTGGGTGGATCCGGTGGACATGCGGACGCTGATGACCGAGCACTACCGCGGCGCGATGTCCGGACGGACGATGTACGTGATCGCGTTCTGCATGGGTCCCCTCGATGCGGAAGACCCGAAGTTCGGCGTGCAGGTGACAGATTCGGAGTATGTCGCGGTGTCGATGCAGATCATGACCCGCTCGGGCACGGCAGTGTGGGAGAAGCTCACCGGAGCGGCGGAGTTCGTGAAGTGCCTGCACTCGGTCGGCGCACCGCTGAGCGAGGGAGAGCGGGATGTCGCGTGGCCGTGCGACCACGCCAAGTACATCTCGCATTTCCCGGAGCGCCGCGAGATCTGGAGCTACGGCTCCGGGTACGGCGGGAACGCGCTGCTGGGCAAGAAGTGCTTCGCGCTACGGATCGCGTCGGTGCTGGGCCGCGACGAGGGCTGGCTGGCCGAGCACATGCTGATCCTGAAACTGACCTCCCCGCAAGGGAGAACCCACTATGTGGCGGCGGCGTTCCCGTCTTCGTGCGGCAAGACCAACCTGGCCATGCTCGAGCCCGCGCTGCCGGGATGGTCGGCGGAGACCATCGGCGACGATATCGCGTGGCTGCGGTTCGGCGCCGACGGCCGGCTGTACGCGGTGAACCCGGAGGCCGGATTCTTCGGCGTCGCACCGGGGACCGGGATGACGACGAATCCGAACGCGATGGCGACCATCGCGCGCGGCAATTCGATCTTCACCAATACCGCCCGTACCGACAGCGGTGATGTGTGGTGGGAGGGCATGACCGACATCCCGCCCGCGCACCTGGTCGACTGGCGCGGTGCGGCATGGACACCGGAATCGGAAACACCTGCCGCGCATCCGAATTCACGGTACTGCACGCCGATCGCTCAGTGTCCGTCGGTGGCGCCGGAGTGGGACGACCCGACCGGGGTGCCGATCTCGGCGATCTTCTTCGGCGGCCGCCGCGCCACCACCGTTCCCCTCATCGCGGAGTCGTTCGACTGGGCGCACGGCGTATTCGCCGCATCGGTGCTGTCGTCGGAGACCACCGCGGCCGCGGCCGGACAGGTCGGTGTGGTGCGGCGCGACCCGATGGCGATGCTGCCGTTCCTCGGCTATCACGTCGGCGACTACTTCGCGCACTGGCTGTCGATGGCCGATCGCGACGGTGCGCGGTTGCCGAAGATCTTCCAGGTCAACTGGTTCCGCCGTGGCGCCGACCGGAAGTTCCTGTGGCCCGGATTCGGCGACAACGTGCGGGTGCTGCAGTGGGCCCTGGACCGCCTCGACGGTACCGCCGACGCCGTCCGAACCCCGATCGGCTACGTGCCCACCATCGACGCCCTGGACCTGTCCGGCCTCGACGAGGCAGACCGGACGCTCGCAGAGCAGGCCCTCATCGTCGATACCGACGAATGGGTTGCCGAAACCGTCTCGATCGACGAGTGGTACGCCACCATCGGCGGCGACCGGCTCCCGGATGAGTTGCGTGCGCAACTCGCGGGGCTGAAGACCCGGCTGGCCGAAGCGCGGTGAGCGCGGGTTCTGGTGGCACTGGGCGGATGAGTGGGGCGGGCCTGCTGCCGCGCTGGTCGGAGTGGAAAGCCGCGGTCCGCGCCCCCGGCGCGGATCTGGTGTCGGGGGTGATCGTCGCGCTGGTGGCCCTACCGCTGGCGCTGGGGTTCGGCATCAGCTCCGGCCTCGGTGCCGCGGCCGGGCTGGCGACCGCGGTCGTCGCGGGCGCGGTCGCCGCGGTGTTCGGCGGATCGCGGTTCCAGGTGTCGGGGCCGACCGGTGCGATGACGGTGGTGCTGGTACCGATCTTCCACCAGCACGGTGGGAGCGGGGTGCTGGCCGTGGGGTTGATGGCGGGTCTCGTGCTGGTGGCGCTCGCGGTCGCGGGGGTCGGCCGGGCCGTGCGCTACATGCCCGCCCCGGTGATCGAGGGATTCACCGCCGGAATCGCGGTTGTCATTGCGCTGCAGCAGTTTCCGGCTGCCCTCGGGATCGGGTCCGCGGAGGGAGCGAAGGTGTGGCAGTCGGCCTTCGATGCTGTGCGGAAGTACGCCGTGCACCCGCACCATGTCACCCTGGCGACCGCGCTGGTGGTTGCCGCGGTGGTCCTGATCGGCAGCCGGTACCTGCCGAAGCTGCCGTTCGCGCTACTGGCCGTGGCCGGGGCGACGGTGGTCGCGCAGCTGTTCGATCTCGGGCTGACACCGATCGGGCAGATTCCGTCCGGACTGCGGGCCCCCACACTGGGATTCGTCCACTTCGGCGAACTCGGTGCACTGATCGTCCCCGCGCTGGCGGTCGCCGCGTTGGCCGCGCTGGAGTCGCTGCTGTCGGCGACGGCGGCCGATTCCATGGCCGTGGGCACGCGCCACGATCCCGACCGCGAACTGTTCGGGCAGGGCCTCGCCAATATCGCGGCACCGCTGTTCGGCGGTGTGCCCGCCACCGGTGCTATCGCCCGCACCGCGGTCAATGTCCGTTCCGGCGCCCGGACCCGGCTCTCCGCGCTCGTCCACGCGGCGGTGCTGGCGGCGATCATCTACCTCGCCGCGCCGTTGGTCGCCGATATCCCCCTCGCGGCTCTGGCCGGGGTGCTGCTGGCGACCACGGTGCGGATGGTCGAGACCGCCTCGCTGGCCGCGATCGCCCGCGCGTCCAAGGGGGACGCCGCCATCATGGCCGCCACGTTCGCCGTGACCGTCGCCCTGGATCTCGTCACCGCGGTCGCGGTCGGCGTCGGGACCGCGATCGTGCTGGCACTGCGGCAGGTCGCGAAAGAGGCCCGGCTGCACCGGATTCCGCTCGAACCCCCGGTCGACGACATCGACCACGTGGGCGAGGAGCGTGACCTGCTGCACGACCACATCGTGGCCTATCGCCTCGACGGCCCGCTGTTCTTCGCCGCCGCCCACCGGTTCCTGCTGGAGCTGGCGGAGATATCGGATGTGCACGTAGTGATCCTGCGCATGTCGCACGTCACCGCCCTCGACACCACCGGCGCGCTGGTGCTAAAGGACGCGATCGGCAAGCTCGAGCATCGGCACATCACGGTGCTGGTCTCGGGGCTGCGGGCCGACCACTACCGCCGTCTCGCCGCCATCGGCGCGCTACCCGCCGGCGGAACGGCCCACATCTTCGAGCACACCCCGGATGCCATCGCACATGCCCGGGGCGCCGTCGCGACCCGGTGAATGGCCCCATGGGCGCCCCTGAATTTCGCACCGCGAGGACGCGTCGCAGGCGAATTCCCGGCCGCGCCATGGGTCGCCGATAAAAAGGACTTTCGGCCCTGGCGGAGAATTTCTCGACCGGAATCCGAAAACGAAACTCCAGGTAGGCGTCGTTGCCGGGAATCGGTTCTGCTCGCAGATATTGCTCACGGAGACAGCGTGATTGAGCACACGCGCTTCGAATGTGCCACGGGGACAACGGAATAGTTAACGTGATCTTGTGCGGCGGTCAGCCGGAATTTCAGTGCGTGAGGAGATCACCATGACGATCGCGTCGACAACGGCTCCGGAGAATGCCGGGGAATTGGAACCACACCATGCGGCGGTGGTCCGCGACACGTTGCCTGTGATCGCGGCACGAATCGATGAGATCACCACGGCGTTCTATCGGAGAATGTTCGCCGCGCACCCGGAACTGCTCCGCGATCGGTTCAATCGCGGCAACCAGGCGCAGGGCGCGCAGCAGCGGGCACTCGCCGCGTCGATCGCCACTTTTGCCACGCATCTGGTGGATCCGGACCTGCCGCATCCGCGGGAACTGCTCTCGCGGATCGGTCACAAGCACGCCTCGCTCGGCGTGGTCGCCGAGGAATACCCGATCGTGCACGAGCACCTGTTCGCGGCGATCGTGGAGGTGCTCGGCGCGGGCGTGGTGACCGGCGAGGTCGCTGCGGCGTGGGATCGCGTCTACTGGCTGATGGCGGACGCGCTCATCGCCCTGGAACGCGAGTTGTACGCGGAGGCCGGTGTCGAACCGGGAGACGTGTTCCGCGAGACGACGGTGGTCGAACGCATCGAGGATTCCTCCGGTGTCGTCGGTTTCGTGATCGAGTCGGCCGACCCGACCCGGCCGCTTCCGGAATTCGTTCCCGGCCAGTACATTTCGGTCGGCGCAACACTGCCCGATGGTGCTCGGCAGCTGCGCCAGTACAGCCTGATCAACGAGCCGGGCGACGGACGACTGGCCTTCGCCGTGCGGCGCGTGCGCGGCGACGGCGCGCATCCCGACGGCGAGGTCTCGACCTGGCTGCACGAGAACATCCGGGCCGGAGACCGACTGCAGGTCACGATCCCGTTCGGGGATCTCACCATCGACACCGCGACCACCACGCCCCTGGTGCTGATCTCGGCGGGAATCGGAGTGACGCCCATGATCGGGATTCTCGACCATCTCGCCTCCCACTCGTCGCGCCGCCGGGTGCTGGTGCTGCACGCCGACCGCTCCGAACACACCCATCCACTGCGCCAGGTGCAGCAGGGGCTGGTCGAACAGCTGCCGCACGCCGAGATGGAGGTGTGGTACGAGCAACCATCGCCGTCGGCACATCCGGGCACGCTGGGCATCTCTCGACTCGACCTGCCCCCGGACGCGGATTTCTACCTGTGCGGCGGCACCGGTTTCCTCCAGTCGGTACGGGCACAACTGCGCGCGGCCGGGATCGCCGACGGGCGTGTGCATTTCGAGCTCTTCGCTCCCAACGATTGGTTGCTCGATCAGTGATCGTGCGGGGCAGGAAACTCGATCGAGCGCCTGGGCGACACCGCGGCCCACTCGGTGGTTCGGGAGGACGGCGAGCGGGTCAGCGCAGTGGTGCCGACCAGCGGAGACTGGCGCCCGGGGCGTCGCCGGACGCGGTTGCCGGGCCGGTCGTGAATTCGCCGCCGGCGGTTCGGGCGCGCTCCGCCAGGTTGGACAGGCCGCTGGGGGTGATGTTGTCGGGGATGCCGCGGCCGTCGTCGGTCACCGTGACCACGAGATTGTCGGCGACATCGATCTCGACGTCGATGGTGGTGGCGTCGGCGTAGCGTACGGCGTTGCTCACTCCCTCGCGCACAACGGCTTCCGCGTGATCGGCGAGGTCTGGTTCGACGACCGACAGCGGACCGGTCACGCGCAGCGACGTCCGGATCTCGGTGTCGGCGGACTGCTGGCGGATGGCCTGTTCGATGCGCTGCCGCAGCCGGGTGCTCTGGGTGTTGTCGCTGTGCAGGTCGAAGATGGCGGTGCGGATCTCCTGCACCACGTCCTGCAGGTCGTTGATGGTGTCGGTGAGCCGGACGCGGACGTCGGGAATCTTGGTGCGCGGCACGGTGCTCTGCAGCGCCAGGCCGATGGCGAACAGCCGCTGGATGACGTGGTCGTGCAGGTCGCGGGCGATGCGGTCGCGGTCGGTGAGGATGTCGAGGTCGCGCATGCGCCGCTGGGTTTCCGCCAGTTGCATGGCCAGCGCGGCCTGATCGGTGAAAGCGGCTGCGAGCTCCAGCATCTCGTCGTCGTAGGGCGCGGCCTCGGTGGGACGCACGGCAACCAGCACACCCAGCGGCGTATCCGGCGTGTGCAACGGCAGCACCAGTGCGGGGCCCGATTCGGGCAGCAGGTCGGCCAGGTCGGTCCGGCGCGAATCCTCGACCCGGAGCGGACTGCGTTCGGCGAAAGCCTTTCCGACGGTGGCGCCGTCGACCGACAACCTCCGCACGCGATCGTCACCGGCGCCGGAACGGTGGGTGATCGTCAGATCGGTGATCTCGTCGAGCGGAGTCCCCGGCTCGTCGACGGTGGCCAGCAGAACTCGGTCGGACCGGGTCAGTCGGCGGGCGTGGTCGACCAGGTGCGCGAGCACTTCCTCCGGGTCGGTACCGGCCAGGAACTCGGTGGTGAGATCGCGGGTCGCCTCGATCCACGCCTGCCGGGCCCGCGCCGATTCGTATAGCCGCGCGTTCTCGATGGCGATACCCGCTGCCGCCGCCAGCGCCTGCACGATCAGCTCGTCGTCCTCGGTGAACGGCTGCCCACCGGATTTCTCGGTCAGGTACAGGTTGCCGAAAATGGCGTCGCGGATGCGGACCGGTACGCCGAGAAAGGTGCGCATCGGCGGGTGGTTCGGGGGGAAGCCGATCGATGCGGGATGGTCGGCGAGGTTGTCGAGCCGGATGGGTTTGGGCTGGCTGAACAGCAGTCCGAGGACGCCGTGCCCGGTGGGTAGATCGCCGATCAGTGTGCGGGTGTCCTCGTCGATGCCCTCGTAGATGAACTGGGACAGCTGTTCCTCGTGGCCGCGCACGCCGAGAGCGCCGTACTCGGCGTCGACGAGGCTGGTGGCGGTGTGCACGATGGTGCGCAGTGTCTCGTCGAGATCGAGGCCCGAGGTGACGGCGAGCATGGCGTCGACCAGGCCGTCCATGCGATCACGCGAGTCGATGATCTGCTCGACACGATCCTTGACCTCGGTGAGCAGCTCCCGCAGCCGCAGCTGGGAGAGCGTGCCTCGCACCGAGTAGGGACCAGTTGGCGAATCCTCGGTCATCTCGGTGATCCTGTACTCCGCTGCTAGAAATTCGACTCGATCGATTTTATGCGGAGCGCACGAACGATGCCGGAATCGGGCCCGGATCGGTGCTCAGGAGCTGCGCTCGGATTCCTGCCGCGCCGGGAACAGGGTGCTCGGCAGGCGGGTATCGATCCACACGGTGATCGTGTCGGCCCACACGGCGATCGCCTGCCAGTCGCGAAGGTCGCCGAATCGGCAGCCGAGCAGGCGGACGATGATCCGGGTCCTGGCGTCATCGGGTCGCCGGAGCACCCCGGCGAACGGTTGGTAGCCCAAGGCGCACATCTTCCTTCCTACCGCGGCCACGGCGGGTGGCGTGTAGTGCCGCAGGGGGAAGCCCAGTGGGCCGCGCAGGGCCGGTCCCATGCCGACGCTGAACAGCCACGCCGGGCGCAGGCGCAGCGCGAGGCGGTGGCGTTCGGTGTACTCGGTGAATTCCGGCAGGAAGGCCCCGTTGTGGATGGCGCTGCCCAGGACCACCGCCTCGAAGAGCATGGGATCGAGATCCTCGGACACCGAGGCGACGCGCACGTGGGAGCCGTTGTCGCGCAGGCGTTTACCGATGGATTCCGCGATCTCGGCGGTGGAGCCGCGGGCAGTCGCGTAGGTGACGAGCACCGTGTGTTCGGTGCGGTCGGAGCTATCGGTGGTCATAGCCTTACGATCCGCCGGTCACCGCCCGCTGGGCAGGGACTTCGGTTGCGCTCCGCACCGACCTTCGTCGTCTGTCGCGGCTCGCCGCGGCACCGGCCGGCGCGGCCGTCGAGATCCGCACCGGGCAGCGCCGAGCCGATCGGTGACGGTTCGCAGCCATTCCGGTCTGTCAGTGATGGTGGACCGTGAGAATGTCGGTCAGCGGTCGGCGCGGAGTCGGCGGCGGCTCAGGGTCGCCCCCGGGCGCGGTGCCGATGCGGATCAGAACCTGGGGCACGGTCGGGTGGGGGAGCAGGCCGGCGATCGCGCGACGGCCCGCGGGGAGTTCGGTGACGTGGGTGATCGCGCAGGTCGCGAGCCCGGCGGCGGTGCATTCGAGCAGGACCGCGGACAGCGCCTCACCGGTGTGCAGCCACTGCGGTACCGATTCGCCGTACGAGCTGAGCGCCACCAGCCGAGCGTGGTCGGTGAGCTCGGCGCGGCGCATGGAGTGCGGCGCGGACGGGAACGCGCGGCCGACGTCGACGCGGGCCGATTCGGCATCCGAGATCAGTGCGCTGCGCGGCACTCCTTCCGGATCGCCGGAATGCCCGGCCCACCAGTGCAGCTCCATCTGATACATGTCGTCGTCTCGGCGTGCGGCGGCGGCCTGTTCCGATACTGCCGCCAGCCGGGCGCGGGCGCTGTCGTCGAGCACATCGAGTTCGACCTCGTGCGGTGAGGCAAGCTTCCGCAGAGCATGCACGATGTCGTTCCAGCCCGACGGCTCGAGCAACGGCAGCCGATCGGTGTGCCGCCGCTCCATCGCGGCCGCTCGCGCCGCGATGCCCGCCGGTGGATCCGGCCACGGCCGGAACTCCACGGCCGCGAGGTAGTCGCGGCGGTCGGGGTCGGGCATGCGGACGGTGTCGGTGTGCCAGCCGTGGGCGGCGAAGGCGGTGCGCACGTGATGCAGCATGGCGCCGCAGCTGATCACCTGCTGGCGGCCGTGCGGATCGGCAGCGAGGAGCTGCCGATCGTTATCGGTGTGCAGGTGTAGGCGGGTACCGTCGAACGCCCAGCGCCAGGGCTGGGTGTTGTGGATCGAGGGTGCACGCCGAGCCGACCGCATCACGGCGAGGATCGTCTCTGCGTCCGGTGTGATCCGCGTATCGGACGGGTTCGGTGAGGTCATGGTTCCAGCCTCCGGATGGAGTCGGTGACCCGATAGGGGTCCTTGCATCCTGGGTGGCGGGTCGATGGTCACGTTCCATGCTGGCTGTGTGCGGTCGGGGCGCGCAACGCCTCGATCGCGGCGACCAGCAGTCGGCGGGCTTCGTCGGCGACCGGGTACAGGCCGTGGTGGCCGGTCGCCCGCACCAGGACGTCCGGATCGGCGGCCTCCACCATCGTGCCGGAGTCGACGGTGCGCACCACGACGTTGCCGGGCAGCAGCAGCCCGGCCTGCCGATCCTCGGCGAGCGCCCGAGAGGCAAGCCGGGGGTTGCACACGCCGAGAATCAGGTATTCCTCGACCTGTTCGCCCAGTTCCTTCCGCAGCGTTGCCCGCATGTCTACCTCGGCGATTACGTCGAATCCCTGCTGCCGCAACGCTTCTCGTGTCAGGCTCACGGTCTCGGCGAACGGCGTGTCGAGCAGGACCGCGATCGCCGGCGACGGTTCCACCGGCACCCGGATCTCCGTGATCAGCCTGCGCGCCTCGCTCACCTCGTCGGGGCCGACGAGATAGACCTCGCTCGGTGGGCCGCTCACGCGGTATCCCGCCTCGGAGATCCAAGCCTCCAGGGCCCGATAGGCGGCGTCGAGCCCGGCGTAGCCGCCCCGATGACAGGTTCGCGCCACGAGCGTGCCGGGCGCGATCACCACCTCCGCGCCGGAACGCAGGCTCAGCGTGGGCGCCGGTTCGACGGGCACCCCGAAGTCCGCGATGACCACGCCCTCGGCCGAGTGGTCGGGAAACGTGATGGACGGCGCCCCCGTGGCGGTGAGACCGGCACGCTGCACGGTCGCCGTGAGTTCCCGCATTCCGGCGGCGATGTCTTCGCCGAGCCGGTCCGCACGGAGCTCGCGCGGTAGCCGCAGCAGCGCCTGCGGGGTGACCTCGCAGACATCGACCCGGTAGTCCATCGCATCCTCCTTCTCTCCTCCTGACCGAGCGTGCTCCCGGTACAGCGGGGCGTCGAGAGACGAAAGGCCCGCTTTGACGGGCGCAACGGGCCGGATCGCCCGAGCATCGCGGACATGGTCCGAAAGGCAGCGGCGCGCGGTGACTTTCGCTTCTGTGGGCGGCGTGCGGGGCGTCCGATCATCGGGTAGTTACTCGAATCGTTCGATGCCATCGCGGAGGTTGTGGTGACCACGAAATACCAGGCGCCGGGGCTCGGCTCGCTGCCGACAGCCCTGCATCTCCCGATCGGGCGGCGCACGAGGCGTCCCGAGGCACGCCTGTCACGCCGATGGTTCGCCGCCGTCACGCTCGGGGAGTTCCTCGGCTTCCTCGCTCCCGCGGCGGCGGGGGCCCTCACCGTCGACGCGGCACCGGCGGTGACGGCATCGGCATTGCTCGCCGCGGGTGCGATCGAGGGCTGCGTGCTGGGCCTGTTCCAGGGCAGGGTGCTGCGCTCGGTGCTGAAGGGTTTCTCGCCGCGCGAATGGGTCATGGTGACCGTGGTCGGCGCAGTGGCCGCATGGATCGTGGGGGCCCTGATCACGGTGTTCGGTGAGCAGCTGTCCGGTTGGCCGCCTGCCGCACAGGTCCCGGTCGTGGTCGCGGGCGCGCTGGTGATGGTCTTCTCGATCGGAGTCGCGCAATGGTTCGTGCTGCAGTACTGGACCAATCGCGCCGCGCTGTGGGTCTGGGCCAACGCCGCCGGATGGGTCGTCGGGCTGGGAGTGTTCGGCCTGGTCACAACGCCGCTGTGGCAGCCCGGCCAGTCGACGGCCGTGGTGGCCGCGGTCGGCGCGCTCGGCGGCCTGGCGATGGCGGCGACCATGGCGGCGATCACCGGTGGCTTCCTCGTCCGGATTCTGGCGCCCCGGCACCTGGTCTCGCCGGACTGATAGACCGGCTGGTGATGCGCGGTTGAGTCCGCGGCACCGCAGTTCGAATGAAGGAGATGAGACGTGATGGTCTGGTACGGCCACGAAATGTCCGGGTGGGGGTATGCCTGGATGGGACTCGGCATGGTCCTGTTCTGGGGCCTGCTGATCGCGGGTTTCGTCGTGCTGGTGCGATACGTGGCCG
The DNA here is from genome assembly GCF_001613165.1 of Nocardia mexicana NBRC 108244. Classification (GTDB taxonomy): domain Bacteria; phylum Actinomycetota; class Actinomycetes; order Mycobacteriales; family Mycobacteriaceae; genus Nocardia; species Nocardia mexicana. Next base: position 69,979 of record NZ_BDBV01000024.1, read on the forward strand.
CGGCCGACCGCGGACCGCGGTATCGCTCCGAGAATCCTGGGCCCGAAGTCCTGCTCGCGGAGCGCTTCGCGAGGGGCGAGATCGACGAGCAGGAATACGCGAGTCGGCTTGCGGCCCTGCGCGATACCGGGATGCGGGGCTGAGATATCCGACGGCCGGAAGCTCGAGGCAGCGCGCCCCGCGCCCGGACTTCGGCTCGCTGCTCGACGATCCTGGGAAGCCCGGCCGGTCGCACCGTCGTGGGAGGTCCGGCGGTAGCGACCGTCCGCGCCGGAGGCCTATCCTGGGGTAGTCCTCAGGTACCGGTGTGTCGGATTCTCCCGGGTCGGAAGGATGCAGAATGTCGGAATATCAGCACACGGATGCGCACCACCTGGCGTCTGCGCCGGTCGTGGTCGGTGTGGACGGCTCCGAACCTGCGAATATCGCCTTGACCTGGGGGGCTCGGCTGGCAGTGCAGCGAGGCCGTGGGCTTCGCATCGTGCACGGGACCGGTGCGGGCGGTCTGCGTGCGTCCGTCGGCGGGCTGTGGACGGGGATGGCGCCGGCACTCGACAAGGTGCGTACGCACGGCACCGAACTGGTGGGACGGGCGGAGCAGGAGGTCCGGAGGGCCGAGCCGGCGGTTCGGATATCGACCGAGGTCTCGGAGTCGGCGCCGGCACCGCTGCTGATCCAGCACAGCAGCACCGCCTACGTCGTCGTCATCGGCGCCTCGGGGACCAATGCCGCGGCCGGGCACGTCGGGTCGGTGCTGCTGGCGGTGACGGCACATGCGCACGGCACGGTGGTGGTCGTGCGCACCGATCCCGAGACCGAGGACGTGACTCACGCCGACGGCCCGGTCGTGGTGGGTGTCGACGGCAGCCCGGCCAGCGAGGCCGCTATCGGGGCGGCGTTCGAGGAGGCGGCGGAGCGTGCCGCCCCGCTGGTGGCGGTGCACGTCTGGAGTGACCTCAGGCTCACGCGCTATGCCGGACTCGGCGACTTCTTCTCGCCGCTCGACAACGTGGAAGATGCCGAGACCGCGCTCCTGGCGGAACGCCTGGCGGGCTGGCAGGCGAAGTACCCGCAGGTCACCGTCGATCGCCAGGTGCATCTGGCCGACCCGGCGACGGCGCTGCAGCGCTGGTCCGCGACGGCGCAACTGCTGGTGGTCGGTACTCGAGGCCGCGGCAGGTTCGCCGGTGCGGTGCTGGGTTCGACATCGAATTCCCTTGTGCAGCACGCTCGTTGCCCGGTGATGGTCGTCCATCCATCCGAGTAGATGTCTCCCCGTGCGATGAAACGGGCTGCTCGCCGTTCGATGCGGGGGGGACCGATGTCGCGGTCGAACGGGTCGCGGTGAGGTGACCTAATCCCCTCTCGGCGTAGTCGCGGCGGTGGGACAGTCGGTTCATGCGGAAGAGTGCTTCGCCGACGGAGTCGATATTGCGGGTCTCCGCCGGTCACAATGTTTCGGCGGACGCCGTCGAGTATGCGCGCGAGAAGATCGGGCGCGCAGTGGATTACGCTTCGGAACCGGTCCTCTCGGCACGCGTGCGCCTCACCGGCGACGAGGGCTGGTCCACCGATTCCGTTGTCGCCCAGGCGAATGTGAACATCGCCGGGCGCGCGGTGCGGGTTCAGGTGACCGCCGCGAGCACACGAGAAGCCGTGGATCTGCTCCAGGCACGACTGCGAGCCCGGCTGGCGCGGCTCTCGCGCAACTGGGAAGCGCTACGCGGCAACAGGTCCGGTACGGCCGCGCACGAGTGGCGGCACGACGGGATTCCGCGTGCCCGGCTGCCGTACTTCCCCCGGCCCGCCGACGAGCGACAGGTGGTGCGGCACAAGTCGTACGCGCTGGCAGAGGAGACGGCCGACGAAGCGGCGTTCGATATGGAACTGATGGACTACGACTTCCACCTGTTCACCGAGTCCGGCAGCCACGTCGACAGTGTGCTCTACCGCGCCGGTCCCTCGGGGTATCGGATGGCGCAGGTCTATCCGAGCCCGGACGAGGTGACGCGCGGATCGGTGCCGATGTCGACGAGCCCGTGGTCGGCGCCCGCGCTGAGCGTCGAGGGCGCCATCGTGCGACTGGAGCTGACCGGGTGGCCGTTCGTCTTCTTCCGGCACCGTGCCCTCGATCGGGGATGCGTGCTCTACCACCGCTACGACGGCCACTACGGGCTCATCACGCCCTCGACCACCGGGAAGGACGGTGCGGGATCATGACAGCCGCGGCAGATTCTGCGATTTCGATTGCGGCCCTGACGAAAACGTTCGGGCGGACGAAGGCTCTGGACAACCTGGACCTGACCGTGCGGGCCGGGGAGGTACACGGTTTCCTCGGCCCGAACGGCTCGGGCAAGACGACTACGATCCGGATTCTGCTCGGCCTGCTCCGGGCCGATTCCGGCGCGATGCGCGTGCTGGGCCGCGATCCGTGGCTCGACGCCGTCGAACTGCACGCCCACCTGGCGTACGTGCCGGGGGAGGTCACGCTCTGGCCCGGTATCACAGGCGGCGAGATCATCGATCTGATGGGGCGGCTGCGTGGCGGTGTGGATCGCCGCCGCCGCGCCGAACTGCTGGAACGATTCGACCTCGATCCACATCAGAAGGCCCGCGCGTATTCGAAGGGCAACCGGCAGAAGGTGGCCCTGGTCGCGGCGCTGGCCTCGGACGCCGAGCTGTTGTTGCTGGACGAGCCCACGGTCGGCCTGGACCCGCTGAAGGAGGCCGAATTCCAGCGCTGCGTAAAGGAATTGACCTACGACGGCCGGACGGTGCTGCTGTCCAGCCATATCCTCGGCGAGGTCGAGGCGCTGTGCGACCGAGTGAGCATCATCCGGCACGGGCGCACCGTGGAAACCGGCACCCTCACCGAGCTGCGTCATCTCACTCGCACCACTATTACGGTGGAAACCGTCCGTCCCGCAACGAATCTGGGGGATATGGCGGGTGTGCACGACCTCGTCCAGGACGGCTTGCACGCCCGGTTCGACGCGGATACCGCCGCCCTGGACACGGTGTTGCGCACGATAGCCGCGCTCGGTGTGCGCAACCTCACCAGCACTCCGCCGACGCTGGAGGACATCTTCCTGCGTCACTACGGCCCCGAGGCGGTCGCGGCGGTGGGGGAGACATCGTGAGCGTCGGAGTCGCCGGTGCGCGAAAGGCGCTGGGCGACAACATGACGGGCGGGGGCGCGCTGCTGCGGTTCGCATTGCGGCGCGAACGGCTCACCCTGCCCTGGTGGTTGCTCGGAACGGCCCTGCTGCTGGGTTTTCAATCCGTCAGCAGTCAGGGCTTGTACGACACCCCGGCCAAGCTGGCGCGGCTGCGCGAGACCATGACCGGGAACGCGGCCGCCGTGGCGATGGGCGGACCGACTCGACTGCTGGAGACGATCGGTGGCGAGGTCCTGTTCGAGATCTTCGCCTACCTCGCGATCGTGGTGGCGCTGATGAACATGTTCGTCATCGGCAGGCACACCCGCACCGACGAGGAGACGGGGCGGGCGGAATTGATCCGCTCGGCGCGGGTCGGTCGCCGGGCCGCGGCGGTGGCCGCACTCGGCCTCGCCGGAATCGCCGACGTCGCCGTGGCCCTGGTGGTGTTCGCCACGGCCGTGGCAACCGGGCTGCCGGTGGGCGGGTCGGCGTTGCTCGGGGCGGCGGTCGCCGGTATCGGTATCACCTTCGCATCGCTCACGACGGTCGCGGCTCAGATATTCGAGAATCCGCGCAGCGTGTACGGTTCCGTAGCGCTCGCCCTCGCCGCCGCGTATGTGGTGCGTGCCGTGGGCGACGTCGGCAGCGGCGCGGTCTCGTGGCTGTCGCCGATGGGCTGGGGGCAGCGGACCTATCCGTATGTGGCCGACCGATGGTGGCCGCTCCTGCTGTTCGCCGGCGCCAGCGTGATACTCGTGGCGATCGCCTTCGCGCTGCTGGAACGCCGGGACTTCGGGGCGGGCCTGCTGGGATACCGTTCGGGGCGCGCCGACGCGTCGTGGGCGCTCGCTTCCCCGGCGGGCCTGGCGTGGCGGTTGCAGCGGGGCGCGCTGCTCGGCTGGGGGACAGGCGTTTTCGCGCTCGGAATCGCGTACGGTTCCTTCGCCGACAGCATCCAGGAGTATCTGGCCGACAATCCGGAGATCGCCCAGTACCTGCCGGGCGGTGCGGCACGCGCGGTCGATTCGTATCTGGCGCTGACGATTACGATCGCGGCACTGCTGGCGGCCGCCTGCGGGATCACCTGTGTGCTGCGGGCGCGCGCCGAGGAGACCGCGGGCCGCGCGGAATCCGTGCTGGCCGGTCCGGTCGGCCGTTCCGCCTGGCTCGCAAGCCATCTGGGCACGGCGCTGCTCGGCAGTGCGGCCGTCCTGGCGGTGGGCGGATTCGGTGAGGGGCTGTCGCACGGCCTGACGGTCGGCGATCCGGGGCAACTGCTGCGGGTGACGGGTGCGGCGCTGGTTTACCTTCCCGCGGTATGGGTCGTGGTCGCCGTTGCCGCCCTGGTGTTCGGCTGGCTCCCGGCGGCGGCAGCGCCGGTGGCATGGTCGGCGTTCGCCTACTGCGTCGTCGCGGTGCTGTTCGCCGACTCCTTCGATCTCCCCGCCTGGTTCGACGACGGCTCCCCGTTCGAGCACACCCCGCAGGCGCCGCTCGAAACCGTCACGGCCGCACCACTGCTCGTCCTGGTCGCGCTGGCGGCCGCGGGCCTGCTTGCGGGCGCGCTCGGGCTGCGCCGTCGCGACATCGGCTACTGACATCCGACGGCCTGCCGGGTGGTGACTTTCGGCCGTCTCGGGCGTGGCGGCGGCGCGCGATGCTGGATGTCATACGAACCGGAAAACGGAGGCGGTGGGAACCGAGGGCGACTGCGGGACCGCCGACGGACCCTGACCACGGCCGGGGGAATCGTGAAGGAGGACCGACGATGTCGAGCACGCATCCCGACCGCGGTACCGTGCACGCCGCGCTGGCTTCGGCGGTACGGGCGCCCTCGGTGCACAACACCCAGCCTTGGCTGTGGAGAGTGGGCGACACCACCGTGCACTTGTACGCCGACACCAGTCGGGGCTTGCCCTACACCGACCCCGACCAGCGGGATCTGGTGTTGAGCTGCGGAGCGGCACTGCATCACTTCCGGGCGGCGGCGCGGGTGTTCGGCTGGGAGACATCGGTGCATCGGCTGCCGAATCCGGCGGACCAGGACCACCTGGCGGCCATCGAATTTCGTGCGAGCGGACCGACGCCCGAGGCGGTTCGCCTGGCGCGGGCGATTACCCAGCGCCGGACGGATCGGCGCCGCTATACCTCGTGGGAAGTGGCCGACGCACACGTCGCGGCGATGGCCGCCGCCGGCGCCGCGAACGGCGCCCTGGTGCGGAGAGTGGCGGACGGCCGCGAGCGAGCACAATTGTTGCGCGCGTTCGAGCAGGCGGCCTGGGAACATGCCCGGGACTTTTCATACGGCGCCGAGTTGGCGCAATGGAGCGGGCGGCACGCGACGCCGGAGGGTGTACCCGCCCGCAGCACGGTCGCCGCCGAGGACGCGACGGTGCGGCCGTTCTCGAATCCCGGTCTGCCGCAGGCAGTCATCCATGACATCGACGCGGTCGACTGCCTGCTGATGGTGAGCACCACCGGCGACGATCGGATATCGCGGCTACGTGCGGGCGAGGCGGCGGGCGCGGTGCTGGTGACCGCGACCACCCTGGGCTTGGCGACCTGCCCGCTGACCGAACCGCTCGAGCTGCCCGCCACCCGGGACCGGATCCGCACCGGCGTCCTGGACGACAGCGCGTTCCCGCAGATGATCATCCGGGTCGGCTGGGCCGCAAGCAGTTCCGGACCTGTTCCGGAGACGCCGCGGCGCGCCCTCGCCGAGGTTGTCCGCCCACTGTGACCGCGGACCGGTGGCGCCGATCGGTCGTGCGGCCGCGACGCCCGGGTTCACAAGCCGGTGGGGTAGGTTTCCGGGGTCGTTCCCGCGCTCCAGTGGCTGGACGGCGCCAGCGGCTCCAGGGCCGTGGTGCGGTCGATGTGGATCACGGCGTCATAGCGCTCGGCCAGGCGGGAGTGGAAGTAGTGGCTCTGGCGTTCTGTGCCGGGCTGGTATATGACACCGATGGCCCGCTCCAACCGTGGCTGCCGCAGGATATCGCCGACGGCGCCCGCTGCGCCGGTCCGGATCAGGAACGAGTCGTGTCCCGTATCGTGCAGCAGTTCCTCGGAGCTGCTGGGCAGCGGTGCGCGGATGTGCTTGCGTTCGCTGTCACCGCCCCAGCTGCTCGCGGCGGTGACGGTGCCGTGGCCGGTACTGAATCCGATGATGCGGCAGTCGTCTCCGTGGCGTTCACGCACCAGCTGACCCAGCGAGAGCTGCCCCTCGGCGGCCATTTCGGTGGCGCGGGCGTCGCCCACGTGCGAGTTGTGCGCCCACACCACGATCCGTCCCGGTCGACCGTCGCGGGCGAGGTGTGAGGCGATGGCGTCGAGCGTGTCGGCCATATGCTCGTCGCGCAGATTCCAGGAGGTGACGCGGTCTCCGAACATGGCACGGTAATAGGCCTCGGCGTCACGAACGGTCCAGGCATTGCGCAGCGCGTCGAACTGCGCCTCGCCGTCGTAGGTCAGGATGTGCTGGGCGGCATTGCGCTGCAGATCGACCAGCTGGCGCACGACCTCCGCCTGACAGGATTCACCGGCACCGAACGCGGCGGCGAATCCGTATGCCTGCCCGTCGTTCTCGCTGGTGCGGTCGAAGCAGGCGTAGCGACGACGCGCGCGCTCGGCTGCGGCCGGATCGACCTCGTCGAGATACTCCACGACCCGCCGCATGGACTCGTGCATGCTGTACAGATCGAGTCCGTAGAATCCGGCGGTCTTCTCCCCGGAGCGGCGCTGCGCATCGTTGTGCAGGCGCAGCCAGGCGGCGAATTCGCGGACCACGGTGTTGCGCCACATCCAGGCGGGGAACCGTTCGAATCCCTGTAGGGCCCGTCCGGGTGAGCTGTCGTGGTCGTAGCCCCGCACGAAGCGATCGACTCGATAGGCGTCCGGCCAGTCCGCCTCGGCGGCAACGGCATCGAAGCCCTTCTCGGCGATCAGCCAGCGGGTGATGGCGGCTCGCGCGGCGTAGAACTCGTGAGTGCCGTGCGAACTCTCCCCGATGAGCACGAAGCGGGCGTCACCGATCAGGTCGTCGAGGGCCTGCTCCGGTGGGACACCGGAGGGGGCGTCGACGGCGGCCGCGCGGAGTACCGCGACGGGATCGAGTACCGCGGTGCGGGTCCCGGCTGTGGGCATCGCGAGTAGCCGCCGCACCTCATCGTCGGTGACCTGGGCGAAATTCCAGAATGCGGCGCCGACCGCGAGGAACGGCGACGGCATGGTCGCGCATACCATGTCGTCTACGAGGGCAGCGAATTCCCGGCAGGTCGACTCGGGCGCCGCCGGGACTGCGATCACGATGCGTTTCGGCTCGCCGGCGCGAATCGCCTCGACGGCGGCGAACATTGTTGCCCCCGTGGCTAGTCCGTCGTCGACGATGATCACCGTCCGCCCGGACACGTCGACCGGCGCCCGGCCGTCGCGGTAGGCCGTCTCGCGCCGGGACAGCTCCCGGGCCTCGTCGCGTGCGACCGTGCGCACCTGTTCCGCGGTGAGGTGCAGGCCGCGGATCATGTCGTCGTTCACCACGATCCGGCCGTCGGGTGCGAGGGCCCCGATAGCGAATTCGGGGTTTCCGGGCGCGCCCAGCTTGCGCACGACAAGAGTGTCGAGTGGGGCGCCGAGCGCGGCGGCTATCTCCCATGCCACGGGGACGCCGCCGCGCGCGAGCCCCAGTACCCGCACATCGGGGTCGCCGCGGTAGTGCTGCAGCAGTCCCGCGAGCACACGGCCGGCCTCGTTCCGATCGCGGAAGATCGGCTGGGGGGTGTCGCGAAGCACGGGTGTGGCCGTCATGATGTTCCTCGGTCGGCAGACGGGTGAATTGCGTTGGACGGATGCGCTTTCGGAACCGGAAGGCCCAGTGCCGATCGATCGCACGCCGTGGTGAGGTCGGTGGCGGTCACGATTCCGATGAGGCGGCGTGACGCATCGACGACGGTGAGAGCGTCGAGCTTGGGGCGCAGCACGACCCGCGTGGCGGCGTCGGCGAGCAGTTCGTCGGGGCCGACGATGGTGCCGGACGGCAGCCCCCGGGCCACCGCGCGTATCGGGGTGGTGGGGCGGGCGGATTTCGGTACCGCCGCGAGGTCCGACCACGCGAGGACCGCGACCGGGTGGCCGTGCGTGTCGATGACCGGGAAGACCCGGTGGCCGGTATCGAGCGCGTCGGAATCCAGCAGCTGCGCGACGAGCCAGTGGGCGGGTACGGCCATCGGGTGCGAAGTCATCACGTCGCGGACCCTGGTGCCGCCCAATCGATGTCGCATCCCGGCCACGGTGAGTTCGGCGTGCGCGGCGGTCTGCAGGAACCACCCGAGCAGCATCAGCCAGGCCCCGCCGAGGTGACCGAGGGCGATGATCTCGGCGATACCGAGAATGATCAGTGCCGTGCCGAGGACCTGCCCGCTCCGGGCGGCGACAGTCGCAGCCCGCAGCCGATCGCCGGTACGCCACCAGATCACCGCGCGCAACACCCGGCCGCCGTCCAGCGGTGCACCGGGAAGCAGATTGAACACGGCGAGAGCGATATTCGTGACCGCGAGCCACGTGAACGCACCGGCGATCGCCCCGCCCGGGGCGGCGGATTCGGCGATCAGGGCCGGACCGAAGGCGAGGACGCCGATGGCCAGGCTGGTCGAAGGCCCGGCGATCGCGATACGGAAATCGCTGCGCGCGTCGCGCGGTTCGTCGGACAGTTCGGAGACTCCGCCCAGCAGCCACAGCACAATACGTTCGACGCGAACCCCATGGCGGGTGGCGACGATCGAATGCGCGAGCTCGTGCGCCGCGAGCGACGCGAACAGGGCGAGCGCTCCGCCGATGGCCACGGTCCAGACGACGGCGGTGCTGTCGGTGCCGCGCAGATTCGTACCGAGGACCCAGGTGAACAGCGCTATGGTGGCCAGCACCGACCAGTGTGCGCCGATCCGGATCCCGGAAATGCAGCCCAGGGGGACCGTTTCGTGCAACATCGTTCGACGGCCTTCCACTCAGCTCCGGCCGGAGCCGGTCAGTCCTTCGGACAGCAGGATGTGATGGGCCTGCTGAGCGGCGAATACCCGGCGTGTGGTGTCGTATTCGCCGCCGGGCAGTTCCTCGAGCCCGCGGGCGAGTACGGCCACCGCCTCCGACAGCGCCCGTATCCGCGATTCGAGCGCGCGGTCCGGATCGTCCGCCGCCGTGGTGCCGTCATCGTGGTACTCGACGGGTTCCACGCCCAGCAGGACACCGCGCAACCGGCTCGGCAGCACCGTGAGGACGTGATCGAGCTGGCCGGGCGAGAACAGATCGGCCAGAGCGTCCGTCACCACGCCGATCACACCGACGGCTTCGTCGCGGGAAACTCCTGCCTCCCTGGCGAACTGGTCGATGAACGAGGCGACATCGTGGGGAACGGGCACGTGGCCCGGAACCCAGCCCTCGTAGAACGTTCCGCGTAGCAGTTCCGGCAGCTGCGCGCTGAGGTGGGCGGCCGATGCGACGCCGAGCCGGTCGCGCACGGCATGCAGCCAGGCGCGCAGTACCCGATGGGCGTAATGGCGATCGTAGGTGTCGAGCGCCTCGGTCACCGCACGCACCCACTCGTGCGCGGTGTGGACGGCCGGTGCGAGCGGATCATTGTGGTACGACATGGATTTCGTCTCCCTCACGGGTGGATCACGGACGTCCGCGGCTGCGGCAGCCGCAGGGCGCGGGCGATTGTCTCGGTCCAGGCGGTGATCGCGGCCCAGTCCCGCAGATCGCCGTACCGGCCGCCGCCCAGCAGCCGGTGCCGCAGCCGGGCGCCGAACGAGACACCGGCGCGTTCGTAATGCCCGGCGAACGCGTGGAAATCCTTGGCGCCGACCGAATCCCGCAGAGTGGCGATCTTCTGCGGCACCCGTCGCGCCATCCGGCGGCCGATCGGCCCGCGCAGGGCCGCGGACACTCCGACGCTGAACATCCAGACATCGCGGGCGGCGAGCGCATCCCGGTGGTCGCGGACGAATTGCCCGGCGGCGGGGAGATAGTCCATGCCGTGGACGGCGCTGCCCAGGACGACGGCGTCGAACCGCGACAGTTCGGGAGCGTGCTCCGCGTCGGCGACCTCGACGTCGGCGCCGCGGTTGGCGAGGTCCTCGGCGATGTATTCGGCGATTTCGCGCGTCGACCCCTGCGCTGTCGCGTAGATCACGGCGATTCGAGGCTTGTTCGTCTCCATGCCTTCGAGCCTGCGCGCGAGGAGCCGGACCGGTGAGAGGCGAGGTGCCTGATGGCGACGGGACCAACGTCATCTGCGGCCGCCGCGCCCCCGAGCGGGTGCACGGCCGTCCCCCGTTGGTCCCTGAGCTTTGGTGGCCATGTGCTCTGCCGTTCCCGGCCGCTGCTCCGCACAGTGGGGAGCGAACTCGCACCGAAGACGGAGAAATTCATGGACAGGCTGGAACGGCGGTTGCTCTCGCTACTGGACGCGTTGCGGCAGCAACCGACGACAGGCAACGCGCGCACGGTGCGCGACGCCGTGGCGGCACTGCGGCCGACGGCGGATGCGCTGGACGCCGGGAGTTCCCGGCAGCGGCCGGTACGCAAGCTCTACGCCTACATCGACGCCGCCAGCCGGGACGCGCTGGTGGATCCGGATGCCCGTTCGCACGCGGAGTGCTGCGACATCGAGAACGGCCTGCGCGCGGCACTGGTGGCGAGCAGACGGGACTCGTCGGTGTTCGACCTGTCCTGTGTCAGGGACGACCTCGACAGACTGTCGGATCGCATCGATGAGCTGCAGCCCGGCGAACGGGAACCGTTGCACTGCTTGCTGTCCTATGTCGACGCCCGCAACCGCGAGGCGCTGGAGCTGGCGATGCGACGCGACTGGAGCCCGCCGAATGTGGTGCGGCGCTTCGAGATGGACCGCACCCGCGTCCGGTCCGGAGCCCGGCCGGGCTCCGTGGCGGAACCAGCACCCCCTCGATAGCCGGAGACGAGACATGAGCACTGTCAGCCACGACCTGCGAACCGGACCCGCCCGGTGGGAGCCGATCGACAAATCCCCGGCGGAGCGGGCCGCCGCGAATCTGACCGACTACGAGCTGGCGCGGCGCGAATTCCGCTGGGACGCGGCGCGACTGGATCTGGCGGGGTTGCCGGGCGGGGGCGTCAACATCGCCTACGAAGCGGTGGACCGGCACTTGTACGAGAGCGGTGCGCAGGCACCGTCGCTGCGCTGGCTGGCCGCCGCCGGTGGCCGCACGACGTTGAGTTGTGCGGATCTGGTCATGCTGAGCAATCGCTTCGCGAACGTCCTGCGTCATCTCGGAGTGCGGCGCGGGGACCGGGTGTGCACGCTGCTCGGTCGCACCCCGGAGTTGTACGTCGCCGCGCTCGGCGCGTGGAAGGCGGGATGTGTCGTCTCGCCGTTGTTCTCGGCATTCGGTCCGGAGCCGGTCCGGCAGCGGCTGAGCCTTGCGAGCGCGACGACCCTGGTGACGACCGCGGCGTTCTACGAGCGGAAGGTCGCGCCGGTGCGGGACGAACTCCCCGCACTACGGCATGTGATCGTGACCGACGCGGAGACGAACCTGCCGGGAGTGATCGAACTTCCGTTCGCGATGGCGGCGGCCGAGACCGAATTCCCGATCGTGCGTACGAGTTTCGAGGATCCGGCGCTGCTGCACTTCACCAGCGGCACCACCGGGAAGCCGAAGGGCGCCGTGCACGCGCACGGCGCGATCGTCGCGCACCGGGCCACCGCTCGCTACGCGCTGGATCTGCGTGCGGGAGACGTGTTCTGGTGTACGGCCGATCCCGGCTGGGTGACCGGCATGTCCTACGGCGTGATCGCGCCGCTGAGCCTGGGCGCCACGGTGGTCAGCGACGAGGCGGAGTTCGATCCGCGCCGCTGGTACGACATACTCACGGCCGAGCGAGTGTCGGTGTGGTACACGGCACCGACCGCGCTGCGCATGCTCATGCGCCACGGCGACCGGTTGCCCGCGGGGACGGACCTGTCGTGCCTGCGATTCATCGCGAGCGTCGGCGAGCCGCTGAATCCGGAGGTGGTCGACTGGGGCTACCAGGTCCTCGGCCGCCCCGTGCACGACAACTGGTGGCAGACCGAGACGGGGGCGATCATGATCGCCAATCTCGCTGCCGCACAGGTGCGTCCGGGTTCGATGGGACGCCCGCTCCCGGGCATCGAGGCGACGGTGCTGCGGCGCGGGCCCGACGGCCGGGCGATGATCACCGACGGTGCGGTGACGCGGGCCGGTGTCGGAGAGGTGGGAGAGCTGGCGCTGCGGGCGGGGTGGCCCTCGATGTTCCGCGGCTATCTGAACGACCCGGTCCGGTACGCCAGGGCCTTCGCCGACGGGTGGTATCTCAGCGGCGATCTGGCCCGCTTCGATCGGGACGGCTACTACTGGTTCGTCGGCCGCGCCGACGATGTGATCAAATCCGCGGGCCACCTGGTCGGGCCGTTCGAGGTGGAGAGTGCGCTCATGGCACATCCGGCAGTTCTCGAGTCCGGGGTGATCGGCATACCGGACCGGGTGGCGGGCGAACTGGTGAAGGCGTTCGTGGTGCTGCGGCCCGGCTACACCCCGAGCGAGTCGCTGCGTGCCGAGATCAGCGCCTTCGGCCGCCGTGCGCTCGGGGCCGTGGCGCCCAAGCGGATCGACTTCGCCGACAGTCTCCCGCATACGCGCAGCGGCAAGGTGATGCGACGGCTGCTGAAGGCCCGTGAACTCGGCTTGCCCGAGGGCGATCTCTCCACTCTGGAGGGAGCCTCATGAGTGCCGCGGATACCCGCATCGAGCTGCTCCGGCAGATGATTCGGATCCGGCGGTTCGAGGAACGCTGCGTGCGGCTCTACAGCGCCGAGAAGATCCGCGGCTTCCTCCATCTCTACATCGGAGAGGAGGCGGTGGCGGCCGGACTGCTCGGGCAGATCGGGCCCGGTGACGCGGTGGTGTCGACCTATCGGGAGCACGGCCACGCCCTCGCCCGCGGCATGCCGATGGCCGCGCTGATGGCCGAAATGTACGGGCGCGCAACAGGGTGCAGCCGCGGTCGTGGCGGGTCGATGCACCTTTTCGATGCGGAACGCCGCTTCTACGGCGGGAACGCGATCGTCGCCGGGGGACTGCCGATCGCCGTCGGGCTCGCGCTGGCGGACGCTCAGGCCGGTCGCGACGCGGTCACCGTCTGCCTGTTCGGCGACGGCGCCGCCGCCGAGGGGGAGTTCCACGAATGCCTGAATCTTGCTGCGCTGTGGCGTCTTCCGGTGCTGTTCGCGTGCGAGAACAATCGCTATGCGATGGGCACCGCCCTGGCCCGCGAACACGCCGCCACCGATCTGGCCTTGCGTGCGGCCTCCTACGGTCTGGTGGCCTGGCCGGTCGACGGCATGGACGCCGTCGCGGTGGGCGAGGCGACCCGCCGTGCGGTCGAGTCGATCCGAGCGGGGAGCGGTCCGTGCTTCCTCGAGCTTCGCACCTACCGGTTCCGGGCGCATTCGCTGTACGACGCCGACCGCTACCGCGACAAGGCGGAGATCGCGGAATGGAAGGGCCGAGACCCGATTCCACGCCTGTCGGGCGCGCTGAAGGACGCCGGCGAGCTGAACGAGGAGGACCTGAAGGCGCTCGAGGCGGCGATCGAGTCGGAGATCGACGACGCCGTCGCCGCCGCCGAGAGCGCACCGGAGGAACCGGTCGCCGACCTGACCCGGCACGTCTACGCGGAGCGGCCATGATCACCTATCGGGACGCTGTGCGGGAGGCCCTGCGCGAGGCGATGATTCGAGACGAGCGGGTATTCCTGATGGGCGAGGACGTCGGCGCGTACGGCGGGTGCTTCGGCGTCAGCCGCGGCATGCTCGAGGAATTCGGACCCGAGCGGATTCGCGACACCCCGCTGAGCGAATCGGCGTTCGTCGGCGCGGGAATCGGTGCCGCACTGGGTGGTTCGCGCCCGATCGTCGAGATCATGACGGTCAACTTCAGCCTGCTGGCGCTGGACCAGATCCTCAACAATGCCGCGACGCTGCGGCACATGTCCGGCGGGCAGTTCGGGGTGCCGCTGGTGATCCGCATGGCCACCGGGGCCGGACGGCAACTGGCGGCACAGCATTCGCACAGCCTGGAGGCCTTTTACGCGCACATCCCCGGGCTCCGGGTGCTGGCCCCGGCCACCGTCGCCGACGCACGGGGGATGTTGTGGACCGCGCTGCAGGACCCCGACCCGGTGCTGATCTTCGAGCCGATCGCGCTCTACAACACCGAGGACGAGTTGCCCGACGATGCGGGTGCCGTCGATATCGACCGCGCCGCCGTGCGGCGTCCCGGTACCGACGTCACCCTCGTATCCTACGGCGGCGCGCTGCGCGTCGCGGAAGCGGCCGCGGAAAGCCTGGCGGCCCAGGGCATCTCGGCCGAGGTGATCGATCTGCGGACGCTGCGTCCGCTGGACGAGCGGACCGTACTGGAGTCGGTGGCGCGCACCCACCGGCTGGTGATCGTCGACGAAGGGTGGCGCAGCGTCGGCATCGCCGCCGAGATCGCCGCCCGTGCGAGCGAACACGCCTATTACGAGCTGGATGCTCCGATCGGCCGGGTGTGTACCGCCGAGGTCCCGATTCCGTACGCCCGGCAACTGGAAGCCGCCGCGCTGCCGCAGCCCGGCGCCGTCGTCGCCGCGGTCCGCGAGGTGGTGAGCTGACATGGTCGAATTCCGGATGCCGTCGCTCGGTGCCGACATGACGGAGGGCACGCTGCTGCAGTGGCTCGTACACCCGGGTGACGTCGTGCGCGCGGGTGACGTGGTGGCGGAGGTGGACACCACCAAGGCCGCCATCGAGGTGGAGTGCTTCGACGACGGCGTGATCGGCGAGCTCCTGGTGCGGGAGGGGGAGACGGTTCCGGTCGGAGCCCCGCTCGCCACGATCGAGCCGGTGGGGGAGGCCGGTGCGGCGACGAGTGGGAGCGCCGTATCCGATGTGCAACAGGAAATCGCGAGTACCGGCAGCGCCGAGGAGGAGGCGTCGCACTCGATGGCCGAGCCGCACGAGGTCCGGGCGACCCCTCTGGTCCGCCGGCTCGCCGAGAAGGCAGGACTCGACCTGGCGACGGTGCACGGGAGCGGGCCCAACGGGCGCGTGGTGCGGAGCGATGTCGAGAAGGCGACGGCCGTGGGGAGCGGGGAGCGCCGCGCCGACGCGGGCGACGACGATCGCGCTGCTTCCGATCGGACCAGGGAGAACGGCGGTGGCCACGGACCGACGGCGGCACACGGGCCGGAGCTACACGCCCGCGCTTCCGGCTACGCCCGGAAGCTGGCCGCCGATCTCGGCCTCGATATCACCGCGGTGACCGGGACCGGCCGCGACGGATCGGTGCGTGCGGACGATGTGCGTACCGCCGCATCATTCGCCCACCCGCGAGCCGATCTCGCTGCCGCCGAGATCGCGCCTCCGCCGCCGCCCGTACCGGCAGGCCGTCCGGCCGGGCCCGCACACGACCTCGCGGCCGTGCGCGCGCAGATCGCGGCCGCGATGACCAAGTCGAAACAGACTGTGCCGCACTACTATCTGTCGGCCACCGTCGACGTCGCCGCGGCAACCGACTGGGTGCGGAAGAGAAACCTCACCCTGCCGGTCGCGGACCGTATCCTGTTACCGGCGCTGCTGCTGCGCGCCGTATCGCTGGCCGCCCGGAACGCTCCGGACCTGAACGGGCATTGGGTCGACGACCGTTACCTGCCCGCGACCGCCGTGCATCTCGGCGTGGTCGTCTCGCTGCGCGGGGGCGGCATCATGCTGCCCACCATCCCCGACGCCGACACCCTCGACCCGGCCGCCATGATGGCGGCGCTGCGCGGCGTCGTATCCCGTGCGCGGAGCGGGCGTTTGCGTTCGTCGGATACCACCCCCGCCACCATCACGGTGACGAATCTGGGTGACCTGGGCGTGGATTCGGTCTTCGGCGTGATCGCCGTCCCGCAGGTCGCGATCGTCGGGCTGGGGGCGGCGGCCGACCGGCCCTACGTGGCCGGCGGGTTGCTCGGCGTGCGGCGCCAGCTCACGGCCACTCTGTCCGCGGATCACCGCGCGAGCGACGGCGCCACCGGCGCCCGCTTCCTGAACGCCGTCGACAACCTGCTACAACGTCCCGAGGAGTTGTGACCTATGTCCCATACCCTGTCTCGTGAGCTGGCCGCAGCCACCGTGCGCGGCGCGCTGCAGGGGTTCGCCACCGACGCCGACCTGGCCGCGCTCGACGATGCCGCACCTCTGCGCAGCACGCTGGAACTGGATTCGATCGACTTTCTGACCTTCGTCGAGCGCCTGTCGGTCGCGGCGGGCCGCCGCATCGAGGAGCAGGACTATCCACACCTGGAGACGATTCGCTCCTGCGTCGACTTCCTCACCGCGCCTACCGACTGACGTCGTTCGCGGGCGCGGCCGTCATCGTGCGGTGAACCGGCCCGCCGGCGGCGGGGTGCTCGGGAACCGGGACGGCAGCGTCATGGACAGCGAGATCACGACGAGTCCCGCCATGACGCAGACCGGCTGCAGCCAGCTGAACACCTCGATCGTGTAGATCTGCACGATAATCCAGCCGACGAGCAGTGCTCCGGCGATCATCGCCACCGCCGGTGCCCGCGGGTCGGTGCGGGCCACGAGCACGGTCGTGAACGTCATCGGTATCCCCACCATGAGCGCGAGGGCGACAGCGGCGAAGACCGGGCTGTCGAACGGAATTCGTTCCTCGACCGTCGCGCCGAGATCTATCGCGCCGCTGATCAGACCGGCGGCTCCGGCGAGCGCCCAGATCGCGACGAAACCGGAGAGCAGCGCCAGGGTGATCTGCCTGATGTCGATGCGGTGCGGGTTTCGGGTGGCCATCATGGCATCACGATCGCCCGGACGCCGCGGTGCCGGTAGAAGCGTTGGGCCCGCGAGCACGGTGACCTTCGGCTGCCGGCGGCCGCCGGAGCCGAAAGGACCGGTCAGGGGACGACCTAGTTCCCTGGGCGAGTTCGCCGATGCGCGGAATGCTCGAAACGACACCGACAAGGAGGCATCATGGTGGACTCCGAGACACCTCGCATCGACCCGGTCGACGCACCGATTCTGGTGGCCGTGGACGGCTCGGCCATCTCGTATCAGGCGGTCGCCTGGGCGGCGGTGGACGCCGAACTGCGGCGTTGCCCGCTGCACCTCATCACCTCGTCCGCGTTTCCGACCGGCTACGGTTTCGGGGCGGCACTGGGCGAGTCCGAGGTGGAGTGGCTGCGCGAGGACGCACGGCGGATACTCACCGAGGCGAGCCGGATCGCGCACGATGCGGTTCCCGGTGACACGATCTCGGTCACCACCGAGCTGACCTTCGACCTGATCATTCCGACCATGATCGATCGCTCCCGGACGGCGCGCATGATCGTGGTCGGAAATCGTGGCCGCGGCGCGATCGGCCGCGCCGTGCTCGGCTCGGTGAGCACGGCATTGAGTCGGCACGCGCGGTGCCCGGTCGCGGTCGTGCACGGCAGTTCGCAGGCGGACGCGGTATCGGCGCGGAAACCGATCGTCGTGGGCGTCGACGGCAGCAGCAACAGCATGCCGGCGGTCGAACTGGCTTTCGAGGAGGCGTCCCGCCGCAAGGTGGCGCTGATCGCTGTGCACGCCTGGAGCGACACCACGGGATACGACCTCCCCGTGCACGGCTGGGAGGAGATCCGGACATCCGAGGAGATCCAGCTGGCGGAAAGCCTGGCCGGATTCGGCGAACGGTACCCTGATGTGCCGGTCGAGCGGATCGTGGTGTGCGACAGGCCGGTTCGGTCGATCCTCGACTACGCCGACGGCGCTCAGCTGGTCGTGCTCGGCAGCCATGGGCGCGGCGGGTTCGCCGGTATGATGCTCGGCTCCACGAGTACGGCGGTGTTGCATGCGGCCGAGTGCCCTGTGATCGTGGTGCGTGAGCGATGAGCGCGAGCACCGGAACGGACCCGACGACGGGGTCCGAGCGAAATGCTGTGGCGGACAGTACCGATACGACCTTGGCGGGTCGGGTCGGGTCGCTGTTCAACCGCCGTCCGGTGGTGGGGGCCGTGGTCGCGGTCGTGCGCGACGGCGGCGTCGAGTTCGTGCGGCACGGGTGGGCCGATCTCGCCGACCGGCGCCCGGTCACCGAGGACACGGTGTTCCGGATCGCATCGATCACCAAGACCTTCACCGCGATTGCGGTGCTGCAGCTGTGGGAGCGCGGACTCGTCGACCTGGACGCACCCGCCGACAGCTACCTGCGCGGCTTCCGGTTGGTCGCGGCCGACCCGCGGTACGGCCCGGTGACGATCCGGCACCTGCTCACACACACCTCGGGTGTCGGTGAGACGGCCTACCCCTGGCAGGCACTGCAACCGGACTTCGGTGAGAGCGTCGCGGGGGGTACGCCGGTGCCGTCGCTGGGCGAGTACTACCGGCGCGGGCTGCGAGTTGGCGCCGAACCCGGCACCCGGTGGGCCTATACCGACCACGGCTTCGCAACGCTGGGTCAGATCGTCGCCGACGTCACGGGCGTACCGCTCGCGGAATACCTTCGCGCGCATGTGTTCCGGACACTGGGCATGTTCGACACCACTCTCGTCTCCGCCGAGGTTCCCCGGGCGGACCGGGCCACCGGGTACACCCTGGGCGCACACGGCCCGAAACCGGTCGTGCATCGCGAAATGATCACCGCGGCAGCGTCATCGGCCTGCTCGTCCGCTCGCGACATGGCGCGGTACCTGGCCGCGCTACTGGGCGGAGGGCGCAACGATCACGGCCGGGTGCTCGAATCGGACACGCTGGCAATGATGTTCGCGCCGCAGTACCAGCCCGACCCGCGCGTTCCGGGGATGGGCCTGGGCTTGTTCCGGGGCCTCGTGGGTGACCACAGAGTCGTCGAACACCAAGGCATCCTGCCGGGGTTCAACTCGCAGATGTGGGTCGCGCCGGACGACCGGACAGGTGCGCTCGTATTCGTCACCGGAGGTCACCGCGCCCTGCTGTGGCTGCCCGCCGAGACCTCGGCGCTGGTGCACGAACTGCTCGGTGCGCCGCAACCCGCGATCCGGACCGACATCCCGCACCATCCGGAGGTGTGGTCCGAGATCTGCGGCTACTATCGCCTGTCCGGCTCGCTCGCCGATGTTCGCGCGCGGGCGATGGTGGGCGCCGGTGCCGAGGTGCGCATCAGCGCCGGGCGGCCGGTGCTGCGGGTGCTGACCGCCGTGCCGTCGCTGCTGCGCGGGCTGCCCCTGCACCCGGATGATCCGGACGACCCGCGAGCGTTCCGTATCGACCTCACCAGGTTCGGCATCGGCACGGGGCGAATTCTCTTCGGCCGGGAGTCCGGAACCGGGACGCCCGCGATGTTCTTCGACCTGCACCCCCTGACCCTGCTGCGGCGATAACGGCGGCGGGGCGAACGTCACTTCCGTTGGTTACCTAGGCATCTCACGCCTGTGTACGGGTGGCGTGCAGACTGGAAGCAGAGCAGCGGCAGCTCTCCAGCCGCGGGCAGGGGCCGCGGCGGCTGCCCGGACAGGTGTTCACGATGACCGAATTGAGCCCGCTGGATACGGGATTCATGGAAATGGAGGACACCGACCGGCACGTCAGCCTGGGCATCGGTGCCGTGGCGATCGTCGACGGTCCGCCGCCGACCCGGGAGGAGTTCCGTGCGGGCCTCGACCGCGGCCTGCGCAGCCATCCGCGGCTGCGGCAGCGGGTACGCCGGTCGCTGTTCGACCTCGCCGCGCCGGAGTGGGAGGACGACCCGAATTTCGATCTGGCACACCATATCCGATGGGCCGGGCTGCCCGGGACCGGTGACGAGGCGGCGTTGCGCGAGCTGGTCGCCACCGAACTGACCGAACGGCTCGACCGCGATCACCCGCTGTGGGAGGTGATCGTCGTCGAACACCTGGCGGCCGGCCGCTGGGCGATGATCGTGAAGGCGCACCACGCCATGGTCGACGGGATCTCCGGCATCACTCTGTTCGAAAGCTTCTGCGATCCCGCCGCGACGGAACAGGGCGCCTCCCGGGAACCGGCCGCCGACCGTTCCGGCCCGAGCATGCTCGAGATGGCAACCAAGGCAATGCAATTGCCCTACACGGTGCCGCGCTTCGCCGTGCACGCCGTGCGCACGCTGATGCCGGTCGTACTGAGCGCGGTCGCGCCCGCGGCGGAAACGACGCTGAACGGTCCCATCGGACGACAGCGGCGCTACGCCGTCGCGCGGACCGCCCTGCCGGAGGTGCGTGAGATCGGTGCGGCATTCGGCGTGACCGTGAACGACGTCGCGGTCGCGGCCCTGGCGGCGGCGTACCGCCGGTTGCTGGTGAGCAGAGACGAAGACCCGGGACCCGGTCTGCTACGCATCGTCGTGCCGGTGTCGATGCGTGCGGCGGACGTGAAATATGTTCTGGACAATCGTGTTTCGGCGATGATCACACACCTGCCGATCGAGATCGGCGATCCGGTCGAGCGCCTCGAAGCCGTGCACCGCCGGATCGCCAGGCACCGCTCCCGCGGCGAGGCCGAGGCGGAGAAATCAATGCTGTCGCTCGCCGGGCGTCTGCCGTTCGGTCTGGTCGCCTTGGTTTTCCGGGCGGTATCGCGATTTCCGCAGCGCGGCGTCGGCGCGCTGGCAACCAATGTGCCGGGTCCCAGGCGCCCGTTGACGCTGCACGGCCGCGATGTCGTGGAGATCTGGCCGTGTGTCCCGATCGCTCTGCGGGTACGCACCACGGTCGCCATCCTCAGCTACGCGGACCGGCTGGTATTCGGCATCACCGGCGACTACGACACCACACCCGATATCGACGTGATCGCCGCGGGTGTCGAGGCCGAGATCGGCGTGCTGCTGGCTCGTGCTCGCGATCGGGAGATGCCCCGCAGGTCTCGCCCGAGGCGCCGCAGCGCGGCCCTTCGGCCCGTCGAAACGTAACTGTACCAATGATTTACATGATCGAACTCCGGTCATAGCGCCTGCCGGGATGTCCGCGCGGCGGGTGCGGCCGTGTGCTATGGCAGGGGCGCGGTCCATCGCAATCGGGTGCCACGGCCGCTGCTGGAGTCTGCGGGCCCGGTGTCGAAGTCGCCGCCGACTTGTTCGGCGCGGCGGGCGAGGTTGGTCAGTCCGCTGGGGGTGATGTCGGCGGGGATGCCGCGGCCGTCGTCCTCGATGAGCAGGGCGAGATCGTCCGCGACGGTGACCGTGACGGTGACGGTGGTGGCGCCGGAGTGCCGGACCGTGTTGGAGACCGCTTCGCGGACAACGGCTTCCGCATGATCGGCCAGGGCGGGATCGATGACCGACAGCGGCCCGGACACCCGCAGGTCGGCGGCGATCCCGGTGGCCGCCGTGGGCTGGTGGACGGCGTCGTGGAGGCGTTGACGGAGCCGGGTGATCTGGCTGTCGCCGCCGTGCAGGTCGAAGACGGAGGTGCGGACGTCGTGGATGACCTGCTGCAGGTCGTCGACGAGGGTCGACAGCCGTTGCCGGATGTCGGGGTTGCGGGCGCGGGCGAGGGTGCCCTGGGCGTGCAGGCCCAGGGTGAACAGCCGTTGGATGACGTGGTCGTGCAGGTCGCGGGCGATGCGGTCGCGGTCGGACAGCACGTCGAGTTCCCGCATGCGCTGCTGGGCGTCGGCCATCTGCATGGCGAGCGCGGCCTGGTCGGCGAACGCCGCGGCCAGTTCGGCCGTCTCCTCGCCGAAAGATCCGGTTTCGGCGGTGCCCGCGACGATCAAGACGCCGAGTATCGCGTCCGTGGTCCGCAGCGGCAGGATCATGGCGGGCCCGGCGCCGGGCAGGGTGGCGCCCAGAGGCGTTCCGTGACGGTCGTCGACCCGGACCGGACGGCCGTGGAGCAGGGCGCCCCCGACCTCGGTACCGGTCAACGACAGGGTCGGCGCCACCGATCGAGAGTCCGAGCCCGCGGTCTGCGTGACGGTGAGTTCGGTCAGGTCCTCGGCGGCGGTGTCGGGATCGGCCGGGATCGCCAGCAGCGCGAAGTCGGAGCGGGTCAGCGTGCGGGCGTGTTCGACGACGTCGCCGAGCACCTCATCGGGGTCGGTGCCGGAAAGGAATTCGGTCGCGATGTCGCGGGTGGCGGTGATCCACTGCTGCTGGGTGCGGGACGCCTGGTACAGGCGGGCGTTGTCGATCGCGACGCCCGCCGCGGCGGCCAGCGCCCGCACGACGATCTCGTCGTCCTCGGTGAACGGTTGCCCACCGGCCTTCTCGGTCAGATACAGGTTGCCGAAGATCTCGTCGCGGACCAGTACCGGGACGCCGAGGAAGGTGCGCATGGGCGGATGGTGCGCAGGGAAGCCGATCGAGGACGGGTGCGTGGCGAGATTGTCGAGCCGGATCGGCTTGGGCTGGCTGAACAACAATCCGAGCACGCCGAGTCCGTGCGGCAGATGGCCGATGCGGGCCCGGGTCGCGTCGTCGATGCCTTCGTGGACGAACTGCTCGAGCTTTTCGTCGCTGCCGCGAACGCCGAGCGCGCCGTAGCGGGCGTCGACCAGCTCGATGGCTGTGTGCACGATCGTCTGCAGGGTCCGCTCCAGGTCGAGGCCCGCGGTGATCGACAGCATCGCCTCGACCAGGCCGTCCATCCGCTCGCGGGTATCGATGACCTGCTCGATCCGGTCCCGGACCTCCGACAGCAGCTCTCGCACGCCCAGTTGCGACAGCGTCTCCCGCACCGAATGCGCACCCGGATACGTGGCGCGCGACGGCTTTGCGGCAGATCCCCCTGGATGATCTTGCAAAGGCACGCTGCACCTCCTGGGCCGGTGACGTGTCACCTTGGGCCGCGCTTCTGGACCCGGAAGGGTGTATTTCAGAATACGAAGACCAAGTTTATCGCACGGGAGTTTCGGGTACTTTTCGCCGACTTCCGGGGGGATACCCTCACTCGGCGGAGATCGAACCGGACGGGGTTTCCGGTCGGTCGACTTCGGCGCGGACCGCCTCCACTACTCGGGGCAGCGCCGCGGCGACCGGATCGGACAGCCCGGCGCCCAGGTCGAGGCAGGCCGCTTCCACGGCGATCACGACCAGCTCGCGGGGGACCCGGCCGAGGGCGCGGCCCAGCGGAACCGCGTCCGGTATGCCGAGGGCGTGGGAGCTGGTGGCGGTGGTGACACCGCGCAGTGCGTCGACGGTGGTGCGCCAGACGCGGCCGGGGGTGGAGGGGTCGCAGAGTACCGCGTCGACGACGACGGCGAGGTCGGCGTCCGCCCAGGCATCGAGCAGACCGGTCGGCTCGCCGTCGCAGACGGTGGCGAGAACGCCTGGCAGACCGAGCCTTTCGATTTGCGATGCCACCAGCGGGCCGATGCCGTCGTCGTGGCGGTATTCGTTGCCGACGCCGATGACGACCATGCGCGACCTCGTCATCGGCGCTCCAGATCCAGCTCGAGGAAGTGCGCGGAGCAGGAGATGCACGGGTCGTAGTTGCGAATCGTGCGTTCGCACAGCGTGGTGAGGGCGGCATCGTCGAGGTCGAGATGGGCGGCGACGACGCGCCGCAGATCAGCCTCGATGGCGGCCTGGTTCTGCGAGGTGGGTGGAATGATGGTGGCGGAGTGGATGATTCCGTCGTCTCCCGTTTCGTAGCTGTGATACAGCAGGCCCCGCGGCGCCTCGCTGACGCCGTGCCCGACGCCCGCACGGGGGACCACGGGCATCGACGGACGGGGCGGCCGTTCGTAGTCTCCGATCAGACGCACGGCTTCCTCGATGGCGTAGACGACCTCGACCGCGCGAACCAATATGCTGCGGAACGGGTTTCGGCATTCGGCTCCGAGTCCGATCTCGGCGGCAACCTGTCGAGCCAGGGGCGACAGGCGGGCGGAGTTGAGTGTGTACCGAGCGAGTGGGCCGGTGAGGTAGGGGCCGCCGTCGAGGGTGGCGTGCAGCGCGGTGGAGTGCGGGACCTGCCGTTCGGACACGTGATCGGTGAATTCGGACGCGGGGAAGGCCAGTCCGGTGCTGGTGTGGATTCGACCGGTTTCTATCGCATACCGGGCCGGATCGTCGGCCGCGAGCAGGTGGTGATCGAGTTCCAGGTCGGGGAAGTCCAGGGTCGAGGCGCGGCGGGCGGTGGAGATGGCGGAATCCAGCGCACCGCGCAGCTGTTCGGCGAGGGGAGCCAGATCGGCGGGTGACGGGACGGAGTAGAAGCCTCCTACGCGCACATTGATCGGATGAATCGGCCTCCCCCCGATGAGTTCGAGCAGGCCGTTCCCGGCCTTCTTGACCGCCAGACCACGCTCGACGAGGTCGCGATGGTCGGTGGCGAGGGTGACGGCATCGGGATAACCCAGGAAGTCCGGCAGGTGCAGCAGATGGATATGCAAGGCGTGGCTGGATATCCACTCGCCGCAGTACAGCAATCGGCGTAGCGCGGCGAGCGGTGGGTCCAGATCGACTCCGCACAGCTGCTCGAGCGCGTTGCACGCGCTGGTTTGGTAGGCGACGGGGCAGATGCCACAGATCCGGGCGGTGATATCGGGTGGTTCGGTAAAGGCGCGTCCGCGCAGGAGAGCCTCGAAGAACCGTGGCGGTTCGTAGATGTTCAGTTCGGCGCGTTCGACCGCTCCGTCGGCGACGACGACGCGCAGCGCACCCTCGCCCTCCACGCGAGCGAGCGAGCTGACACGCAATTGCCTACTGCGGTGGCTCATTCCGGCTCCTCTCCGCGAATTCCGGTGCGGCCGCGGCGAAGGTGGTGAACACCCGATCGATGTCGGCGGTGGACATCCCGTTGACACTCAGAATGGGAAGCAGCGCACGGATATTGGGTTCGGCCATCGGACCGAAACAACCGAAGCAGCCGCGCTGGTAGGCCGGGCACAGTGCGCCGCAACCGGCCTGGGTGACCGGGCCCAGGCACGGAATACCGTGCGCCACGGTCACACAGGTGGTGCCCCGGCGCTTGCATTCGGTGCATACGCTCGTGTTCGGGATGTCCGGCGCGCGCCCGGCCAGGAGCGCCTCGAGGGTGTCGAGCAGCTGGTGACGGTCGATCGGGCAGCCGCGAAGCTCGAAATCCACAGGCACGTGGGCCGATATCGGTGTGGATTCGGCCAGTGTGGCGATGTGCTGCGGGCTCGCGTAGACCACCGAGGCGAACTCATCGATATCGGCGAAGTTGCGCAGCGCCTGAATGCCGCCGTGGGTCGCGCAGGCCCCGATCGCCACCAGGACACGGGACTGCTCCCGGATCTCGGTGATACGCCCGACCTCGTCCGGTGTGGTGACCGACCCCTCCACCAGGGAGACGTCGTAAGGTCCTGGCCGCACGGTGCTGGAGGCTTCGAGGAAGTGCACGATACGAACCCGACCGGCGAGCGTGAGCAGTTCGTCCTCGCAGTCGAGGAGCGTGAGCTGGCAGCCGTCGCACGAGGTGAACTTCCAGACCGCGAGTGTCGGTGTGTCCATCAGAGCTCCCGGACGGCGAGCAGCGGCTCGGCGGTGGCGTAGTCGACGACGGGCCCGTCCCGGCACACGAGCAGCGGGCCCAGCTGGCAGTGTCCGCAGCGGGCCACGCCGCACTGCATATTGCGCTCCAGGGACACCCGGATATCGGTGGCGGCGACTCCCTTGCGCCGCAGGGTTTGTGCGCAGAACCGCAGCATCGGTTCGGGCCCGCACAGGAACGCGGTGGTGCGCGCGGCGTCCAAGCACATCCGTGCCAGAGGCTCGGTGACGAACCCCACGGTGCCCGTCCAGCCGGAGCCGCCGTGGTCGACGGTCTGCTGCAATTCGACGGAACCCGTTGCGGCCCAGCTATCCTGGTCGTGCCGGAACAGAATGTCGGAGGGAGTTCGCGCGCCGGCGATGAGGATCACCCGCCGATAGCGTGCGCGATCGGCGAGCGCTTCGAGGACTACCGGACGCAGCGGCGCCAAACCCACTCCACCACCGACGATTACGAGATCGCGCCCGGTCGCCGTTTCCGTTCTCCAGCCTCGACCGAACGGCCCGCGCACGCCGACGACGCCACCCAGCGGGGTGTGGACCAGGGCCGCGCTCACGGCGCCGACCGCGCGGACGGTGTGCTCGAGGACGTCGCGACCGGCAGCCGGGTCACCGCTGATCGATATCGCGATCTCACCGACCCCGAAGCTGTGGAGCATCATGAACTGTCCCGCCCGGAACCGCTGTGCCGCAGTGTGAATCGGCTCCAGAAGCAGGGTCGCGGTATCGGGTGTCTGGCGGCAGCGGGCGATGACGCGATACGGCAGCATGCCGTCGCCGACCGATTCCGCGCGGGTTTGCGTCGCGACGCTCATCGCCGGTGTCCCGGAGAGGGTACGCAGCGGCAGGATTCCGCCGGATTGCGGTACAGATCCAGCAGCCGTGCCCGGGTGGCCTGTAGCCGATCCAGGAGTGCCTCGAAGAGCATGGTGGTCAGCGTCCGTCCGAACACCGGATCGGCGTCGGCCAATGCGGCCAGAGTGGCGGAATCGAATTCGATCGCGGCGACCGGGTCGGTGACCCGCGCACCGAATCGCCAGCGGTACGGCGGTACCAGCCAGGACCAGCCCAGCAGGTCGCCGCCACCGAGCGTCTGCACTGTGACATCGCCCTGACCGGGCACGTGCGCATCGAGGAGAACGCATCCGGTGCGGATCAGCCAGCACCGGTCCGCCGCCTCTCCCTCCGTGATCAACCGGTGCCCGGCCGGGTACGACACATCGCGCCCGGCCTGGGCCAGCAAGCGCAGCTCCGACGCGCCGAGGGGCGCCAGGTGCGCGAACTCGGAGAGCTCCTCAACGGTCGTCATCGGCGGTTCCCCCGGCGAGTTCGGCGAGCCTGCCCACCTCGGCGGTCAGGTCGATGCCCGCGGGGCACCAGGCGATGCAGCGGCCGCAGCCCACGCACCCGGAGCTGCCGAACTGGTCGTACCAGGTGCTCAGCTTGTGGCTGAGCCACTGCCGGTACCGGCCCGCACCCGACTGCCGCACACTGCCGCCGTGCAGATAGGAGAAGTCCAGCTCGAAGCACGAGGCCCAGCGCTCCCAGCGCTGCGCGTGGTCGCCGGTGAGGTCGGTGACGTCCTCGGTCGTGGTGCAGAAGCAGGTGGGACAGACCATGGTGCAGTTGGCGCAGGTCAGGCAGCGGCTCGCGACGTCCTGCCAATGCGGCGACTCCCGGGAATCGCGGAGCAGCGTTCGAAGATCGACCTCGGGCATCGCGCGGCCCATCCGCTGCGCGGCGGCGTTCACGGCCTCTCCCGCCCGTGCGATCTCGGCGGTCTCCGCCTCTCGTGAACCGACTTCGGCGAGGACGTGCGCACCGGCCTCGGTGCCGACCTCGACCAGGAAACGATGGTCCGATCCCTCGATGCGTTCGGTGAGGGCCAGGTCGAATCCGGCGGAGACCCCCGGCCCGGTGCCCATCGAGGCGCAGAAGCAGACGCCGCCGGGCTCGGTGCAGTTCACCGCCACGACGAACAGGTCGTGCCGGCGTCGGCCGAACGAAGGGTCGGGGTATTCGCCGCCGCCCAGCACCCGCCCGAGTATCGCGATCGAGGCGAGGTCGCAGCCGCGGACACCGAGAAACGCCGATTTGACGGGTACCTCGTCTACGGGCACGGACTCCAGATCCGGTCCGATCTCCGCGATCTTCCGGTGTGGCGGATGCAGGAACTGCTTCCACGACCCGGGCCCGGCCGAATGCGCGAACACGGCCTCGTCGTCGCGTCGGTGCAGCCGATACCGGCCGGGGGAGGTCTGTACCCCCCACCCGCTCGGCAACGCGGCTCCGGATTCGAGTTCGTCCAGCACGATCGCACCATCGCGCACCTGCGGGCCGATCACTCGATAACCGCGCGCCCGCAGCACCTCCACCAGGCGGTCCAGGCCCGCTCGGTCGATCACCGCCGTATCACCAGGCGTCATCGAGGACCTCGATTCCGGTCGAGGAACAGTTGGGCTCGCGACCGAGTCTGCTCGGCGGCGCACACCCGCCGCGAGGGGCGAAAGTCCCCGCAACCGCGGCCCACTGCACCCGATGAGATTCGACCTGCTGATTATCTGCCGCTGATCAGCTGGCTCAGGCACGCCGACCGGACACGGCTGATAGATTCGCCCGCATGCCCAGCCTCGACGACAAGACCGTCGACCTGATTCTCGTCACCTACAACAGCGCGGAAGATCTGACTCGATTCCTACCGACGTTGCAGGCAGCGGTCGAACCGCTCACCCTCAACGTGCTCGGTGTCGACAACGCGTCAGCCGACGACAGCGCCGATGTCGTCGAGCAGCATGGCGGAACCGTCATCCGCAATAGTGAGAATCTCGGTTTGACCCGCGCGATCAACCAAGGCGTGGCGCTGGGCTCCGGCGAGTGGATCCTCGTGGCCAATCCCGACACGGTGCTGTCTCCCGGAGCAATCGCGCGGCTGGTGGACACGGCCACGTCCGATGATCGGATCGGGCTGATCGGGCCACGAATCGCCCAACTGGACGGAACGCCGTACCCGACCGGCCGGAAGTTTCCCGGCGTCGCCGTCGGCATCGTCCACGCGCTACTCGGAGCGGTGTGGAAGTCCAACCCCGCAACCGTGGCCTACTTCGGCCGACCGGTCGATGCGGTCAGCGACGTCGACTGGATCTCCGGCTGCTGCATGCTGTTCCGGCGATCCGCGTTCGATGCGGTCGGCGGGTACGACGAGCGATACTTCATGTACTTCGAAGAGGTCAAGATCGCGCTGGACATGCACCGGGCCGGGTATCGGGTGGTGCTCGATCCCGACGTCGAGATCCGCCACCGAGAAGGCGGCAGTACCCGGCACGCTCCGTTCCGGAAGGTATTCAATCACCACCGGTCAGCGCTGCGGTTCTATATGGACTACAACCGGCACCGCCCCTGGATTCTGCTGACTCCACTCGTCGCGGCCGGGTTGGCGCTGCGCGGTGCGCTGTCGGTACTTCGGACCGCAATCGCGCAGCGCCGCTGAGGATTACGGCTCGCTACAGATCGCGAGGGCGATCTTCTTGGGTTCGGTGAGGTACCCGGACTCCTGGTCATCGACCGACCATCCGGCGACCCACTGCAGGATGTCCCCGTACTGGGCATCGGTGGGGATGACGTCCCAGGTAGGGATGTTGGCGGCGAAATATGGCGTGAACTTCTGAACCGGGATACGCAGTTCGCCGGCCAACGTCTCCACTGTCGCCACGTGCCAGAACGAGGCGAGGACCTGTCCGAGGTTTTCCGCGTTCACGGTGGTGGTGGTGAAAGTTGGCTCGCCCCAACCGAAAATCCGATGGACCCGGCGCCGGTATCGGTCGACGTGTGGGTAGCTGGTCAACGAATTGGCCGAAGCAATAAACATTCCGCCCGGCCGCAACACACGCCGTGCTTCCCGCATTGCGGCGGCGAGGTCGTCGATATGGCTGAGGGTGTGCACACAGGTGATCACATCGAATGAGTTATCCGGAAACGGGACAGCCTCGGCGTCACCGACGACGTACTGTTTGGCCGCAGTATCGGCGATCGGCGGACGAACGAGATCGAGACCGACCAGACGGCCCCAATGCCCATGACCAGACAGGTACTCGATCAGATGCCCTGTACCGCAGCCGATATCGAGAATCTCGAGGTCCGACGGCGCTCCACATCGAGTAGCGATTGCCCGGGGAATGTCGGTCGGTTTTCTGCTGTAGCGGGCATGGACATCGAGTTTCGTGCCCAGGACGGTGGGGTCGCCATAGACATGCCGGAATTCGTCTTTACTCTTGGTCATGGCACCCACCACCCATCGTTCGCGGTCAGCCATTCCACGGTCGATGCCAGGCCCGATTCGAACCGGATCGACGGCTTCCACGGCAACTCGGCCTGGGCCTTGCTCGTGTCGATCGCGTACCGCTGGTCGCACCCGGGGCGGTCGGCGACAAACTGGATCGGCCGATCGACGCTCATGAGTTCCTGTATGCGGCCGACAACTTCGAGCGTGGTCCATTCCGTGTCGCCGCCGACCAGGTACGACTCGCCAGGTCGGCCATGCTCCATCGCTGCGGTCAAACCCACAGCGGCGTCGACGACGTGCAGGAAGGTGCGCGACTGCAGACCGCTGCCGAAAATCTGCGCCGGTTCGTTCCGGAGCAAACGGGCAACGGTGACCGGTATCAGTTTCTCCGGGTACTGCCATGGCCCGTAGAGGTTGCAGAAATGGACGATCGTCGCGTCCAAGTCATAGGTGTTGACGTAGGCGCGCACCAGGTGATCGGCGGCGGCCTTGGTCGCCGAGTAAGGGTTGCGCGGCGCGTACGGTGACGCCTCGGTGAACGGACCGTCGAGAGATTCGCCGAATACTTCGTCGGTGGAGGCGTGGACGAACCGCCGCTCGCCTCCGATGTGCCGCAATACGCGCAGCAGCGCGGCGGTCCCTTCGATGTTGGTGGCGATGAACTTTCGGTCGTCGGCGATCGATGCATCGACGAATGTCTCTGCGGCCAAATGGATTACCGCGTCGCAGTTGTCGACTAGGTCGGCGAGCAGAACGCTGTTGAGGATATTGCCGTCGATGACCTCAACACGGTATGGCGATGCCGGAATCGCTTGCGGTGCGGCGGTGTGGGTGTGGCAGTCCAGGACCGTGATCGACGCGACGTACGGCAGTCGCAGCAGCTGCTCGACCATGTGCACTCCAACGAACCCAGCACCGCCGGTGACGAGGATTTTCATGCCGGCACCGCCCGCAGCTCAGCGTCAAGGGTCGCGGCCTCGTGCGCCTCGAGCAGGACGAGGTCGTGACTGACGGTGTCGAACACCATCGTGAATCCGTCTTCCCGCCGCAACCGATACCTGTCTGGCGTACTGCGCAGTGCGCGTGTGAGATCGTCGAGTGTGGTCCCGAGCGGTTGCGGAGCCGGAATCGCCCTGCCTGTTATGGCAGGGTGCAGTGGCCGGTCGCGCTTTTCCACGGCGCAGATGTCATCGAGGTCTGCCAGGATCATCGGGGCGTCGGCGCCGAGATGGAACTTGCGTGCGACCTCCTCCGGGCGGGTGAACGGCGCCGCGGTCCGTGCACGCGAGGTCAATATCTCGGACAGCTGCAGGTCTGACAGATTCCCCGTGGTCTCGTCGGCGCGCCAGCTGCGGCCCCATGCTCGCATCACGGTGCGCACGTCACCGTCGGGCCGCACGATGCGCATCCAGCCCTTCCAGATCTCGGTGAACTGGTGGATCGCCATCGTTCGCGCGGCAGGCGGATACACCAGCGTGTCGTTGAATCGAACAGTGATGCCCGGCAACTGGTTTGGCTTATGCAGGACTGCGCTATGCACTTCAGCGAACTGGTCTGCCGACAGTCCGTGGTAGTCGCCCATCGCATGACCGGCGAAACACACCGGCGTCAGATGGTGTTGTGCCACACCGAGTTCGGCGAGTTGTTCGGTGAGTTCGAGCCACCGCATGTGATTGGTGCCGTCGATAACCGAGATCACAGTTACGTTGTCGTTGACCCTTCGCAGTTCGCGTATGCCACGCATGGTCTGCTCGAACATCCCGGCGCCACGATTGCGGTCGTGTACATCGGCGACCCCGTCGAGGCTGACGCAGATCCGGGAAAGGTTCGCCGACTCGATCGCGGCGAGGACATTCGGAGGGGTGGACAATCCGTTCGTGATCAAGTGCAAGGCCGCGAACTGCAGGCGCCGCGAGTGTTCGAGCAGCGGGAGCAGTCCGGGCCACATCGTCGGTTCACCGCCGGTGACTCCG
The DNA here is from genome assembly GCF_001613165.1 of Nocardia mexicana NBRC 108244. Classification (GTDB taxonomy): domain Bacteria; phylum Actinomycetota; class Actinomycetes; order Mycobacteriales; family Mycobacteriaceae; genus Nocardia; species Nocardia mexicana. The sequence goes on from NZ_BDBV01000024.1 coordinate 101,924, forward strand.
ATGTCGAAGACCCGCAATCGGTCTGCGGTGTCGAAGATTTCAGGGATCAGGCCGGGGTCGAGGGTCGGGCCGCGGTAATCGGGGCCGGACGAAGAATGGCAGTACCAGCATTCCAGCTGACAACGCCGGGTGGTGTCGAGCACGATGCGGGCCGGGCTTGTGGCGTGGTCGAGGTCCATGACGATATCTCCTCATCTGTGAACGGTGGGTTGTTGAAGCCTCGATTGAGGGCGAATCTGCGTGCCTCGTAGTAGGTTTCGGGTGATACGGCGGCGTCGAGCCAGTAGCCGCGGACGGGTTCTGCGACGACCTCATCAGTGGCAGCGAACGTGCGCACGCAATCCATCACGTCGCGCTCACCGCGGTCGTTTGTTGTGACGGTGCCGGCGGCGTGGAACAAGGTTGCGGCGTGGAACAGAATGAGTCCGGTGCACACCGTCGCCGTTGTCGGATGCTCGGGTTTGTCGACAACAGCTCGGACTCGCCCGCGTTCATCGATGTCGACGGTGCTGAAATGTTGGGGGTCAGACGATTCCGATACCTGCAACTGGCACACGGCGGGGTGCTCGAGGAAACGGCGAACCGCCCCGACAGGGGCGTACTCGAAAAGGTTGTCTCCCCAGAGGGTTGCGATGTAGTCCTGCTCGACGACGTCGGCGCATCGCTCCAACCCGTCGGCAGTTCCGGCTGGATCAGGCTGCACGACGATGTCGGTGACGCGAGCCCCTTCGGCTCTGTCGAACACACACCGGAACTCGTCGGCATCCTCCGGACGCACAACCGCTGTCGCCGTGGAGATCCCGCACCGATACAGCAGTTCCAGTCCGTAGACGGCCATCGGTCGACCACCCACTGGCAGCAGGTGTTTACAAACATCACTGATCGGGCGTAATCGGCTGCCACGCCCACCGAGCATCAGAATTCCGTGCAGCTGAGGATGATTCGGCATCTCAATCACTCTTTTCGATGGGTTGACCAGGTAGACGCCGACGACCGTCGGCCACCTCGGCAGCGAGGTCGCTGTATGCCAGTTCCAATTCGCCGAGTCGCGTCCATGCCTCATGCATGCGGCCGCTGCTCGGGCCGGACACCAGTAGCTCTCGCATGGCGCGTTCGGCGGCCGCCGCCATGCGGTCGATGAGGGAACCGATCGACCGGGACGACTCGGAGGCCGACGGCCTGGGCCGATCGGCGGTGCCGATAACCCATCGGTCGATCGAAGCAACGATCTCGGATCGTCGGCAGTCGAAATCAGCTGCACAGCTTGGGTTCTGGCGGCGTAGGCGGTGCAGCCCGACGAGTTCGTGCGCCTGGCGGCACAGCGGACCGTCCAAGTAGTTCCCGCATAACGCCAGCAGCAACTGATCCCGAGTCGGCAGCACGGCTACACACGCCGCTGCGCCCGCACTCGCAGCCCACATGTCCCGAATCTCCAGCATTGATGGCATGGCCAGTCCCCTCGGCGGCGATCGGTGCACCCGATGCCGACCACGAACCGGACAGCCACTCTGTCCGATGTGCACCGTTTGAGCTGGGAGAGGCGAAACGGCACCGGGTGCCCGACCAGAGTCCCGCGCTGGTAGTGCGACATTGTCCCGGTGCGGGACACATGTGCCGCGGTCTACGATCGGGGGTGCGGGGTGCCGTCCAGGAAGGGCACACACATGAGCGAAGACCAAGTCGACATCGAGGGCCGTTACGTCGGCCAGCGAGTGCGCGAGATCCGCGCCCGGCGCGGAATCTCCCAGCAGGTTCTCGCCGACCGGATCGGGAAGAGCCGGGGCGCTGTCGCCAAGTACGAGGCCGGGGAGAGACCGGTCGACAGCCGAGCGCTATTGCACGCACTGGCACAGGCGCTCGGGGTGAACGTCGGTGACTTGACCGGTCAGGAGCAGGACCGTCTCGATCCGGTGGCCGCCGGGTTCCATGCGGCAGTGCCGGATATCGAGATCGCGCTATGGACGACCGGCGACGGAAGCCCCGCTGTCCGCCCGCGCAGTCTCGATCAACTCGCCACCGCGGCACAGCGCGCGGCCCAGTTGCGCATCGCCTGCGACTACGCGGCGCTGGGACCGATGCTCGCTCCCATGCTGACCGACTGTTACCGGTACACCCGCGACGCCACCGGCGTCGGCCGTGATCGAGCCTGGGACATCCTCGCCACCATCGCGCACACAACGTCCGCAGCGCTCAAGGCCCGCGGCTATCCCTCGCTGGCCTGGATCGCGGCACAAGAGGCGGAACGAGCAGGCGAGAACATCGGAGGCACCGCCGCATTCGCGTCGGCAGCCTTCGCCCGCAGTCAGGTTCTGCTGTCACGGCCGGGCTCGTTGACGACTGCACTGAATTACGCCGAGGACGCTGCAGCACGACTCGAAGCAGACACGAGGACGCTCGGCGAGATCGAAACCCTGGGAATGCTGCACTTGCAGTCGTCGCTCGTTACCGCCGCCCTGGGCGGCGATCCCGGGCCGCACCTGGACGAAGCCGCCGGACAGGCGGCCAGGCTCGCCCAAGCCAGCCCCGGTGAGTCCATCCTGCGCAACCCGACCTTCGGACCGGCGAATGTCCAACTATGGCGGATGTCCGCTGCCATGGAACAGCATGAGGCCGGCCAAGTTCTGGCGCTCGCGCCCGCACTCGATCCGAACGCTCTTCCCGCCGAGGGACGGCGGGCCCAGTACTTCGTCGAGATCGGCCGGGCTCACGCGCTTCAGCGCGACTATCGAGCGTCGCTACATGCGCTCCTTCGGGCCGAGCACATCGCACCCCAGCACGTCCGCAACATGAACCACGTCCGCGAACTCGTCGGCTACATGATGCGTAAGGCCCGCCGCGATCTCACCACCGGCGACCTTGGCCGCTTGGCGCAGCGGGTCGGTGCCGTACCTGCCTGACGGCAGTAGCTACCGGGACGATGCCGCCCTGGACCGGCTGGTTCGGTAACTGAAGCTGTGCGCGACGGTCCGGTTCAACAGATTCGGGGGAGCTGTTCACCGACCAGCATGTCCAGGATGCGGGTGGCGCCGATCGGTGTGCGGGTGGTGACTCGGCCGGACGGGCCTTCGGTGACGTGGCCGATGCGGCGGGCCGCGGCGCCGGCGGGCACCGACCGCATCGCGGTCAGCGCGGCGTCGGCGGCGTCGGCCGCGACGAGGGCGACCAGGCAGCCTTCGTTGGCGACGTGGAGGGGGTCGAGGCCGAGCAGTTCGCAGGCGGAGGCGACCAGGGTGGGCACCGGGACGGCGGACTCCTCGATCTCGATACCGATGCGCGAAGCGGTGGCGAGTTCGTTGAGGGCGCTGGCCAGTCCGCCACGCGTGGGATCACGCAAGGCATGCAGGCCGGGGCCGCAGACATCGACCAGGACGGTGACAAGGTCGTGCAGAGGCTGTGTGTCGGAACGGATCTCGGCTTCGAAACCGAGATCGCCCCGCGCGCAGAGGACCGCCGTACCATGCGCGCCGATCGGGCCGGATACGAGTACGACGTCCCCGGGCGTGCCTCGTATCGCGGAGGGAGTCGCGCCGGGCAGTCGCACGCCGATACCCGTTGTGGTGATGTACATTCCGTCGGCCGCCCCGCGATCGACCACCTTCGTGTCCCCGGTGACCACGCGCACCCCGCACGCCGCGGCCGCGGCGGCCACGGAGGCGGTGACGGCCCGGAGTTCGGTCAGCGGCAGCCCTTCCTCGAGGACATAGGCCAGCGACAGAGCGAGCGGGCGGGCTCCGCGCATCGCGAGATCGTTGACGGTGCCGTGTACCGCGAGCGCTCCGATATCGCCGCCGGGGAAGAACCGCGGTGTGACGACGAAGCTGTCGGTGCTGAAGACCAGGTCGGTCCCGTTGACATCGACGACCGCCGCATCCTCCAAGGGGCCGGCACAGCCGAGTTCGGAGACGATCACCCCGTCGATCAACTCGGCCATCAGCTGACCGCCCGAACCGTGCCCGAGCAACACCCGCTCGGTCTCCGTGCGGGGCAGCGGGCAACCGGCCTGCCCGGGATCCGCAACCGTCATCGGACAACCTCCAGCGGCAGTGGGCGGCGGCCCGCGGTGTAGTAGGCCGCACACGTACCTTCCGACGAAACCATCGGGGCACCGAGGGGTGTGCGGGGCGTGCAGCGGGTTCCATACGCCGGGCAGTCGGTGGGGACGGCGGTGCCGCGCAGGATGTCACCGGCAATACAGTCGGTGTCCTCGGCGGACCGGACGTCGGAGACGGCGAACCGCTGCTGGGCGTCGTGCGTGGCGAATTCGGGTGCCAGGCGCAGCCCGCTGGCAGGAATGGTGCCGATGCCGCGCCAGTCTCGTTCACCGACCCGGAAGACCCGTCGAATCGCTTCTCGCGCAGCGGTATTGCCGGATCGGCGCACCGCTCGCGAATATTGGTTCTGCAGGTCGGCGCGACCGGATTCGAGCTGCCGCACCACCATCAGGATGCCCTCGAGCAGGTCGAGTGGTTCGAATCCGGTGACGACGATCGGCACCCGGTATTTCGCGACGATGGGTTCGTACTCGGTCCAGCCCATCACGGCGCAGACATGTCCGGCGGCGAGGAATCCCTGGACGTGGTTGTCGGGGGCGTCGAGGATCGCGGTGATCGCGGGCGGGACCAGCACATGGCTGACCAGCACGCTGAAGTTGCCGACACCCGTCGCGGCGGCGTGCAGCACCGCCATCGCATTGGCGGGCGCGGTGGTCTCGAATCCGACGGCGAAGAAGACCACCTCGCGGTCCGGGTTGTCGCGGGCGACGGCCACCGCGTCCAGCGGCGAATAGACGACCCGGACGTCCCCGCCGCGCGCCTTCACCCCGAGCAGATCGCCGCTGCTCCCCGGAACCCGCAGCATGTCACCGTAACTGGTGAAGATCACCTCCGGTCGTGCGGCGATGTGCACGGCCTGGTCGATCATCTCCAGCGGCGTGACGCAGACCGGGCATCCCGGCCCGTGGATCATCCGGATACCGGCGGGCAGCAGCTCGTCGATGCCCTGCCGCACCAGCGTATGTGTTTGCCCGCCACAGACTTCCATGATCGCCCACGACCGGGTCGCGGTTGCGCGCAGCTCGTCGAGCAGCTGCCGCGCCAGGACGGGATCGCGGTATTCATCGAGGTATTTCATCCTGCCTCCAGCGGTTTCGCGGACACCGGTGGTCGATCCGCTCGGTGGGCGGGAGCCTCCGTATCCGGCCCGAGTTCGGCGGACAGGGCGTCGGGAATCGCCCGGATGACCGCCAGTGTCTCTGCCGCCTCCGCCTCGTCGACCTGGCTGATCGCGAAGCCGACGTGCACTATGACGTAGTCGCCGATCTCGGCGTCCGGCACGTAGGCCAGGCAGACGGCCCGCCGGATGCCGTCGAAGTCGACTGTTCCCATCCGCAGCGGCCCGCTGTCGGTCGCCGCGACTATCCGGCCGGGCACTCCGAGACACATCGTTCACGTCCTCCTCGTGGCCGCCGCGATCGCTGCCTGGCCGTAGCTGATTCCCCCGTCGTTCATCGGAACCCGCTCTCCTACAAGGCAGTCGAGACCGGCACGAGTCAGCCCGGCGACAACCATGTCGGTGAGCCGCGCGTTCTGGAAAACCCCGCCTCCCAGGCAGACGGTCTCGGTGTCCGCCGTCGTCGCGGCTTCGGCGGCCATGGTGACCACGACCGTCGCCACCGTCCGGTGAAAGCGCGCGGAGACTTCCCCGACGGGTTCGGCGGCGGCGAGTTCGGCCGCATGGCGCAGGGTGGGGGACGGGTCGTAGACCAGCAGCCCGTCGCGGCGGTACAGCGCCCACCGCAGCGGCCGGGTGCCGGGATGCCGCGCCGCAGCGGCCTCCAGGCGAACCGCGGCCTCGCCCTCGTAGGTATTGTCGTCGCAGACGCCCAGCAGCGCGGCGACGGCGTCGAACAGGCGGCCCGCACTGGATGCGCGCGGGCAGTTGAGGTCTCGTTCGATCATCCGGCGGACCACCTCGACCTCCCGTGCGTCGAGGCGGTCCAGCAGGGCGCGGGCCGCCCGCGTCGGGACGTGGTCGCCGAAAGACTCCGCGCCCAGCAGATATCCCAACGCCATGCGGGCAGGTCGGCGCACGGCGGCCGCGCCGCCGGGCAGCGGAGCGGTCCCGAAACGGCCGAATCGGCGGCTCCGCGTCAAGTCCGCGATCAGCACTTCACCGCCCCACAGGGTCCCGTCGTCGCCCATGCCCAATCCGTCGAGCGCCACCCCGACGAACGTGCCGGTGACACCGTGTTCGGCGGCGGTCGCGGCCACGTGCGCGTGATGGTGCTGTACCGGTATCCGCTGTTCGGCGGGCCAGCCCCGCATCGCGAACCGTGTCGACAAGTAGCCCGGATGCCGGTCGTGCGCAACGACTTCCGGCCGGGTCTCGGTCAGCAGCGACAGTGTCCGCACGGTACGTTCGAACGTGGCATGGGTCTCGGCGTTCTCCAGGTCGCCGGTGTGCGGGCCGAGGACGGCGAGCGCGTCGACGGCGAGCGTGCAGGTGTGCTTCAGCTGTGCTCCCACCGCCAATATCGGTGATGTCGCCGCGACCGGTAGCGCCACGGCGGCCGGGGAGTATCCGCGTGCCCGCCGCACCGTGGTCGCGCGGCCCGCGACCATCCGGATCACCGAATCGTCGTAGCATGCGTGAATGGGCCGATCGTGAGCCAGGATCCCGTCCGCGATCGGCAGCAACACCTCGCGGGCGGTGGCGTCGTCGATGAGTGTCGGTGTGTCACTTCTGTTTCCACTGGTGACGACCAGTGGTCTCCGCAGTTCCGAGAGCATCAGGTGATGCAGCGGACTGTAGGGCAGAAAAACGCCGATATCCGGCGAACCGGGCGCGATCGCGGCGGCAGCCGGAGCATCGTGCCGACGCGGGAGCAATACGATCGGCGCGGCCGGTGAGCGCAGGAGTTCGCTCGCGGCCTCGTCGATGACGCCCAATTCCTCCGCCGCCGCGAGATCGGCGGCCATGACCGCGAGCGGTTTGACGGGCCGCGGCTTGGCCTTTCGCAACCGGGCGACGGTCTCGTCGGCCGCGGCGTCGCACACCAGCTGATATCCCCCGATCCCTTTGACCGCGACGATCCCACCCGACGCGATTACCGCACAGGCCGCCTGCAACGCGTGCTCACCCGTGGCGGATGGCTTCTCGCCGGTGTGCCACACGAGTCGGGGGCCACACGCCGGACAGCAGGTCGGTTCGGCGTGAAAACGCCGGTCCGCCGGATCCCGGTACTCACGCGCGCACGCCGGGCACATCGGGAAGACACGCATGGCGGTGCGCTGCCGGTCGTAGGGAAGGGCATCGATGACGGTCGCCCGCGGCCCGCAGTCCGTGCAGTTCAGGAACGGGTAGCGGTAACGCCGGTCCGCGGGATCGAACAGCTCTCGCAGGCAGGCCGTGCAGGTGGCGAGATCGACCGGGATCTGCGGCGGCACCGGACTGCCGCGGACACTCCCCACCACGGTGAACCGGGACCCGGCCACGGATCGGGCGGACAGCGGCATCGTCTCGACCCGGTCGATCCGCGCGGATGCCGGTGCCGAACCCTCCAGGCGGGCAAGGAAATCCGCCACGACGGGCTCCGGGCCGCGCACGCGAATGTCGACCGATCCACCTCGGTTGCGTACATCGCCGGTCAGACCCAGGCCGGTGGCGAGCCGGTACACGAAGGGCCGGAAGCCGACCCCCTGTACCACGCCGTGAACCTGGATCCGCAGACCCCGCAGCGCGGGGGACGATCTCACATTCGCGTGCACCCACCCACGATGTCTGTCGGCTACGCGGATGCCACAGAGCCGAAGGTCCCCTGTTCAGGGGCGATGCGGCAACGGCAACCGCTCCGAACGGACATCCGCACTCGCCCGGGTCAGCGCAGCTGATAGGTGAGCTCTGCGGCGATACCGCTCGCCCACGCGATGATGCGTTCCCTGTTCCGGAAATCACCGGCGTGCGTCTTGGCCATCGCGGACGCTGGGAAGCCGCGCGCATCGGGCGTGAGGCGGCCACCGAAAAGGGTGTAGCCGCGGGCGTCGAGGCGGTCGGCGGCCTTGCGGACCGCGTTGGCGCCCGGAATCTTGCCCGGATCCGATCGGTCGGCGGAGTCGTCCAGCGGGCCGCTGGCGAACAGCCATACCGGCCTGGTCCGCAATTGAGCCGCGAATCGGCGGGAGAAGCGCCGAGCGTCCCGATGCCAGCGGCCCGCATACAGTGCGCCCCCGAGAATCACGGCGCAGTAGTTGTCGAGCGACTGGACATGATCTGCCGATCTCGCCTCGGCGGCAATGTGTTCCGAGCGTAGCGCCTCGGCTATCCACCCGGCGATTTCGGCGGTGCCGCCGCGCTTGGAACCGTAGGCAACCAGAACTGGATCTTGTGACATCATCTTCCTCCTTACCCGCTAGTCGACTCCGCTCGGCGCCGGTCGGCCAGTGTCGAAAGTCCCGGTGTCCTCGGCATCCGGAGATGCGGAAGGTCCCGGCGCGGCCCGTGTGATGCGGCGGGGTCGGCGTCGGGACCTCGGTCACCGGACTGAACTACCCGATGCCCTACATGCCGAGCGGTTCCCGACGTGAAATCGACGGTGTCGGAAATATATTCGTCTCTCCGAGGAGTGATCATGAGTCTGCTTCCCGCTCACCGGCCGGGTTCGCTGCTGGCGGAATTCACCGATCTGTGGAATGCCTTCCCGCCCGGTCTGGTACCGGTCTTCGGCACCCATCCGATGCGCGTCGAAGACACCGTGGAGGACGGCCGCTATGTGGTGCGCGCCGAGATCCCCGGTATCGATCCGGCGAAGGATGTCGAGGTGACGGTGCACAACGGGCAGCTCACTATCCGGGCCGAGCGCAGTGAAAAGCACGAGGGGAAGGGCCGTTCGGAGTTCAGCTACGGCTCGTTCGCGCGCACGGTGACGCTGCCGTCGGGTGCCCAGGACGAGGGTATCGACGCCAGCTACGCCAAGGGCATCCTCACCGTTTCGGTGCCGCTGAAGGAGCCGAAGGAACAGGTGAAGAAGGTCGAGGTCAAGCCCGGCGAATAGCCGGTAGGCGGCGGATCCCCCGGGATTCGGCGGATTTCGGGAAGGGACGGCGATGTCGATCGTTACGCTCACGATGAACCCTGCGGTCGATATCGCCACCCGCACCGGTGCCGTGGTTACCACGGACAAAATGCGCTGTGCCACACCGCGGTTCGATCCGGGCGGCGGTGGCGTCAATGTCGCCCGAACCGCCGGGGTGCTCGGGGAGCCCGTGATCGCGGTGTTCCCGGCGGGCGGGCATACGGGGCGTCTGCTCGCCGATCTGGTCCGGGCCGCGGATGTGCCGTGCCGGGCGGTGCCGGTGGCGGAGCCGACCCGCGAGAGTTTCTCGGTCACCGACACCGGTGCCGGTAGCCAGTACCGTTTCGTGTTCCCCGGCGCGCGGCTGACCCCGGCCGAACAGCATCGTTGCCTGGCGACGGTCGAGAAGGTGGCCCAGGGCGCACGTTTTCTGGTTGTCAGCGGCAGCCTACCGCCCGGTGTCCCGGCGGATTTCTATCAGCAGGTGTCCGATCTCGCAGGGGTACTGGAGGTTCCGCTGATAGTCGACACCTCCGGGCCGTCGCTGCGGGAATTGCGCGGCGGCGTCCTGCTGCTCAAGCCGAGCCTGCGGGAGCTCGCCGAGTATGCCGGCCGCCCGCTGGCGGGCCGTGGCGAGCAAGTGACGGCGGCGCGCGAGCTGATCGCCGCGGGTGTGTCGCGGATCGTGGTGGTGTCGCTGGGTGCCGCGGGAGCGTTGGCCGTGACCGCGGGGGAACACCAGTGGTTCGCACCGGTGGCGGTGCCTGTGCGCAGCGGCATCGGTGCGGGCGACGCGATGGTCGCGGGTATCACCGTCGGCCTCGCGCGCGGTGCCGACCTCGGTGACGCGGTGCGCCTGGGTATCGCCGCGGCCACGGCCGCCCTCACCACACCGGGCACCGGTGTGGGGACGCGGTCCCGGATCGAGCAGATGTATCGGCAGTCCGGTTTCCGGTGAGGCCGTCGCCGGCGGCTGGTCAGGCGTTGCTGTCCGGTTGGGGCGGGCGTTCGGCCGGGTGCACGACGACGACCGGGCAATGCGCGTGCTGCACAAGGTAATTGGCAGTGGATCCGAGCAGCAGGCCGGTGAGTCCGCCGTGCCCGCGGCTGCCCACGACGACCAATTGCGCGGTGTGCGACCACTGTTGCAGCTGTGCCGCGGGATCGGACAGGTAGATGTAGCGAGTCACGCTGACATCGGGGTACTTCTCCTGCCATCCGGCCAGTCGTTCGGCGAGGATCGCCTCCTCGGTCTGTTCGAAATCGGCGCCGGGCGGCAACAGATCGTCGCGGGCTCCGTGGCGTCCGAAGTTCCAGTCGCTCCAGGTGTGTACGGCGATCAGGTCCGTGCGCCGCGCGGCGGCCTCGGAGAAGGCGGTGGCGATCGCTGCCTCGCTGGTCGGCGTGCCGTCGACCCCGACCACGACCGGTCCGCCGGTGTGGACGGCATCGCCGGCGTCCGGGTCGGTGCGGACCACGATGACCGTGCCCGCGGCGTGGGCGGTGACGGTCAGGAGTGTGGAGCCCAGATGGGTGAGCGTGCCCGACGAACCGGTCGCTCCGAGTACGACGGCATACGCCTCGGCGCTGTGGTCGATGAGCAACGCGGCTCCGCGGTCGTTCGTGAGCGCCGTGGTCACCGGCAGTTCGGGGGCGATCTCACGCACCAGTTGCTCGGCCCGCTCGACGATGTCGTATCCCCGGGTGCGGGCGGCCTCGACCGCCGGTGCCGCGGTGACCGCGTAGGCACCGAACCGGGCGCCGATACGGGCCAGGTTCATGCCGTGCGCGATCTGGAGCGGGCGGCCGCGCCGGACGGCGAACTGCGCCGCCCACCGCAGCGCGGTCTCGGCTCCGGGTGAGCCGTCGACGCCGACGAGCACCGGGGCGGTCGCCGGTCGGTGGGGATCATCGTGGTGAGTCATGAGTTCTCCTCGGAGACAGGAGTTTCGCGGTCGCCGTTCCCGGCGCCAACCTCACAGTACGATCCACCGCGCCCGGTCGGACGCTGCCGACTGTCACCGCACCCCGGGGACGAAAGCCCCGGATCCGGCGGGAGGCGCGGATCCGGCGAGAGGCGCGGATGCTCGTGCTCGGCAGCCGCGGGTTCGGATCGCTGCGGCGGAGACTGCTGGGATCGGTATGTTCCGCGCTGCTGCAGTCGGTGCAATGCCCGATCGTCGTCGTCCGCGAGGGCACTGGTCTCGGCGTCACGGGCCGCCCTGGACGCGTGGAACCGAGTATTCGTATCGGGTGAGAACTGTCCCGTCCCAACGCTTCCCGGTCAGCGTCACTGTGACGGTGGCGCCGTTGTCCGTGACGTCGAGCACTCCGTACCGGCCTCCGCCCGGGAAGGTGCCTTCGCTGTAAGGGCCGCCCTTCACGCTGCCGGGGCGGTCCAGCGAGGCTGCCTGCAGGATCGGGAACCCGGCGCCGCCCTGAGACGAGTAGTCGCTGTTGGTCCCGTCGTCGATCGCGACCATATGTGCGTCACCGCCGACCGATACCAGGTTGCGGACATTCGCGGCGGCCAGGGCGTCGGCGATCCGCTGCCGCTCGTCGGCATGCCCGGCCCACCCGTCGGCGCCGGGCCGGGCCGCGCCGATCCACGGCACCGAGTTGCCCCACACCACCAGTGCGTGGGTGCGGCTGGACTGCACCAATTCGTCTGTCAACCAACGTAATTGCTCCGTGCCGAGCATGGATGTCTCGGTCTCGGCGGACCGGTCGTCGGTGAGGACGAAACGCACCCGGCCGATGGTGAACGCCTGGTTGACGGTGCCGCTGGCGGAGGTGAAGGGATAGTGCGGCACCGTGGTGCCGAAGGCGGTCCGGGACGCCTCGCGGCCGGGCGCGGCGGCTCCGGCATCGTTGGGGCCGTAGTCGTGGTCGTCCCAGACGTAGGCGATGGGATTGCTGCGATAGAGCGCGGCCTGTCCGGGCCGGGTGAGCAGCCGGTCGTAAGCGGCGAAGAACGGTGCGGGAGTGGTGCTTTCGATATTCGCGTAGTGCAGGTCGCCGAGGGCGAGATAGAACAGCGCCTGCTCGGCGGCGAGGGCGTCGAAGACGGCGCCGTTGGAGCCGACCCGGGCGCACGCCCCGACGGTCACCCGAAACGACATGGGCCCGTCCACCGGCGTGGTGAAGCGGCCGATTCCCCGCGTGCTGTCCGGTGTGCCGTCGACAACGACGGTATAGGCGTACCGGGTACCGGGACGCAGCCCCTCGGCGCGCATGCGGGCGATCCGGTGCTCGCCCGCCGCGACCGGCGCCGTGTCGACGGCAGTGCCGTCGTCCGCGACGATTCGCAGCGCGGCGTCCCGGTGCCCGGCGGCCAGGCGGGCGGTGACGGTGAGGCCGTCCGGGCGCAGCTCGCCCGACCACACCCAGTCGACACGGTCCACCGCCAGCGCGGGCGCCGTGCTCTCCGGATGCGTCGGCCCGAAGTAGATCGCGTAGACGCGGCTGGCGCCCACCCAGGTGGCGCCGAGCAGCAGCAGGGTGACGATCGCCAGGACGAGGAGTTCGAGTGCGGTGCGCCGGTGTTGCCAGCTCAGCCATAGCAGGACCGACGGGACCATCGCGCCTCCCGCTAGGGCCATCGCATAGATCGGCTGGTATTCGACCGCGGCGAAGATACCCAGCATCGTCGCGGCCAGAGCGATCAGTACCGCGCCCAGCGCCTCCCACCGCCACGACAGCAGCGCACCGATCGAGACGACACCCGCGAGCGCCAGCTGCACGGGAGTCTCGACAGCGCTGCCGAAGACGAAACCCTCTCCGCTGGAGGGCACTCCGACGGTGACGGTGAGCACGGCCAGCGTCACCGCCACCGCGCCCGCGGACAGATGGGCGAAAAGCCGGACGATCTGGGCGCCGGAAACGGACAGTGGTATCGCGCCGCGCGGAGCGGGCGAACGAAGGTGCGAATGTGGTGACCACAGGCAGCCGCGACAGGCGACGTGCGCGCGAGGGCGTTCGACCACCCAGCGCGCGCCCAGCACGAGTGCCAGTCCGATGCCCGCGCCGCCGAGGACATCGGTCGGCCAGTGCAGGCCCTCGGCGACCCGATCCGCCGCCGCCGCCACCGCGGCCGCACCCAGCACGATGGTGAGCGGCGCGACGAGGCGACGCCGGTGCGTCAGTGTGGCCAGCGCGAGCGGAACCAATCCCGCGATCACGACCGCCTGGATGATATGGCCGCTCGGATAGGAATCCACCGCGCCCGCCATCGGTCCGCCGGGCGGGCGGCCGCGCTCGATCAACGTCCGCAGTCCGGCGCTGGCCAGCAGCCCGAAACCGGTCGCCGTGGCATAGGCGACGGCCAGCGCGCGACAGCGCAGCGTGGCCAGGCCGACCAGGACGACCAGTGCCACTACGGTTCTCGTGTCGAAAGCGAACGTCGTGAACCGTGACCACGGCACCGCGGACAACCCCCTGAACCAGTCCGCGACCGAGCGATCGAAGCCGGCGACGACATACGGCGACGCGGCGACCACCAGCGACAGCAGGCTCGACGCCGCCAGCGCGGCGAGGAATCCGGCGCCGAGCTGCCAGGGCGGCTGGGCGAGCCATTGCTCGCCCTCCACCGGACGGGTCGTCAGCGGGGTATTGGTGAGTGTCCGGCTCACCGTCGGCGGCGGTGCCGGATACCGGGCGAACACGATCGCGGCCACCGTGCCGTAGTAGCCGGCGATGGCCACGACACCCAGCGACAGGCACAGCAGCCACGCGATATCGGCCACCCATCCCGGTTGCTGGAAATAGTTCGCGACCGAGCCGATCGTCACGTACACCGCACCGCCCCACAGCGTCAGGGCGATCAGCAGATACACCGGCCGCGGGCGCAGGCCGCGGCGGGCAGGCGAATCCGGGTCGTGTGTGGCGGTGGTGAACCTCGCGACCGCGTGTCCGTCGATCGCGGATCGCTTGGCGCGCGCGGCGTCGCCGCTGCTTCGAACGAGTTCGCGCAGCTCACTGGCCAGCCAGAACAGGAGCCCGACACTCATGATGGCGGGAACGAAGATGTGGAGCCGATCGGCGCCGAGCAGCGCGGCGCGGTCACGGTCACGAGTGCTCATCGGCGGGCCCCTCGTCGAGAATCGTCACGGTGCCGGAGTCTCCGTCCACCTCGATACGGCGCCCGTCGAGAGAGCGCGCGGCCCCGGGCAGGTGGAACACGGCGGGTACCCCGAACTCGCGAGCGAGGATCGCGGCATGCGACAGTGGGCCGCCCTGCTCGATCACCATGGCGCCGCAACGCATCAGCAGCGGCGCCCAGGACGGGTCCGTGGTGACCGCCAGCAGGATCTCGTCCGATGCCAGCGGCTGCCCGGGTGCGGTGAGCCGGCGCGCGATGCCCCGGAAGTGTCCGCCGCTGGCCGCCCACCCTTCGAGACGCCGTGCGCCGGCCGGTGGCGGGGGAGCGACGGATTCCGGGAGTCCGCGGAATGTCGACGGCAAGGGATCGAGCTGTTCCTGTCGGTGCAGCCGTCGCCTGCGGCGGTCCAGCAGGGCGGGCGGTGGTGCGAGTGATCCGGTTGCGAGCGAACGAAACTCGGCGAGCGTGAGCAGCTGGATATCGGACGGTCGCGGCAACGCACCCGCGGCCTCGAACCGGCGCCCGAACTCCAGATGTACTCGGCGAATTTCTCCGCCCAGCAGCAGAATCGCGTGTTTGGCGCGCTCCCGGCGCTCGAACTGGCCACTCGCCTCGGTGGTCAGCCGTTCGATCCGACGGCGGCGCAGCCAGCGGGTGAGGCCCGGTTTCGGCCAGCGTGGGCCGGTGCTGAGCGCCGAGATCACCGACTCCGCCGACCCGGTCTCCTCGGATCCCGCGGGCACCGGAGGCCGCAGGCCGGACTCCAGCCAGGTGGGTCCGGTCGGGATGGCCATGGACGCGCCCGGACGGACGGTGACGGCACCGGCCGGGACAGTGAGCGTATTCGCGAGCGCCGCCGCGGCGGCCGGAGCGAGGTAGCGGTCGAGCAGGCGGCGCACCCCCTGGTGGATGGCTCCGGCGTCCGCCGCGACGATGACCTCCGCCGCCATGGCGCGCGTTGCCAGATCGAGCAGCGCGAGGTGATACCGCAGCAGCGCGCGATTATCCAGAGTATCGAGAATCGGCTCGCTGGAATAGATTTCGTCGGCGGCATGGATCACCGTATCGGCGTCGAAGCAGGCTCGGCGTCGAGCACGGGTGGCGCGGACGCGGTGACCCGTCGCCGCGATGCGGTCGCGCGGGCGGCTCGGCGCCGCCTCCGACATGTCGGCCGCGCCGACCAGCGCGGCATCCAGCGCGGCGCGTCCGTGAATTCGCCGGAGCAGTCGATGCGGAGGTTCGATGTCGTCCTGCGGCAGTGTGCCGAGCGCGTCGAGCATGGACCGCAGCGCTTCCTCGACCAGGTGGGAGCAGATATCCCAGCGCAGCGGCGCGAGGACGCCCGGCAGCATCTCGGCGATGCCCGAGGTGGTGAACTCGCGATCCGAAAGATCCTGCGGCGCAGAGTCGACGGGGTCCTGGTCCGTGCCGAGGATCGTGATCGGGCGCGCCTGTACGACCCACAGCCGCGATCCGTCCCACGCCCACTCCACATCCTGGGGCCGTCCCGTATGGCGCTCGATGTCCCGAGCCGTCGCGAGTAGCGGCTCGATCTCCGGGGCCGCGTGCGCGGGCGGCGTCCCGCCGGGTGCGAGCAGCACCTGCGGGGTCTGTCTGCCGGAGACGAGTACGTCGGCGAGTCCGTGCACCGTCTCGATACGCACGGTGCCCGCGGGGCCCGTCGGATCCTGCGTGAACAGGACGCCGCTGCGCACCGCCGGAATCATCGGCATGATCAGCGCCGCCATCGCCGCACCCTCGTCGGCGACTCCGAGAGCCCGTCGGTAGGCGCGCGGGGCGGGATGGTGCAACGACGAGAACACCGACAGCACAGCGCGCTCGACGGCCGCGGGGTCGGCTGGATCCACATCGAGGATCGACACGTACTGCCCTGCGAACGACGAGGCGTCCATATCCTCCACCGTCGCCGACGAGCGGACTGCGACGCGCCCGCCACCGCCGACGCGGGCGGCCACGGCGGTGATGCGCTCGACCAATTCCTCGGGCAGCCCCGCGCGCCGGAATGCGGCATCGATTTCGGCGGTGCTCACGTCCGGCCGGCGGTCGAGACGCGCGAGCAGCGCCTCGATCTCGGGTGCGCCCGCCACCTCGCGATACGCGGATGCGGTGACGCAGGCGGCGGGCGGTACCGGGATGTGCCAGCCGATCAGGCGGTCGAGTGCGGCCGCCTTACCGCCGACCAGTTCGCCGCTCGCGCCTGCGCCGTCGAGCACCAGGAGCTCCGGCCGCGTCGTCGTGGTTTCGGGCAGCTCGGTGCGCGTCATAGTGGTTCGCGATCGTCGGTGAGTCCGGCCCGGTAGGCGGCGACTGCACGATCGGCGATCCGGTCGGCGGCTTCGCCGCTGTCCGCGGCACGAATCGCCAGCCACCGCGCGAGATCTCGTCGCAGGGTGATCGACGGGCGGCCGGCCCAGTGCGAGGCCGCCGAGACCGAGCCCAGTACGACGATCACGCCGAATACCGCGACCAGATCCCAGGTGCGGCCGGTCGCGGCGTCGATGAGTCCGATACCGGCGACGACGGCGATGACCACGGCCACCCAGCGGGAACGAGTATTCGTGGTCATCTGCTGCCCCCGTGACGGATTCTGTTGTCCCGCAGGACCGTGGCCGGCGGGTCGCTGGGTGTGTGCGGGTCCATGAACGACAGGATCCGCCGCGACGGCGGCCCGGGGACAGGGCCTGGCCGCATCCGGTGCCGGGACCAATGCCACCGTGGCACGGGGGCGGCGGTCCCTGGTCGCGCGGCCGCCGTCGTCTCGGGGACGGCTCGTGCGGTCGTGGCGCCGTGCCCTATCGGTCGGCCGGAGTGCGAGGGTCGTCGGCGAGTGATTCGATCGCCGCGTAGAGCCGCTCGGTGGCCTCCTCCGCCACTGCGGTCATCGCCTCGGCGTCGACGAGATCGGCCATCATTCGCGGATCCGCGGCCTCGACCAGCACGGCGTCGGCCCCGACGCTCCGGACCACGACGTTGCAGGGCAGGAGCAGACCGACGCGGCGTTCGGCCTCGAGGGCGCGGTGGGCGAGGGGTGGGTTGCACGCGCCGAGAATCAGATAGTTCTCCGTGTCCACCCCCAGTTTCGCCCGCAGGGTGGCCTGCACATCGATCTCGGTCAGGACGCCGAAACCCTGCTCCGACAACGCTGTTCGAGTGCGTTCGACCGCCTCGGCGAACGATGCGTGCAAGGTCGCCGACAGTTTCGCATCCATCTTCATCGCATGACCTCCCTGCTATCGGCCGAACAGACGGCGCAGTGGACTCTTGCGTTCGGCATCCCGGTGGCCGGGGCACCAACGTTCGGCGGGGACGGCGGCCCGGACCTCGGCGATATGCCGACCGCAGCCGGACCAGGTCGTCTTGCCGCAGTTTCGGCATTCGACGGGACTACACATCGTGATTTCCCTTTCGCTGGGCAGTCATGCGGGGTGCGCGTCGGCGTCGACGGTATCGGCGAACTCGCAGAACGCCTCGTAGGCGCGGGCGCCGTGGATGGTGGCCGGGCCGCCGTGCATGAGGAAGGTGACGCCGATGGCCTCGGCGGCCTCCTGCCGGGTGGCTCCGGCGCGGGCGGCCGCCTGCCCGTGCGAGGCGATGCAGCCGTCGCAGCCCTCGGTCACGCCGATCGCGAGCGCGATGAGCTCCTTGGTCTTGCGGTCGAGCGCGCCCGGCGCGAACGCGGCCTTGCTCAGTTCGCCGAAGCCCTTGTAGACCTCGGGGATGGCGCGGCGCAGCTCACGGTGCTGCGGTGAGAGCTCGCGGAGCACCTCGGCGCCGTGGCGGGAGTGCACGTGTTCGGTGATCGACGACATGACCGTTTCCTTGGTTTCGCTGGACAGCCCAGGGGATGTCCGGTGCATACAGTTACACCTTGCATCCCCCCGGGGGGATATAATCCGAAGATAGCATCCCCCTGGGGGGATATACAATCGACGGGCACGGCCGACCACGGCCGCGCGGACGCAGGAGGTAGGCGCATGCGACTGGAGCCCGAGGACGTGAAGGCCGTGACCACCCGGATGAAGCGGGCGCACGGGCACCTCGCCGGGGTGATCCGAATGATGGAGGAGGGGGCCGAATGTGAGGCCGTGCTCACCCAGCTGGCGGCGGTCAACAAGGCCCTGAGTCGCAGCGGCTACGCCCTGGTGGCCACCGGACTTCAGCACTGCCTCACCACCGGCGGCCCGGACAGCGTCGACGCCAAGAAGATGGAGAAGCTGTTCCTCTCCCTGGCCTGACCAGGGCCTTGTACGCGGTATCGGCGGCCACGATCGCCGGGATCGCGGCCGCCGCTCCCGCCCATCCGAGGGCGGTCGGCGGCGATCCGCCCAGCAGGCCGGGCAGGGGTGGCAGCCAGAGAAACGCCGCGAGCAGGGCAAGTTCGGCGGCCAGCGCGCCCAGCAGCAGGGGGTTGCCGCGCCAGCCCGTGACCCATACGCCGCGGGTCTCGCTCCGGCAGGCGAACGCGTTGGTCAGCTGGCCGAAAACGACTGCGGCGAAGAGGGATCCGGAGGCCGCCGCCACGACGGACTCGTCGGCCGTATCGCCCGGCACCCAGCCGCCCGCGTACAGGACGGCGAGGAATACGAGCATGCCGGTCACCGCCTCGGCCGGACCCAGCGCGAGGAACACCCGCCGCAGCAGGCGGCCGTCCATCAGGCGCCTCAGCCTCGCGGGACGGGACATCGTGCGTGGATTGGGCGGCTCGGCGCCGAGCGCGAGGGCGGGCAGCATATCGGTGCCGATATCGAGAGCCAGCACCTGTAAGACGGTGAACCCCAGGGGAATCGTGCCGCCGGAGGCGGCCCACAGCGCGAACGGTGCGAGCTCGGCGACGTTGTCGGTCAGATGGTAGGTGAGGAATCGCCGGATATTGGCGGTCGTCGCGCGGCCCAGTTCGATCGCCGAGACGATGGTGCCGAAGTGATCGTCGAGCAGAATCAGGTCGGCGGCCTCCCGGGCGACATCGGTGCCGGAGGCGCCCATGGCGACGCCGATGTCGGCCGTGCGGAGGGCCGGACCGTCGTTGACGCCGTCACCGGTCATCGCGACGATATGTCCGCGCCGCTGCAGCACCTGCGCGATACGCAGCTTGTCCTCGGGCGTGACCCGGGCCACCACGACTCCGTCGGCGTCCAGCAGCGTCCCGAGTTCGTCGTCGTCCTCGGGAAGGTCCTTGCCCTCCACCACGATTCGACGCTCCGTGCACAGGCCGACCTCGGCGGCGACGGCGACGGCGGTCCCGGGGTGATCGCCGGTGACCATCGCCAGGCGGATACCCGCGCGACGGCAGGCGGCGATGGCGTCGGCGACGTCGGCGCGCGGCGGGTCCTCGAGTGCGACGACGCCGAGCATGCGGGGGGCTGCGGATCCGGGCGCGGACGCGACCGCGATCACACGCAGGCCGCGGGCTGTCAGCTGCGCGACTCGCGCTCTCGCAGAGGTGAATTCCGGTTCGCTCCCGTCGCCGGTCGAGCAGAGGGCGAACACCGCCTCCGGAGCTCCGGTGACGTGGAGACCATCGGCGTCCTCGACGACGGCCCGGCGCGTGTGCGGGTCGAACGGTATCCGCCGCCTCGGGACGGGTGCGGGCGGGCAGCCGGCGCGTGCGGCCAGGACGTGCAGCGCGACCTCCATCGGATCGCCGACCGGCACCCACCGGCCGCTCCGCTGCGCCGCGTGGACGTCCGGTGAGCACCGTGCGGCCGAATCCGCCAGTGCCGCTGCGGCATTCATCGCCTCCGGAGTTCCCGCCAGTCGACCGGTGGGTTCGTATCCCGTGCCGCTGACGGTGACCGTGCCGTGCGGCGTCCACACCTCCACGACCTGCATCTCGTTACGAGTCAGGGTGCCGGTCTTGTCCGTGCAGACGAAGGTGGCCGCGCCGAGGGTCTCGACCGCCTCCAGACGGCGCACCAGCGCATCGGCCCTCGCCATCCGCTGCGCGGCGCGTGCCAGTGAGAGGGTCACGGTCGGCAGCAGACCCGTGGGCACGAGCGCGACGGTGACGCCGACCGCGAACAGGAAACTGTTGCGCCAGTCCATGCCGAGAACCGCGAACAGCGGGAACGCCACCGCGCCGACGCCCACCGCGAGCAGCGCGATGACACGGACGACGCGATTCAGCTGCCGCGACAGGGGACTGGGCGGTCGGCTCGCATGCTCGGTCACGGCCGCGAGCCCGGCGAGCCGGGTGCGTCCCCCGGTCGCCGTCACCACCGCTTCGCCCTGTCCCGCAACGACATACGTTCCGGCGAGGATCTGCCGTCCGGTGTCGACGGCGACCGGGCGGCTCTCCCCGGTGAACATCGATTCGTCCACCTCGAATCGTGCCGCCGCGGAGACCCTCGCGTCGGCGCACACTCGATCACCGGCCTCCAGCACCACGACGTCGTCGACCACCAGATCCGCCGAATCGACGACGGTCGTTCGCCCGTCGCGCCGTACCCGAGCCCGCATCGGCAGCAGATCACGCAGCCGCTGTGTGGCTCGGTCGGCCCGGTACTCCTGCGCGAAGGAGAAGACGCCGTTGAGAATCACGACGACCGCGATCGCGATCGCCAGCGTCGGCATCCCGCCCGCCAGCGCCAGTCCGGCGGCCACCCAGAGCAGTACCGCGAAGAAGTGCGTCAACTGCGCCAGCAGCAGAAGCGCGGGGTTGGGGTGCGGTGGGCCCGGAAGCGCGTTGCGGCCGTCACGCTCACGCCGTAGCGCCACCTCGGTCGCCGTCAGACCCGCGGGCGGTAGCACTGTGGCCGCGGCAGCATCGCCCTTCCCGGCAGCTTCCGGGTGATACCGCTCGGCATCGTGTGGGCGCGGTGCCGCGTTCATGCCTCCGCCGGAAGCTCCGTCGCACGGACGCCGCATCGGCAACCTCCTGAGGATCGTCCTGGAAACGAGCGTGCGCGCGCGGCACACAGGCGTCGAGGGGCGAAGGTCCTGGGCCCGCAGGCGGAATCGACATGCCTGCTTGCCGATCCGGGCGTCTCCGCAGCAGCGTCATGCACGGGTAACGCATGTCCGCGGCGATTCCCGGCCCGATGGTCCCCGGCGCCGGTGGCCATGTGCTCTGCCGCCGACTCCCGGCGCTGAGCACAGTGGTGGGCGGACACCTGCGCGAATGGCGAGAAGGCGCGGGTGTCCGCCGAGCCGGACGCCGATCGAGGACATGACGGCGTCGTACGAGGCCCGGGTGGCGCAGGGCCCGCCGGAGATCGACTTTGGGCCCTGTGCGCGCGTCACCTCGCGGGGGACGCTCGAAGGTGACATCGCAGAAGGAGAGGCCATGACGGAGACGAGGACGAGAGCGACCATCGTGGTCGGCGCCGATGGATCGGAGATCGCCCTGCAGGCCGTGGTGTGGGCCGCGGTCGAGGCCGCGCTGCATCGCTGCGCGTTGCACATCATCACCTCGTTCGGGGTGGATCCGAGGCCCGGGATGGCGTCGATACTGGCCGCGAACGAACAGCAGTGGCTGCGCGAGGACGGTGAACGCGTGCTGGCCGAGGCGGCGTCGATCGCCCGGCACGCCGTACCCGATACCGAGGTGGTGATCACCACCGAGCTGACGTTCGACCTGATCATTCCGACCCTGCTCGAGCGGTCGATGGAGGCGCGGATGATCGTGGTCGGCAGCCGCGGCCGCGGTGCGATCCGGCGCGCGCTGCTCGGATCCGTCAGCACCGCGGTCAGCCGCCACGCGCACTGCCCGGTCGCCGTGGTCCACGGCGACGCGGCCGCCGACGCCGCTTGGGGACGCAAGCCGGTGGTCGTCGGCGTGGACGGGACCGCCAACAGCGTCCCGGCCATCGAGTTGGCCTTCGGCGAGGCGTCGCAGCGCAAGGTGGGGCTCGTCGCCGTGCACGCCTGGAGCGATATGAGCGGGTACGACATGCCGATCGTCGGCTGGGAGGGCATCCGCGAGACCGAGCAGGTGCTGCTGGCGGAGAGCCTGGCCGGTTGGACGGAGCGGTTCCCGGACGTGGCGGTCGAACGAGTCGTGGTGTGCGACAGTCCCACTCGTGCCCTGCTGGCCAGATCCGAGGAGGCGCAGCTGCTGATAGTCGGCAGCCACGGCCGCGGCGGTTTCCCCGGCATGGTGCTCGGGTCGACGAGTACGGCGCTGCTGCACCTGGCGCACTGCCCGACGCTCGTGGTGCCCAGCAGCGCGACGCACACCGCCCCGGCGGCGCGTGCCGCGAGCGCATAGGCGGACCGCGGGCTCACCGGCCCGGCACGGATGACGTTCGCGTCGCCGTGCCGGACCCACCGTCCGCTGGTGGCGGGCGTTCGCGCTATCGCGTGCGAGAGGAGTTTCGATGGCAACCCAGCGAACCGATGTGCATCATCTCGCGGACGCGGCAGTCGTTGTCGGAGTGGACGGTTCGGTGGCGGCCGACACCGCGCTGGACTGGGCTGCCGATATCGCCGTATGTCGTGACCGGGCACTGCGCATCGTGCACGGCTACGACACGGTGGGCCTGCGGCGGGTGCGGGATCGGCACGGTGACCGCGTGGCGCCGATGCTCGACGCGGCGCACTCACACGCGGCGGCACTGGTGGAACGGGCGGCGCAGCGCGTCCGCGCCGCGGCACCGGGGGTCCGGGTGTCCTCGGAAGCCACGGAGTCCGGCGCGGCGGCGCTCCTGATTCGCGAGAGCGAAACGGCGTATCTGGTGGTGCTCGGCGCGGAGGGGACGAGCGAGTTCCGGTCGCACCTGGGTTCGGTATTGCTGACGGTAGCCGCTCACGGGCACGGCGCCGTGGTGGTGGTGCGCACCGACCCGGCCTCGGGAAACGCGGTGCACCGGCAGGGGCCCGTGGTCGTGGGTATCGATGGCAGCCCGGTGAGCGAGGCCGCGCTCGCGGCCGCATTCGAGGAGGCGTCCGAACGCGGAGCGGAACTGGTCGCCGTGCATGCCTGGAGCGATCTGGACCTCGGCTGGTTCGAGGGCGAGTCCGAGCTGCTCGTTCCGGTGCGGGATGCGGGCGAGACGCAGCGGGCCGTACTCGCCGAGCGGCTGGCCGGATGGCAGGAGATGTTCCCGGACGTCAGGGTGTCCCGGCGGATGTATGTTTCCGATCCCGTGCGCGCGTTGCAGCAATGGTCGGGGTCGGCGCGACTGCTCGTGGTCGGCAGCCGTGGCCGCGGCGGGTATCTCGGCACGCTGCTCGGGTCGACGTCGAATTCGCTGGTGCAGCATGCCGAATGCCCCGTGATGGTGGTGCATCCACCGAGGTCGTAGCCGGTGTAATCGGCATCACGCGGGAGAAGTTGGACAAGTGACCTTCTTCTCTGTGCGTGGTGCCGGGCGAGTGCTGGAATTGGCGGTTGGAAGTTGCAGGACGGTTCCTCGAATCAGAGAAAGGGTGTCACGTGGGTTCGTTCGGATCAGGCTCCGCCGGAGCGGACCCGGTCTCGGTGGTGTATTCCGACGACGGGTCCGAGGGATCGGTGGTTCCTCGTGCGGTGGTGCAACTCGGCCGGGCCGAGGCCATGCGATTGCTGGCCGATGCTCCGTTCGGGCGGGTCGTGTTCACGCGCGACGCGCTGCCCGCCATCCGGCCGGTCAACCACTGCCTGGACGGCGAGGAGATCATCGTCCGCACCCGCCTGACCTCGCGGCTGACCGATACCGTGCGCTCCGACCCCGCGGTGGTCGTCGCCTACGAGGTCGACGATATCGATCCGGTCCGTCATATCGGCTGGTCGGTCGTGGTGACCGGCTTGGCTCGACCGGTCACCGATCCCGACCGGATCGCCCGATACGAGCGGGAGCTGCGGCCGTGGACCGATACGGTCATGGACGCCGTCATCGCGATCGAGCCCACCCTCGTCACCGGCGTGCGCCTGGTGGAGAAGGACGTCGCGGCCGACAGGCTCGCTTCGTAGGCGTCCGCTTGGGACTCCCGCGTGCTCCGATCGTGACCTACGGCCGTGCCGCCCGGTGCTCCGGCGCGCGATGCTTCGTCTATGCGGAATGGAACCGGTGACGAGTCGGCCCCGGCGCGAGTGAGGTGGCTCCCGGGCCTCGCGCAGTTCCGCGGCTATCGGAGAGCATGGTTGCGGCCCGATGTGGTGGCGGGGGTGACCGTGGCCGCCTACCTGGTTCCACAGGTGATGGCCTACGCGACGGTCGCGGGGCTGCCACCGGTGGTCGGTCTGTGGGCGTGCCTGGGGCCGCTGGTGGTCTATGTGCTGCTGGGGACCTCTCGTCAGTTGTCGGTCGGGCCCGAATCGACGACGGCACTGCTGACCGCTGTGACGCTGGCGCCGCTGGCGATGGGGGACCCGCGGCGATACGCCGCGCTGGCGGCGGTGCTCGCGCTGCTGGTGGGAGCGATCTGCCTGGTCGCGGCGGTGGCTCGGCTGGGATTGCTGGCCGATCTGCTGTCGAAGCCGGTCCTGGTCGGGTACCTGGCGGGCACGGCGGGCATCATGATCGCCGGGCAACTGGAGCGGGTGACCGGCGTGCCGGTCACGGGGGAGACCATTCCCGCGCAGGTGCGGTCGTTCGCGCAGAATATCGCCGAGGTGCACTGGCCGACCGTCACCGTGGCCGCCGCCGTGCTGGTATGCCTGCTGGCACTGGCCGTATGGATTCCACGGGCGCCGGGACCGCTGCTCGCGGTGCTGGGCGCCTCGCTGGTCGTCGCCTTGTTCTCGCTGCAGCACTACGGAATTCGGGTGGTCGGGTCGATACCCGCCGGACTGCCGGAACCCGGTGTCGACGGCGTCGCGATGTCCGACCTGACGCAGCTGGTGCTGCCCGCGGTGGGTATCGCCGTCGTCGCGTTCTCCGACAACGCGCTCACCGCACGGGCTTTCGCGGCTCGTCACCGCCGCCACGTCGACGCCAACACCGAACTCGCCGCGCTCGGAGCGACCAATGTGGCCGCCGGAGTGCTGCACGGCTTCCCCGTCAGCTGCAGCGGGAGCCGCACCACGATCGCGGATATCGCCGGGGCGCGGACGCAGCTCTATTCGGTCGTCACGGTGGTCGCCGTGCTGGCCGTATTGCTCGGGGCGCGAGGAGTTCTCGCGGTATTCCCCGCCGCCGCATTGGGCGCGCTGGTGGTGTACGCGGCATGCCAGCTGGTCGATGTGGCGGAGTTCCGACGGATCGCGCGCTTCCGGCGCAGCGAGCTGGTGCTCGCCGTCGGTACCACGGCGGCGGTGCTCGGCTTGGGAGTGCTGTACGGTGTGCTGGTCGCGGTGGCCCTGTCGATTCTCGATCTGCTGCGGCGCGTGGCCCGCGCCCACGACGCCGTGCAGGGGTTCGTACCCGGACTGGCCGGAATGCACGATATCGACGACTACCCGAACGCGACACTCGTTGCGGGCCTGGTGGTTTACCGGTACGACGCCCCCCTGTGCTTCGCCAATGCCGAGGACTTCCGCCGCCGCGCCCTGGACGCCGTCGAGCTGTCCGCGCGGGAGCGGGGGCCCGTGCGGTGGTTCGTGCTCAACGCGGAGGCCAACGTCGAGGTCGATCTGACCGCCCTGGATGCCGTCGAGCAGCTGCGGGCCGAATTGACCGCGCGCGGAATCACTTTCGCGCTGGCGCGCGTGAAACAGGATCTGCGGGACGCGCTGGATGCCGCCGGGCTGGTCGACCGGATCAGTCCGGAACTGCTGTTTCCCACCCTTCCGACGGCGTTGGCCGCCTACCGCCGGGAATCCGGGGATTCCGGCGCGGGCCCCGACGATTCGAAACTAGGCACGTGAATCGGGGCGTATCAAACCCGCCGCGACTGCCCGGTGTGCAGTTTCGACGCGTACACCGCGGCCTGGGTGCGGCGTTCCATGCCCAGTTTGGCCAGTAGCCGCGAGACGTAGTTCTTGACCGTCTTCTCCGCCAGGAACATGCGCTCGGCGATCTGGCGATTGGTCAGGCCCTCGCCGAGCAGGTCCAGCAGTTTGCGTTCCTGTTCGGTGAGCGTCGCCAGGGGGCCTTCCGGCTGGGTGCCGCGGCGCAGCTGTTCCATCAGCGCGGCCGCGGCCCGGTTGACCAGCAGCGATCGGCCGGCGCCGACGTCCTTGACGGCCTGGGCCAGTTCCATGCCCTTGACGTCCTTCACGACATACCCGCTGGCACCGGCCAGGATCGCGTCGAGCATGGCCTGCTCGTCGGTGAAGGAGGTGAGGATCAGGCAGCGCAGGCCGTCCATCTTCGACAGCAGGTCGCGGCACAGCTCGATGCCGTTGCCGTCGGGCAGCCGCACATCGAGCACGGCCACGTCCGGGCGCATCGCCGGAATCCGGGCCAGGGCCTGCGAGACGTCACCCGCCTCGCCGACCACGGTCAGCTCCGGATCGCCCTCCAGCAGATCGGCCAAGCCGCGCCGGACGATCTCGTGGTCGTCGACCAGGAACACCTTGATCATGGGTTGGATTCCATTCCGCGTAGTAATTGCGATACCACCACCGTAGTCCGTTGAAGTGGTGCTGAGCATGGACGAAGGTCATCTTTCCCGGCCGGACCGTAGAAACGGCAATGGCCCGGCCGGAGCGGGAATTCATGGGACCTTCGGCCCTACAGCGCCCGTTTCCGCGGTGATGAGATGACCGCGATTGCTTGGGTTCGGGTGATGAAGGAAGTGGGTCGGTGTCGAGTGCTTACAGCTGAGCTGGGGTCGGAAATCGAGACAGCCTTCGATGGGCCGGTTCGCGGGGCCGCGGCCGTCGCTCGTATCGGGCGAGAGGTCCGCCGGGTACTGCGCCGCCACGACATCGAGGAGAAGGCGCGGTTGCGGGTGTCCGTCGCGCCGGGCAATCGGAAGGTGCTGCTGGTTCAAGTGAATACCCGTCATCGGGGAACACCGATGCGGATTCAGGTGAGCGGTCCGGCGGACTTCGCCGCCACCTTCGCGGCCGAGCGTCTCGACCGGTCCCTCGGCCGTTCGTCGGGCGCGCGCGAGTCGCGGGTGTGGCCCGATCCGGCGCGCCCGCCGCTGGCCTCGGTGAGCGAGCGGCGTCCTGTCGTGCGCCGCAAGGAATGTGATCTGCGTGCCTGTTCTCCGGCCGAGGCCGCGCGGGTGATGGATGAGATGGATTACGACGCACATCTTTTCGTCGATGCCGAGACCGGTGAGGACGCCGTGGTGCATTGGGCGGGGCCCGCGGGCGTGCGGCTGGCGCGGCAGTACTCGGTGCGACCGCCCACAGCGGCCGATCCCGGCTCGCTGACCATGCATCCGAGTCCTGCGCTGCGCCTGACCGACGGCGAAGCCGCGAATCACCTGTGCCGCTATGGGTTACCGTTCGTGTTCTTCACCGAACCACGCAGTCACCGGGGCCGGTTGCTGCTGCGCCGGTACGACGGCGACCTCGCCCTGGTCGTGGCCGCGCGTTCGCGCGGCCTCTCGCCGAGCGAACGGTAGGGTCCCGTGACCGACACCACCGCCGGCGACCGAGCCGGACGTGTCCTGCTGGAACTGGATCGGGCCGAGTCGCTGCGGCTGCTGGCCGGTGTCCCGGTGGGCCGGGTCGTGTTCACCCGCAACGCGCTACCCGATATCCGCCCGGTGAACCATCTCGTCGACGACGACGGCACCATCGTGGTGCGGACCCGGATCACGGCTCGGTTCACCTCCGCGATCCGGGGCAATTCTCCCGTGGTGGTGGCCTACGAGGCCGACGATATCGACCCGGTCCGGCGGGTCGGCTGGTCGGTCGTGGTGACCGGATTCGCCCGCCCCGTCACCGATCGCGACCGGATCGCCCGCTACGAGGGACTGCTGCATTCGTGGGTCGACAAGGTGATGGACACCGTGATCGCGATCGAGCCCGAAATCGTGACGGGTATTCGCCTGGCCGAAAAGCGAACGTAGAGAAGCGATACCGCGTGCGCGCGATCAGGATCGCACGCGCGGCCGGTCCCGGGAGGTCGGCGCGGGCATGCCGAGGTTCCAGGTGTGGACGGCCGTTCGGACGGTGTCTTCGAGAGGCCGGGTGGTGTCGAGCGTGACGGCCGTCGGCCAGGGGGCCTGGTCGGCGGCCATGGCGGCCGCGATGGCGGGTGATGCCTCGGATTCGCTGCCGGATCTGGCCACGATCCTGGCCGATGCCACCGATTGTGGTGCGGTGCAGCATAATTCGATCAGCTCCGCGCTGGTGTCGGCGGCCGTGTGTGCGGCGTGGCGACGCTCGTCGGCGTCTGTCCAGGCGGCGTCCAGGACGACGGAGCGACCGGCTTCCAGCAGGGTCTGGGCCTCGGCGCGCAGTACCGCGTACACCTGGGCCCGTGCGGCCGGGCTGTAGGCGCCGCTGTTGTACGAGCCGCTCGGTCCGGTCAGCACGCCCTGCGCCCGGCGACCCGCGCGAATGTGGTCGCTGGACAGCAGGATCGCGCCGGTCTGCTCCGCGAGTGCGCGCGCCACGGTGGATTTCCCGGTGCCGGGGAGACCCCCGACGAGTGCCAGCCGGATTCTGCCCGCCTCGAGGTGCCGCAGTGCCAGTTCGACGTGCCGGGTGGCGTGCTCGGCGACGCCCTCGGCGCCCTGCTGGTGCCGGATGCAGTTCACCTTGGCGCGCACCGCCGCTCGGTAGGCGATGTAGTGGTGCCGCAGCGAGACCGGGGCGGGGTCGGCCGTGACGGCGAGATACTCGTCGACGAGTCTGTCGGCGAGATCGGAGTAACCCAGGAACTCCAGATCCATAGCGAGGAACGCGATGTCGTCGAGGCGGTCGACGTGGCGCAGCTCGTCGTCGAAGTCCAGGCAGTCCAGGACGCGGAAGCCGTCGGGCAGTGCGAAGATGTCACCGGCGTGCAGATCCCCGTGCCCGTCGACGATGCGATCGGTCGCGATCCGCTTGTCGAACAACGGTTTCCGGCCGTCCAGATAACGACCCACCAGCACACGCATGCGTCGTACCCGCTCGGGCGCGACCGGTGGATCGGTCAGCCCGTGCAGCAGCGAGGACCAGCGTGCGCGCAGCGCGTCCACCGTCGCGGCGCGGTCGACGCCCGTGCCGCGATCGGCGCCGTCGTGGAACCGCGCGAGCATCCGTACCAGGGACGACAGTGTGTCGCCGGTCGTGTCCGGATCGGCGAGCACCGCCGACAGCCGCGCCGCGTCGGGCATGCGCCGCATGACCAGCACCGGCTCGCCGGGTCCGCCGGTGGGATCCGTCAGGCGCCCCACACCGAGATAGACGTCGGGCGACAGCCGTCGGTTCAGCTCCAGTTCCCGCGCGCACGCGTCCTCACGGCGCGCGAGGGTGCCGAAATCGAGGAAGTCGGTGACGACCGGCTTCTTCATCTTGTACGCGCGGTCGCCGCACAGCAGCACCAGCGCCGAGTGGGTCTCGTGGAGTAGGGCGAAGGGTTCGTCGGACGACATATCACCAGTACACAGATCGGGGTCGGGGCCGCAGAGATGCCGAATGTCCTTTCGGCAGCGCCGGAGGTCATCCGGCGTCCGCTGTTCTCGCCCTACCCATCCCGTGCGCTTGCATGCCCGTCCGGAAACGATCAGGATCGATACCAGTTCTCGGTACGATCGGAGACGATCATGCGATGGTATGCCGACTATCTGCGCTGGCTGTATCGCGGTGGTAGGCCGAATCTGTTTGCGAGAGTGCAGAATCGGGCCTCGGCGATGGTGTTCGCGCTCGGCGTGCTGCCGCATCGCGTCGCGGCTCTCGGCATCCGGGGTCGCCGTAGCGGCCGCGTCATCTGGTTCCCCATCGTGCTGACGGAGTTCGAAGGACACCGCTACGTCGTCTCGATGCTCGGCGAGCAGACGAACTGGGTCCGGAATCTGCGCGCTGCGGGCGGCCTGGCCGTACTTCGGCGCGGCCGCCGGGAAACGGTGCGGCTGACCGAGGTGGATCCGGCGTATCGCGCGCCGATTCTGTGGCACTACGTGCAGGTGGCTCCCGGTGCGAGACCGCACATCCCGGTGGGCCGCGACGCCGCACCGGCGGACTTCGAACGCATCGCGGCGGACTATCCGGTCTTCCGCGTCGATCCGCACCGGTGACGCGCCGCGGTCGCCCGCGTCAGCTCACGAGGGCGCTCCGGCCGTCCGGAGAATGTCGGCGAGAGGCAGGCGCGGCGTCGGTGCGGGCTCCTCGCGGGCGGGGGCGGTGCCCACGCGAATCAGTACCTGCGGCACCATCTTTCGGCCGGTGAGCTGGCTGACGACGGCCCGGGCGCGGGGCACCTCGGTGAGATGTGTGAGCGGGCAGGTGGCGTATCCGGCAAGCGTGCATTCCAGCAGCACCCGCGATACGACCTCGCCGCACCGCAGCCAGTCCTCGGACGTGTCGCCATCGGTGGACAGCACGAGGATCGTGGACCGGTCGGCAGCCGGCCGAGGTCGGCGCGGCGCGGCGGTGCCGAGGGGCATCGTGCGGCCGATGCCGACCTGTTCCCGTTCCTCCCGCGTGATCAGCGCTTCGCGGGGAACCCCGGTGGATCCGACGACATGCCCTGTCCACCACTGCAATTCGGCGTGATAGCTGGAATCGTAGCGACGCAGTGCCGCGCTGAGCTCGGAGGCCCGGGCCAGGGCGGGCCGGGCGTCGTCGCCGAGCACGTCCAGCGCGGCGTCGGCCGGATCGAAGGTGGTGCGCAGCACGGTCTCGAATTCGTCCCAGCCTTCCGGTGCGGCGAAGGGAAGCCGGTCGGTGTAGCGGCGAACGATGGCGTCGGCGCGGTCGCGGTCGCCGCCGGTGACGATGCTGGCGCGCCCGAATCGAACCGTGGCCAGATGGTCGCGCCGGTTCGGATCCGGGAAGCGCCTGATGAAGGTGCGCCAACCGCTCGCGGCGAGGGCGGCGTGCAGATGGTCGAGTGCGATACCGCAGCTGACGATCATTTCCCGGCCGGAGGTGTCGGTGGCCGGGAGCATGCGCTCGCGTACCGAGAACAGCTGTAGCGAGTCGCCGTCGAATACCCATCGCCACGGCTGGCTGTTGTGCAGCGACGGAGCACGCCCGGCGAGCAGGACGGCCTTCTCGACGATGTTCCCGGTGGGCACGGTGTTCATGCCGTTCACGCTACGAGCGGCGCGCGCAGAGGGGAGGTGTCGTTGGTCCCGTTCGGCACTGCCGGTCGGCACCTGTCGAACGGCCGCGGCGGCGCTCCGACCGGCGCTTGGCGGGACTTGCGGCCCTTGTCCGCGGCGGTGGGCCGGGTTCAGGCTGGTTGTTGTGATACCGACGCATCCGGCAGGCCCGTTGATCGACACTCGCCGCCACGATGCGGTGATCTTCGACCTGGACGGGGTGGTGACCGACAGCGCGTCGATCCACGCCGCCGCCTGGACCGAGCTGTTCGACGCCTTCCTGGCCCAGCGCGCGCCGAGCGCGGCCGAAGACCACTCGCCGTTCACCGCCGCCGACTACCAGCGGTTCGTCGACGGCAAACCGCGATACGACGGGGTCGCGGATTTCCTTGCCTCGCGGGCGATCTCGCTACCACACGGAGAGCCGACGGATGCCCCGGGCACGCTGACCGTGTGCGGTCTGGGCAACCGGAAGGACGAGCTGTTTCTCGCGCATATCGCCCGGACGGGCGTGCCCGTGTTCGCCTCCACCGTCGCACTGGTGCGGCAACTGCGCGCCGCCGGTCTCGGTGTCGCGATCTTCTCGGCGAGCCGCCACTGCGCCGAGGTGCTGACAGCGGCCGGGGCCGCCGACCTGTTCCCGGTGCGTGTCGACGGGATCGTCGCGGACGAATTGGGGCTGCCCGGCAAACCGGACCCGGCGATGCTGGCGGAGGCGGCACGGCGGCTCGGCGCCGATCCGGAACGGACCGTGGTGGTCGAGGACGCCGAGGCGGGGGTCGCCGCCGGACACCGGGGCGGATTCGGACTGGTGATCGGTGTCGATCGCGTCGGTCACGGCCGGCGGCTCCGTGCGGGTGGCGCGGATGTGGTGGTCGGTGATCTCGCCGACGTGGCTGTGCTCGCCGGATTCCGGCGCATGTCGGAAGTGCCGGACGCGCTGACATCCTGGCTCGCCGTCGAGGACCGGCTCGAATCCGAGAAGACCGCTGTACTCCTGGATTTCGACGGGACACTGGTCGACATCGTGGCCGATCCGAGCGCGGCGGTACCGGCGGGCGGCGTCGGTGCGATCCTGGCCCGCCTCGCCGAGCAGTGCCCGGTCGCCATCCTGAGCGGCCGTGATCTCGACGATGTGCGCACCCGGGTGGGTGTTCCGGGACTCTGGTACGCGGGCAGCCACGGCTTCGAACTCGTGGCCCCCGACGGCAGCCGTCATACCCATGACGCCGGGCCCAGCGCGGAGCAGGCATTGGCCCGTGCCGCAACGGAACTCGACGGACGGCTACGAGCCGTCCCGGGCGTGCTGGTGGAGCACAAGCGGTTCGCCGTCGCCGTGCACCACCGCAACGTGCTCGCCGAGGCGGTGCCGGGAGTGGTGAGCGCCGTGCACGACATCGCACGGCAGGAAGGGCTGCGCGTGACGACCGGGCGCAAGGTCACCGAGTTGCGACCGGATGTGGAGTGGGACAAAGGCCGTGCCGTGCAATGGATCATGGAACGCCTCGGCGACCCGGCCGTGCCGATATACGTGGGCGACGACCTGACCGACGAGGACGCCTTCGATGCCGTCGCCGCCGCGGGACTGGCGATCGTGGTGCGGCACAACGAGAACGGCGATCGCCGCACCGCCGCACACTTCGCGGTCGACGGCCCGGTCCGCGTGCACGAGCTCCTGAGCCGGTTGGCGGATCGGCTGTCGTGCGAATGCGGCTCGATACCCTGGCTCGTCACCTACGACGGCTACGACCCGGCCGCGGAGAAGAAGCGTGAGGCCCTGTGCACCGTCGGCAACGGCTACCTGGCCACGCGCGGCGCCGCCCCCGAATCGCGAGCCGGTGCGCGGCACTATCCGGGCACCTACCTCGCGGGCGTTTACAACCGGCTGACCGATGCGGTCGCCGGGCGGACCATCGACAACGAGAGCCTGGTGAACGTGCCGAACTGGCTGCCGGTGACATGGCGTCTCGCCGACGGCGACTGGTTCGACCTCGATGCCGCCGAGCTGCTGGACTATCGGCAGCAGCTCGATCTCCGCCGGGCGGTACTCAGCCGGACGCTGCGATACCGCGACGCGGCCGGTCGGCTCACCTCGATCACGCAGGACCGGTTCGCCGCGATGCACGAGCCACATGCCTGCGCGCTGCGGACGACGATCGTGGCCGAGAACTGGTCGGGTCGGCTGACGGTCCGGTCCACGATCGACGCGGCCGTACGGAACTCGCTTGTCGACCGCTATCGCGGCCTGTCCGACCACCACCTGACGCCGATTACGGCCAGGCCGGTCGGATCCGACGCGGTGGTGGTCCTGGTACAGACCAGCCGATCACGGATTCCGATCGCCACCGCCGCGCGCACCGTCGTCCGACAGGGCGGCGAGAAAGCCGTTGCGGCATCCGAACTCGTCGACAGCCAGGGATCGTTCGGGCACGACATCGACCTCGAGGTGACGGCGGGGGAGCCGGTCGAGGTGGAGAAGACCGCCGTGCTGTTCACCGGCCGTGACCATGCCGTATCAGCGCCCGACGAGTCGGCCGAGCGGCTGCTGGACGACCTCGGCGATTTCGAGGAGCTCCGCACCGCCCACACCCGTGCCTGGGACCGACTGTGGTCGCGGTTGTCCATCGATCTGCAGGGCAGCGATCACGCCCTGCGCGTGTTGCGGCTGCATCTGCTGCACCTGGTGCAGACCTTGTCGCCGCACACCAGCGACCTCGATGCGGGCGTCCCGGCGCGGGGGCTGCACGGCGAGGCGTACCGCGGCCACGTCTTCTGGGACGAGCTGTTCGTATTCCCCGTGCTCAATCTGCGTTTTCCCGAGCTGTCCCGGGCGCTGCTGCGCTACCGCCACCGCCGCCTGCCCGAGGCCCGCCGGGCCGCGCGGCGGATCGGGTGCGCAGGCGCGCTGTTCCCGTGGCAGTCGGGTGGCGACGGGCGCGAGGAGAGCCAGCAGCTGCACCTGAATCCCCGTTCGGGGCACTGGAATCCGGATCCGAGCGCTCGGGCCCGGCACGGCGGACTGGCGCTGGCCTACAACGTGTGGCAGTACTACCAGGCGACCCGCGACGGCGAGTTCCTCGCCGAATACGGAGCCGAACTCCTCGTGGAGATCGCCCGATTCTGTTCCGGCTCAGCCGAATACGATCCAGCCGACGACCGATATCACATCCGGGGTGTCATCGGCCCGGACGAATTCCATTCCGGCTATCCGGGCGCACCCTACGGCGGCGTCGACGACAACGCCTACACCAACATCATGGCGGCGTGGACCCTGCGGCACGCCGTGGCGGGCCTGCAGGTCCTCGCGCCGCGAGTTCGGGCCGAACTGCTGGACACGCTGGGTGTCGCGCCGTCGGAGACGACGCGCTGGGCGGAGATCGCCGACCGCATCTTCGTACCGTTCCACGACGGCGTCCTCAGCCAGTTCGCCCGCTATGACGAACTGGCGGAACTGGATTGGGCGCACTACCGCGGCCGCTACGGCGATATCCAGCGGCTGGACCGGATCCTCGAGGCCGAGGGCGACGATGTCAACCGCTACCGGGTCGCCAAACAGGCCGACGTCCTCATGCTGTTCTATCTGCTGTCGGTAGACGAACTGCGAGAACTACTGGGGCGGGCCGGATATGAGCTGCCGGGTGACATGGTCCAGCGCACCGTGGATTACTATCTCGCCCGAACGTCACACGGCTCCACACTCAGTGCCGTCGTGCACGCCTGGGTGCTGGCCCGCGCGAATCGCGATCGGGCCCTGGAGTTCTTCGGCAACGTGCTGGAATCCGATATCGCCGACATTCAGGGCGGCACCACGGCCGAGGGGATCCATCTCGGGGCGATGGCGGGCAGCATCGACCTGGTGCAGCGCTGCTTCACCGGGCTGGAGATCCGCGGCGACCGGCTGATATTCGCGCCCCGCTGGCCGAAGACACTGGGAACACTGGTGTTCCCGATCATCTACCGCAGTCATCGCCTGACCGTGCGAATCGATACGACCGCCGTCGAGGTCAGCTCGGACGCCGACGGCGCGCTACCGATCGAGATCGAATGCCGGGGTGGCATCGCCCGGCTCGCCACGGGCCACACGGTATGGCTACCGGTCGATCCGGAGTGACGAAGAACCGAATCACCTCGCCGTGCGCTCGGGGTTCATCGATGGAGCTTCGACCGAGCTGCGTGCGGCTCGTTTCTCGAGTCCGCGCAACATCTTTCGTTCCATCACCAGGCTGCCGGGTTCGAGCAGGAACAGGTTGAACAGCCGAGCCATCCATGATGCGCCTGGAGTGGCGATGCGGTTGCGGCTGACCAGTCGCGTGCCACCCGGGAAGGGGTACAGGCCGAACGACCAGACCCAGTTGTGATCGTCCGATCGGAACACCAGGGCGCGTTCGGGGTCGACGTGCACCACCTGCATGCGAGGCCCGCTCGCGCCGAGCGCGAAACCGTCGCCGACGGCAATGTGCTGGAACTGCGGCAGGATCGTATCGGCGCTGTGCATGTCCAGGCCCAGCAGACGGTCGATCCAGTCGTAGCTGTAGGCGCCGCCGCGTCCCGGGCCGAACTGGACCAGCCACGGCCAGATCGCCTCCGGGCCCGCCGCAACCGTGATCGCCCGGGTGGCCAGGATGTCGGTATCGGGCAGCAGGTCGTCGCCGGGCATCACTCGCGCTATTTCCTCCCCGGTTGCGCCCCAGGTGAGGCATCGGGTGCGGGCGAAGAGCCGATATCCGAAGGCGAGTCCGGCCAGGAAGGTCGCGCCGCCGATCGCGCCGGAAGTCAGCCTGCCGGTAGTCATGCGAGGGCCCGTCCCGTCCAGGTCCAGTCGGTGATCTCCGGTGGGTCCTCGCCGAACCGGCAGGCGTGGTCGTGGGCCTGATCGAGCAGTCCGAGCAGGTGTTCGCGCAGATGGCCCATGCGATTGTCCAGTCGCGGCACCTGCTCGAGGGCGGCGAGGGCGAGGTGGTAGCGGTCGATGCCGTTGAGGGCGCACATCTGAAACGGCGTGGTGGTGGTCCCGCGGTCGTGGAATCCGCGGACGTGCAGGCGGTCGTGGCCGGGCCTGCGGTAGGTGAGCTGATGGATGAGCCAGGGGTAGCCGTGGAAGGCGAAGATCACCGGACCGAACGGGGTGAAGATGTCGGTGTAGGTGTCATCGGAGATGCCGTGCGGGTGCCGGTCGGCGGGAAACAGGCGAGCCAGATCGACGACGTTGACGACGCGAACGGCCAAGTCGGGCACCAACGTCCGCAACAGTTCCGCTGCTGCCACGGTCTCCTGGGTGGGCACGTCACCCGCGCACGCGAGCACCACGTCGGTATTGCCGCCGACATCCGAACTGGCCCAGGACCATACGCCCAATCCCTGCGCGCAGTGCCGTCTCGCCTCCGCTTCGCGAAGATACTGCAGTGCCGGTTGTTTTCCTGCCACAACGACATTCACGTGGCCGCGGCTGCGCAGGCAGTGATCGAACACCTGGAGCAGGCAGTTGGCGTCCGGCGGGAGATAGACGCGCGCCACCTCCGGGCGCTTGCTGAGCACGTGGTCGATGAAACCCGGATCCTGATGTGAGGCACCGTTGTGATCCTGCCGCCACACGTGCGACGTGATCAGGTAGTTCAGGCTGGGAACCGGTTCGCGCCACCGATAGTCGGCGGCCATGTGCAGCCACTTGGCGTGCTGCACCACCATCGAGTCCACGACGTGCGCGAATGCCTCGTAGGTGGAGAAGACGCCGTGGCGGCCGGTGAGGGTGTAGCCCTCGAGCCAGCCTTGGCACAGATGCTCCGACAACACCTCGAAGACCCGGCCGTCCGGCGCCAAACGGTCATCGCCCGGTAGCCGGGCGGCGTGCCAGCGGCGGCCGGTCACCTCCAGTACCGCGTCCAGCCTGTTGGAAGTGTGCTCGTCGGGTGAAAAGAACAGCAGGTCACGGGGATTGGCACGCAACGCGTCCCGCAGGTAGGCACCCAGCACCCGGGTCGCCTCCGCCGTGAACTCGGCCGGGCGGGGTACCGGCAGGGCGTGCTCGGCGGTCGCGGGCAAGCGCAGATCGACCTGGGCACGTCCGTGCGCCACGGGATTCGCGCTCATGCGCAGGTCGTCCGGGGGAGCGGACAACCGGATGCGTGATACCGGCGCACCGCCCGGTTCGAACAGCTCGTCCGGCCGGTACGACCGCATCCAGCGTTCCAGCAGCGCAAGATGTTCCGGATTCTCACGGACGGCGGGCAGCGGCACCTGATGGGCGCGGTGCGTACCTTCCACCGGCACCCCGTCGACGCTCGGCGGGCCGGTCCAGCCCTTCGGGGTGGACAGCACGATCATCGGCAGCCGCGCGTTGCCGGGCCCGGTGCGTCTGCGGGCATCGTCGCGGATTTCGGCGATACGGTCGAAGACCTCGTCGAGGACCTGGCAGTAGCGCTCGTGCACCTCCATGGGCTCGCTGCCCCGGACATACCGCGGCTCCCAGCCGTGCCCGATCAACAGCGAATCGAGGTCTTCACTCGGAATCCGGGCCAGGAGAGCGGGATTGGCGATTTTGTAGCCGTTGAGATGCAGGATCGGCAGGACGGTTCCGTCGGTGACCGGATCGAGAAAGGCGGGTGCGTGCCAGCTGGTGGCCAGGGCACCGGTCTCGGCCTCGCCGTCACCGATCATGCACGCCACCACCAGATCCGGATTGTCCAGCGCGGCGCCGGTCGCGTGCGCCAGCGAGTATCCGAGCTCGCCGCCCTCGTGGATCGAGCCGGGCAGGTGGGGTGATGCGTGGCTGGGCACCCCGCCGGGAAAGGAGAACTGCCGGAACAGTTCTCGCATGCCCGCGAGATCCTGTGCGACCGCGGGGTGGCGTTCACTGTAGGTCCCCTCGAGCCACGCCGCGGCGTTGAGTCCCGCCGCGCCGTGCCCGGGACCGCAGACGAACAACGCCGACCGGCGCGTGCGGGTAATCGCCCGGTTGAGGTGAGCGTAGGTGAGTGTGATGCCCGGGACGCTGCCCCAGTGGCCGACCAGTCGCGGCTTGATATGGTGCGGCGCAAGGGGTTCGGACAGTATCGGGTTGTCCAGCAGGTAGATCTGCCCGACCGAGAGGTAGTTCGCCGCTCGCCACCACGCATCCAGATCGGCGATTGCGGCCGGGTTCTCGATTCCTGTCCGAGGCAGTACGTCCGTCATCTCGTGACTCCCTACTTCGCCGGGTGGACGACCATGACGGGGCAGTGCGCATGCTGGACCAGCGCGTTCGACGTGGATCCGAGTAGCAGGCTGCGAAAACCACCGCGGCCGCGACTGCCCACGACGATCAGTTGCGCCGACTTCGACCAGCGGAGCAGTTCGGCCGCGGGTGCGGCCAGGCATACTTCGCGCCGAACCTCGACGTCGGGATACTTGTCCTGCCAACCGGCCAGCCGCTCCGCGAGTGCCAGCCGCTCGTCGGTCTCGATCTCGTTGACCGGGAACAACAGGTAGGGGTCTCCGGCGAACTGACCGATGGTGAGGTCGTTCCACGCATGCAGCGCCACCAGTTCGGCACCGCGCTGGGACGCCTCTTCGAAGGCCGCGGCGAGGGCGGACTCACTGACAGGGCTGCCGTCGACGCCGACGACGACCGGGCCGTCGGCGCGTGCGCGGTGGTCGGCGTCCGGATCCGTCCGCACGACCACGATCGGCCCCTCGGCATGGCTGGTGACCGACAGCAGTATCGAACCCACATGGGCCAGCAGGCTGTTGGTGCCGGAGGCGCCGAGCGCCACGAGGTATGCGGTGGCGCTGTATCGCATCAGGACCTCGGCCGGGCCGTCGTCGGATACCTCGGTCGTCACGCGGGCACCGGGGGCCGTCTCCAGCGCCCGGCGCTGCGCGCGTTCGACCAGCACCGCACCCTGTGCCCGGACACCGTCGAGGACCGGTGGCACCCACACGTCGTAGCGGCCGAACACGTCGCGCATGCCGTTGAGATCCAGTCCGTGCACGATCCGCAGCTCGCGGCCGCGCTCGAGGGCCACCTCGGCAGCCCAGGTCAGTGCCGAGTCCGCCGCCGCGGATCCGTCGACCCCGACCACGACGGGCGCGGACGCCAGATGGTGCGGATCGCTGCCGTACTCGTGGGTCATCGCGGATTCCTTTCGCTGTCGCGGTCCGATGTCATCGGAGTCGGTTCCCACGCTAGGAATCCGCGGCGAACGGTGATGCGGCCGAAAGTCCCGCACACGAGGGACTCGAGCACCCACCCGCGTACCCGGCTCGTTGATCGTTGTCAGACGGCCCGCCGGTCGGTGACCTTCGGCCGTCCCGGTGCGATGCGCCCGGCGCGAGGCTGAATCGGGTACGGGGTTCAACCCGGACGGTACCGCTGGCCGGGTGTCGGCCGCGGCCGTCGAATCCGGAAAGGAGCGGGACATGTCGAACGCGCATCCCGATCGTGAGACGCTGTGTTCCGCACTGGCTTTGGCAGTGCGTGCCCCGTCGGTGCACAACAGCCAGCCGTGGCTGTGGCGAATCGGCGACGGCACCGTCCACCTGTACGCCGACACCGGCCGCCACCTGCCGCACACGGATCCCGATCAGCGCGACCTGGTATTGAGTTGCGGGGCGGCACTGCATCATCTGCGGGTCGCGGCACGCGGGCTCGGGTGGGAGACGGTGGTGCACCGGCTGCCGAATCCGGCCGATCCGGATCATCTCGCGGCGGTCGAATTCCATTCGAGCACGCCGACACCCGACGCGGTGCGGGCGGTTCGCGCGATCACCCGGCGCCGGACGGACCGGCGCCGCTACACCTCGTGGGAGGTGCCGGAGGCGTACCTCGCGGCGATCACGGCCGCGGGTGCGGCCAACGGCGTCCTGGTGTACGACGTCGACGCGGGCGCCGCGCGCGTGCAACTCCTGCGGGCCTTCGAGCGGGCGGCATGGGACCATGCGCGCGACTTCTCCTACGGCGCCGAACTCGCGCAATGGAGCGGCCGGCACGCATCGGCCGAAGGGGTGCCCGCGCGCAGCGCGGTGTCGGCCGACGTTGCCACCGTCCGGCCGTTCTCGAACCCCGGTCTGCCACAGGCGGTCTACCGCGATGCGGCCGCGGCGGACCGGATGTTGCTGTTGAGCACCTCCGGTGACGACCGGATATCGCGGCTGCGGGCGGGCGAGGCCACCAGCGCGGTGCTGTTGACCGCGACCGCCCTCGGGCTCGCCAGTTGTCCGCTGACCGAGCCGCTCGAGGTGCCCGACGTTCGCAGGCGCATTCGCACAGACATCCTCGGCGACAGTGGGTTTCCGCAGCTCATCGTTCGGATCGGCTGGGCCGCAACCAGCTCCGACGAGGTACCGCGAACTCCGCGTCGCCCGGTCGACGACGTCGTGCTGCGGCCGGAGCAGTAGGAGGTGCGCGTGATGGCCGAAACCCCTGTGGCCGTGCAGCGGATCTGGCGGACCGCGCCGTGGTCGCGTAGTCCGCTGCTGCGTCCTTCGGATCGGCTGGAGGGTGTGATCCGGATCCTGGCCGTCGTCGTGGTGCTGGCCGCCGTCCCGCTGTGCGGTGCCGTCGGCACCGCCCGATACGGCTCGGCCGCCGTCGAGGTCCGCGCGGAGAATGCCGGGAAGGTCCCGGTGACGGCGCGGGTGATCGATGATCCGGTGCAGGTGACGAGATCGCGCGGCAACGGACCGTACGACGAGCGATTTCATGCCCGGGTGGAATGGATCCGGGATGGTAGGTCCGGCGTGGCGACCACGGAAGTGGACCGCTCCGCGCGGGTCGGTGACCCGGTTTCGGTGTGGCTCGCACGGGACGGGAGCCGGGTCGATCCGCCGTCGCCCGCGAGTTCGGCGGCATGGCGGGGGATCGGTCTGGGTCTGGGCATTCTCGTCGAGATCTGGGCCGCCACCGCCGCGGCGCTCTGGTTGACGGCTTGGGTGTCCGGCCGCCGCCACGATGTGGTCTGGGCGCGGGAGTGGCGCGAGGTCAGCCGCCCGATCGGACAGGACAAACAGTGACGACTCGAAACATGACGACTCGAAACATGAGGAGTGCGCGATGACAGACCCGAATACACAGGGGACCGAATCGAATCCGGCGGTGGTCGCGGCGGTCGACGGCTCGGCGGTGTCCTACCACGCGGCGGCCTGGGCCGCTGCCGACGCCGCCCTGCACGGCTGCGGGCTTCATCTGGTCACGTCCGCATCCTTGCCGCTCGGGTTCGGGCCGGTGCCGGTGCTGAGCGATGACACGCTGCGCTGGCTGCACACCGATGCCGAGCGAATGCTGACGGAGGCACGGCGTCTCGCACGACTCGCCGCACCCGGGGAATCACCGGTGATCACGACGGAGGTGACCACCGAGCCGATCATTCCGCACCTGATCGAGCGGTCCCGGCGGGCCAGGATGCTCGCGGTCGGGAGCCGCGGACTGGGAGCCTTCCAGCGGGGCCTGCTGGGATCGGTCAGCACGGCGGTCACCCGTCACGCGCACTGCCCGGTGGCGGTCGTGCATTCGTCGTCCGCGACGGACTCGGTATCGGCCGACAAGCCCGTACTGGTCGGGGTGGACGGCAGCGAGAACAGCCTGCCCGCGCTCGAGATCGCGTTCGAGGAGGCGTCGAGGCGCAAGGTAGGTCTGGTGGCGCTGCATGCCTGGAGCGATGTCAGCGCCGGACTGGACCCGTCGATCCTCGGCTGGGACGCGATTCACGACACCGAGGACGCCGTGCTGGCCGAGAGCCTGGCGGGCTACGCCGAACGCTACCCGGACGTCCCGGTGCGCCGAATCCTGGTGCGCGACAGGCCGGTTCGCTCCCTGCTGCAGGAATCCGAGAACGCCCAGCTGACGGTCGTCGGCAGTCACGGCCGCGGCGGCTTCGCCGGAATGCTGCTCGGCTCCACCAGCACCGCACTGCTGCACTCGGTGGAATGCCCCATGATCGTGGTGCGGCACTCCGGGAAAGACAGCGTCGCCCACGGCTGATCCGGCACCGCCTCGTCTTAGAGATCACACACGGTGAGGTGCACGGCTTCCGCGGTGGGTTCGCCGTGCCGCTATGGTCGTGCGTCGCGTATTCGCAAGGTGGGCGACGACGGTGGGGGCGAGCGCTGCGGTGGCGAACAGGGCGATGGCAACGATCAGGAAGTAGAGCAGGGATCCGGTGCGGCCGAATCGGGGGAGGAAGGCGATCTCCTGGCCGGTGGCGGCGACGGCGTTGAGGAAGGGGGCGTAGGCCTGCAGCGCGTAGCCGTTGGGGAGCAGGCTGATCGAGTTCTCGGCGACGTATATCCAGAAAAGCAGTACGGCGACCGCGGCCGCGGGGCTCCGGATCAGCGCGCCGACGGCGATTCCGATGCCGCAGGCCGCGAACGCGTAGATCGGGATGGTCCACAGGAATCGCAGTCCCGCGGCGTCGGTGACGTCCACCGATCCGTACACGTGCGGGAACAGGTGCGGCAGCGTGATCATGACGATGGCGGACAGTGCGGCGGTGGAGAACGCCGCGATGGCGCCGTAGTAGATCCAGCGGGCCAGCGCGGCCGTCCCGGCCCGGGGGAACAGGAAGGCGCTGAGATCGTGTGTGTGGCCGCGCCATTGGCCGGCATGGGCGTACGCGGCCGTGACGGTCATGACCGAGACGGACAGGGTGATCACCCAGTAGACGGAGTTGGTGGTGGTGACCGCGGTGACAGCCAGCTGGCCGGGGATGGTGGCGAATCGTTCTGCGACGGCGGCGATTCCGAAGGTGACCAGCATGGGCAGGCCGAATGTCAGGGGGACGGCGGCGGTCCACAGGAAGCTGCGTCCGGAGGTGCGGGTCATCTCGGCGCCGATGCCGCGGCGGATCCGGGTCAGGTTGCCGCCGAGTTTCATACAGTCGCTCCGATCGCGGATTGCGCCGGCACACCGGCGATTCGGAGATAGGCGTCCTCGAGTGTGGATTCGCCGGGTGCGAGGTTGCGCATCAGATCCGGCAGCGCGTGGTCACCGAGGATGCGGCCGCCGCCCACGATGACGACGCGGTCGGCGTTGCGTTCGACCTCGTCCAGAAGGTGGGTGGTCACCACGACGCAGGTGCCCGCGTCCGCGAGGCGGCGCAGCAGGCCGCGCATCCAGAGAATGCCCGCGATATCCAGGCCGTTGAGAGGCTCGTCGAGCAGGAGGGTCTGCGGGCGGGACAGCAGCGCGGCGGCGATGCCGACGCGTTGCAGCATGCCGAGCGAATAGCGGTCCAGTCGTCGGTCGGCGACCTCGGTGAGATCGACGGCGGCGAGGACTTCGCGAACGCGGCCGACCGGTAGCCCGCGGGCGCGAGCGATCCAGCGCAGGTGCCGGCGGGCGGTGTGGCGCGGGTCGAATGCCTGGTAGTTCAAGTGCATTCCCAGAGACGGAGGAGTGGTACGGCGTGCGCGCACGAGGGCGCCGTCGACGCGGACGGTGCCGGAGGCGGGCGCGATGATGCCGCAGACGCAGCGCAGCAGCGTGGTCTTGCCGGTCCCGTTGAGCCCGAGGAGATAAGTCAGGGCCCCGTCGGCGACGGTCAGCTCGGGCGCCTCCAGGACGGTCACGCCGGGGTATCGCAGGACGAGGTTTCGTATCTCGATCATCGCGCCCGCCGCCGGTCAGAAGGTGCAGGGGATCGCCAGCCCCACGACCTTCACGCCCTCGCACAGCGAGCTGTTGGCCATCTTCCAGGCGCCGTCGACGCGCTTCCAGGTCACCTTCATGACGATGCCGGGCCTGCCCGTGGAGTTGCTGTGCAGGGTCGCGGTGTGCTCGTTGCCGTTGTGGGTCTCCGGGCCGGTGACCTCGTTCCATCCCTTCGGCGCGCGGAACAGGCCGAGGTTGTAGACGGTGCGGGGGACGACGACGGCGTTCATGCCGCCCTCCAGGTTCGCGGCCTTGGCCTCGTCGGACGCGGGTGTCTCCACCAGGAACCGGACCTGGGCGTTGAGGTCGTCCAGGGTGGGCACCTCGCGGGTGATGAGGAAGTCGCCGGAGTCGGCCGACGCGGTCGCCGCCTGCGTGCTCGTCATCGCCACGGCGAGACCGGCGGCGGCCAGCACGGCGCAGGCGAGGGTCTTGAGGTTGTTCATCTTTTTAACCCTTCGAGTGATTTGACCGAACACCCGCGATTGCGGGTAAAGTACCAGCTGGAGTTAGCAAGTTAGCCTAACCTAACGAGTCGGTCAAGACTCATTTAAATAGCTCGATGCCCCGGGCGGCGAAGGCCGACCGGGGCTGTACGAAGCAGGAGGCGAGGTGTGGCGTGTGGTGTATTCAGCCCACGGCGGGAGTCGCGTGCGACCGACTGGTCAGGCGCAGTGTGACTCCGCAATCGCCGGAGGTGTCGGGCCGGACCTCGACGCCGTACTGAGACGCCAGCGCCGGCGAATACCGTTCCAGGACACGTTCGATCAGGCCCTGCTGGATGCCGATCACGATCTCCGGCGCATTGCGCGCGATGCGGCGCAGCGGGCAGTTGCACACCTGGATCTCGTGTGTGCCGAAACTCGACACGGTCGACGAGACCTGGAACCCGAGCCGGGTGAGTGTCGCGGCGACCACGGTGACCGGATCCGGCAGGTCGTCCCCGCGGGCGCCGATGCCGGTGAGGGTATCGGCCCAGACGCGACCTGCCGCAGCGGCTTTCGCGCGGCGATCCG
The DNA here is from genome assembly GCF_001613165.1 of Nocardia mexicana NBRC 108244. GTDB lineage: Bacteria > Actinomycetota > Actinomycetes > Mycobacteriales > Mycobacteriaceae > Nocardia > Nocardia mexicana. The sequence goes on from NZ_BDBV01000024.1 coordinate 146,767, forward strand.
CGTCGGTGTCGCCCAGTTGTGCCAGCAGCGCGTCGAGCAGCGGGGCGGTCGGGTCGGCACCGACCACGACGTATCCCTTCCGCGGCCGCCCGACCGTCGCCGACGGCAGCCACGTGCCCTCGACCAAGCCCTCGTCGATCAGCGTGTTGAGATGGAACCGCGCGGTGGTGATGTGGATGCCGAGCGCCTCCGCGATCACCGGTGCGTCCAGCGGCTCCAGGGAATCGCGAACCAGCGCCAGCACCCGGTCCCGCTGCCGGGGCGTGGTGGCCATTGCGCTCCTCTCACGCCACGACCGGCGCCGATGTCGTTTCGAACGCGCCCTTCCGGTCGCCTTCTCCCTCGATCGATTGTAGAACCGCCGCCACCGGCGGCCGAACCGACAGGAACACCCGCATGACCACACCACTTCCGTTCGAGGAACGCGACTCCGCGCACATGCCCGGCCACTGGCTACTGGCCCGCCTCGGCAAACGCATCCTCCGCCCCGGCGGCAAGGAGATGACCGAACGGATGCTCGATGACGCCCACCTGAACGGTGCCGACGTCGTCGAACTCGCGCCCGGCCTCGGCAAGACCGCCGTCTCCATCCTGCGCCGCAACCCTGCCAGCTACCGCGGCGTCGAAGCCGACGACAACGCCGCGGCCCTCACCGCCGGCGCCATCGGCGACTCGGGATCGGTCGTCCGCGGTGATGCCGCGGCCACCGGGCTGGCCTCCGGCTCCGCCGACGCCGTGGTGGGGGAGGCGATGCTCACCATGCAGACCGACGCCCACAAGGCCGAGATCATCGCCGAGGCATTCCGGATGCTGCGGCCGGGCGGCCGCTACGCGATCCACGAACTAGCCCTGCAGCCCGACGAACTCGACGACGGCATCAAGACCGAGATCCGCAGGGAACTCGCACGCTCCATCAAGGTCAATGCCCGGCCACTGACCCGAAGCGAGTGGACCGATCTGCTCGCGGCGGGTGGATTCACCGTCGACACAGTCGCTTTCGCGCCGATGGCGCTGCTGCAACCCCGCCGGATGCTGGCGGACGAAGGAATCCTCGGAACCGCCCGAATCGTCCGAAACATCTTGCGGGACAGTGCTGCCCGGCGCCGGGTCCTCGCCATGCGCGCCACCTTCAACACGCATCGTCGTCGTCTCGCCGCCATCGAAATCATCGCCAGGAAGCCGCACTCGTGACCAGCACTCTCATCGCCACCGACACCTCCGCCTGGCAGCCCCGCGACGGCGCCGCACCGAATGCGCAGCGACTCCTGCGCGGAGACGGATTGACCCTGGTACGCATCAGCTTCCGCGAGGGGCAGGTGCTCGAGGAGCACCGAGCGCCGGGACCGATCCTGATCCACTGCCTCAGCGGAACGATCGATCTCGACGTCACGACCCGGGCCGGAAACGAAAGCCACCGGCTCGACGCCGGGACCGTCATCCACATCGCCGGAGGAGATCCGCACCGACTCGCCGCGCGGCACGACGCGGTCGTGCACGTGGTGTTGCAGCGCAACGTTTCAGAGGCGACCGGCTGACCCCGGACCGGTGCAGAAATGCCGGTTCGGCCCCTAGACCAGACGTTGCATCTGGTCTAGGGTGTGCACGGAGTGGCCGTGTCGCCCTCCCGATAGAGTATCTGTAACTCGGAGTTACAGTAAAACCTTCGACTTCGGTCGGAGGTTTTCTTGTTTCCGGCGGGGAACCACGCCGGAAGCACCGTTAGCCGGCGGCGGTCCCGCGATCACACCAGGCACGTGCCGCGGGCATCCTGATACCGATACTGGTGCTCACCACTTTCGCGCTGTTCGTCGCTGTCGCCACCGAATAATTCCCCGACGCCCTGCAGCGCGGGCCGATGAGTTTGTGGCTCTCGGTCGGTCAAAGCTCGTGACACGCTAGGAAAGGACACTGCCATGTCGGAGCTTCTCGTCGACTTCATCACCTCCCTCGACGGTTACGCATCGGGCGAGGGATGGCCCGGGTTCTGGGGACTCGAGGGGCCGGAGTACCTCGCATGGCTCGGCGAGCAGCCCGAGGCCACCCACCTGATGGGAGCGAACACCTACCGCCTGATGTCGGGCTTCGCCGCCGGCGAGATGCCGGAGGGCCAGGACGAGTTCAGGCCCGAGGAAGAGGCGTCCGTCGACGAACTCACGCGGGCGTCCAAGGTGGTGTTCTCCTCCTCCCTCGAGGAGCCGCTGAAGTGGGCCAACTCCACGCTCGTCCGAGACGACGCCGTCGAGGCCGTCCGCGCGATGAAGGCGAATGGCTCGGGGCTCCTCACCACGATCGGCAGCCTGAGCCTGTGCCGCTCCCTGCTGCGAGCCGGGCTCGTCGACCGGTTCCGGGTCGTGATGTTCCCGGTGATCACCGGTGCCACCGGCGCGGAACGCATCTACGACGGCTATCCGGACGTCGCCCTCGAGATGATCGACCACCGCACCTTCGACGGCCGCATCCAACTGGTCGAGTACAAGCCCCGCGTGCTGGAGCACCCACCGCTCGGCGCCCCTGCGTGACATCGCCCGAGTGGTCTCGGCGGCGGTAACCCCATCGAAGCGACGATTCCTCCGCGGACCCAACGTTTCGTGAACCACGGCGGTTGATCCTCACAAGAATCCGGTTCGATGAGAGGAATCCGCCATGATGCACAACCCGACCGCCCCCGGCGACTTCGACCACGCACACCCGGTGCCGCGGCCCGGCGGCGGCACCGCCATCACGGCCGGGGTGCTCGCCTGCCTCGGCGGCGCGCACCGGCTGCTGAGCGTTATCGTGCTCATTGCCGGGATCGCGATGCTGAGCGACCTCGACGCGGCGGGCGAAACCGACGCGGTGCGAGCGCTTTTCGGGATCTCGATCCCGTTCTTCCTGATCATCGGTTCGCTGCTGCTGGCCGGAGGCATCCAGATGTTCCGCAGGCAGACATCGGCGCGTCGGCTGATCGTCGGCGGCTGCGCGATCGACATCGCCTACAGCTTCATCGAGATGGTGACCGTGGCGGCCATCGCGGGAGCCTCGGACGAGTACGGCGTGATAGGCAGCCCGGTGTTCATCATCCTCACGGCCGTGTTCCCGATCGCCACGATCTTCCTGACCCTGGCGACATCGACCACGCGGTGGCTCGAGTACCGGGCATAGGATTTCCGAGAGACGATCAGGGAGCCGGAACAGATGAGCGCGCCACTCGACCCCGACCAGGCCCGTGATATTTCGTTCGCCAGCCTGCTGCGGGTGGTGTTGCACGAATGTGCGCAGGCTCCGCTCACGCTGCTCACCGCCGACCCGGGACCGGCCGTCATCCGGATCGCCCGCACCGGTGAGCAGCGCGAGCAGGCCTTCGCCGAAATGCTGGTGGAGGCATACGAATCCGCGAGCGAGATGCTGCTGGCCCGCATCACCAAGCTGACGCGCAGCCGTGCCGACGCCGACGACATCGTGCAGACCGCGTTCATGCGGGTGTACGCGCGCTGGCCGGACCACATCACGGATGTCGAGGGGCTGCGGAAGTACCTGTGGATCACGGCGGAGAATCTGGTGAAGGATGCCATGGTCCGGGCCGCGAAGGATCGGGAACGGATGGATTCCGACGGGCACGAACGCCTCTCGGTGCTCGCCGACCATGCCGGCCTGCCCTTCGACGACATGATCGCGTTGCGGGACATGCTGATCCGGCTCCTGGACACACTGCCGCCGCGGGAACGCCAGGCGGTCATCATCTACACCTACGAGGGCAACACCTACAAGGAGACCGCCCGGGTGATGGGCGTGGCGGAGGGCACCGTCAAGGGATACGTCCACGACGGGCTGTCGCGCGTCCGGAAATACCTCGAAGAGGTCGCTTGATCGTCAGGTCCCGCGGCAGGGGCGGGTGGTGTCGGCGCCGACCGGCAGGGCGTCGCGTTCGGCCGGGGTGTACTCGCGATCGTTGATCGCACAGAGGCGTTCGAGGACCTCATCGCGATCGAGGTTGATCGCGTACTTGCCGACGCCGCCGCCGAACGCGTATCTGCCGGGATTCAGCAGGTGGAGCGTATCCCCGAAGACATCCTCGTTCTCGGCCGTCACCTTCACATCGAAAAGCTTCGTCGCGCGATCGAAGTCCCAGATCTCCAGTCCTGCACCGTTGTTCACGACCACCAGACCGTCCTTCGTCTCGCCGGCCGGTCGGCCCGCCGGAAACGGCTGGGGGGACACCGATTCCACTCCGGTGTCGAAGTTCTCGATCGTGTTCTTCCCCGAGTCGTACCGAATGTAGATGCCCGGCACGCCCGGCCTGGCGAACCCTTCTCGCCGGTCGTAACGCTCGCTCTGGTTGACGGGTATCGTGCGGATCACGCGCCCGTCCAAGAGATCTCGCACGGTATCGCCGTCGATATTCTCGGTGAAGAACCGATCCTTGTGGGTTGGGACGAGGTGCGCCTGCACACCACGATCGACCATCCACCGCAGCTCCTCGACGTCGCGCCACGTCCGCAGGGGCCCACCGAGTTGCTGGCCGTTCGATATCCGCCATCGGGTGACGGTGCCCGCGTAGAAGAAGGCCAGCTCGTCGTCGCCGGGCTGCATGATGGACGTCGGCGACCTTCGCCCGGGTTCGAGTTCGGGAGGGAAGGGGAGCGAGAACTGCCGCTCCACGGCCAGCCCGGGTAACGAATAGACGGTAATGCCACCGGCCGTTCCGGCCGTCACGAGATGCCTGCCGTCGGTCGTGATCCAGTAGGCCGCCTCGTAGGGAGCCGAACCACGCATGGTTATGGCCGTCGAGGTCCGTGCGACTTCCTTGATGGCAGGGGCCATTTCGACGACGCGGATCGTTCCGGTCGCGGTATTGGGGAGTCTCTCGACCTCCACCACGAACCGGCCGTCCGGACCCCACTGGACAAGTCGGTTCCCGACGGTCGATCCGGCGAAGACGTTCATCTCCGCGATCGCGACGGCCGGCGCGAACCGGAGCATGCCACTCGGCGTGAACTGCGCCAGCCGGGGGCCGTCCGCGCCGGGCGAAATCAGCACGCTGACACCGGATTTCCGCCGGATGGTGGCCGCTTGGACGACCGATGCCCGGCCGGTCCGGAGTTCGATCATGTGGACCTGGCCGATCGTATCGGTGGTGAGCGCGCTCGCCGACCACGCGTATCGCCCGCTGAGATCGATGTCCCACTCGCAGTCCTCGGTCCTCGTGCCCGAGCCGCGAGGCGTGCGCGTCCGTTCGGCTCCCGTCAGCGCATCCGCGACGACCAGCTGGTCGTCGGTGCACCCGGCGATCAGACCGGTCGACGTGATCGTGCCGGGCGGCAATTCCCGAATCGGCTGCCCGGTCTGTGCATCGCGCAGGACATTGCGCTCGGCCCCGGCTCGGACCTCCCGCATCGCGATCATGGTGCCGGTGGGGTCTACGTACCGGGGAAACTGGGCGACATCCGCCAGCGGAGGTGGGGAGGCAATCGGAACCGGCCGGGCGCCCGCCAGGTCGTACACCTCGAGCAGATCGGTGTGCTCGGCCTGCTCGGGCTCCGCCTGCTGGAGCTGTGCCCGGTTGAGCCGCACCGCGAGCCGGCGCCCGGCCTCGTCCCAGCCGGTCGACACCCCGTTGTTCAGCAGCGGCGCGGGCTCCGGCGGCCGGACCGCTGCGGGACCGGTGCGGCTCCGCACGTCCCAGACGCTGACCGCGCCGTCGTCGGTGACCACCGCCAATGCGGCGCCGTTCGGGCTCAGGTTCAGTGCGACAACCTTCCTGGGGGTCGGCGGGAGCCGCCACGGCACCGGATTGTCGCCGGACAGACCGCTCCAGACCGTGACGTCTCGGTCCTCCGCGACCGCGAATTCCGACCCGTCCCCGCTTGCCGCGCCGAACGTGGCGTTGTGCCAGAGGTCGGTCCGATAGTCGTCGACGGACGACATCCGCACTTGCTGATACAGCAGGGCGGTCCGCACGAGCGGGTCGTCCGGCGCATGTCGCGCCGCGGCCTGCGCGAGCTGCAGCGCCCTGTCCAGGTCGGAGTCGGCCACCCGCATGGATTCCTCCGCGAGGTTGCGTCCCGCCTGCAATCGCAGCTGGGCGGCGCGGGCCTCGCTGCTCCGGTAGGCGAGCACCGCCGTCGTCGTGGCCACGACCACCAGGACGGCGAGCGCGGCGGCCACCAGCCGCAGTCGCCGCACTTCCCGGCCGCGCCGCCGGCGGCTGGCGGCGATGAACTCCCGATGTGCCTGCGGGACATCGGATTCCCGCGCCTCCAGCTGCTCCGACGCGGCCTCGAGGGCGGTGCCGCGCAGCAGCGCGTCGGGCTCGCGGCCGCGACGTTCCCAGTTGTCCAGGTCTTGTGCGAGGTGTTGCTGCCAGGTGCGGAAGTCGCGGTCGGACTGCAGCAGGTCGTGCAGCCGCTCCCAGTTGTCGATCAGCGCCTGGTGCGCGAGTTCGACGGTGTCCGCGCCGTTCTTGTCGCGGCCGACGACGACCAGGCGATCGAGTGCCAGCCTCCCGGCCACGTCGCGGAGTTCGGGGTATTGCCGCATCGGCAGCACCGATCGGACGAATCCGGCGCCGCTGGAGGTCGGCACCGCGAGCAGCTTCAGGAGCCGTTCCGCGCCGGATACCGCGGCGGGATCGGTGAACTGCGCCATCACCTGCTCGGCTCGCCTGGCGATGGAAACCTCGACGCTGCCGACGTCTTCGTAATCGGCGAGGGTGATCCGGCCGCCGGTGTGCCGCGCCCACAGGTCCGACAGCACCGACGCCAGCAACGGCAATCCGCCGGGCTGATCGAAGACCCCATCGATCAGCCGCTCGATGACGGCATCGTCCAGCACCACCCCGGCGCGGCCGGCGGGGCGGCTGATCACGTCGCGGAGCTGGGTGCGGCCCAGCGGAGCCACCGCAACCGTTGTGCCGCCGAGGAATTCGGCGAGTTCGGTGTCGAGCAGGTCGTCCAGCGCGTCCCAGCGCAAGGTGAGCACGATCGCCAGGCGGCCGTCGGCATCGGCGCGGGTGAGCCTGATCAACGCCTGCAGCAGGGCGCGGGCCCGCCGCGGGGACGCCGCGGCCAGATCCTCGAACTGGTCGACGAACAGCACTGTGCCGTGCGACGGAAGTCGTTGCAGCAGTTCCGCCGCGGGCGCGTCCGCGGCGTCGGGCGCGGTCTGCTCGATCAGCCAGGTCGACAGCGGCTCGTCGGTGGCGAGGCCGGATCCGATCGCGCGCACACCGGATGCCGTGGCGGCGTCGCCGCTGAGCCGGAATGCGGCGACCTCTCGCCCCTGCTGCCGCAATCGCGGTATCACTCCGGCTCGGATCAGCGACGACTTCCCGGTACCGGAACGTCCGACCACCGCGGCGAAACCGTTGTGCCGCAAGGTCTCCAGCACCCGCGCGATATCGTCGTCGCGCCCGTAGAAGAACTCCGCGTGTTCCTCGTCGAACGGCGCCATCCCGCGGTACGGGCTCGACAGCAGGCCGGGATCGAGTCGTAGTACCTCGTCGATGGGGAGCATGAACGCGGTGCGGGTGTAGCGGCGGCGGTCGGCGGCGACCGCCATTCCGGTCACGGCGTGCGCCTCGGTGTCCCATACCGCGGCGCCGCTGAAACCCTCGGTGATCGGCTGCCCGCCGGTCGCCGCCTGCAACTGCATCCAACCCTGGCTCTGCGGGGCACGGAACTCGCCGGACACCCAGACTCCGCCGGGCATCTCGGCCGGGAATCCGAACATCCGGAACTCGCCGCCCCAGGGCTGGCCGGCGGGCCAGAACGGCAGCGGGGCAACGGAATCCGGGGGCGGTGTGAGGAGCTCCAGAATGGCGATATCGCCGCGGCCGTCCTCGCCGATTCCGGACCAGTGGCGGACCCGGGCGAGCATCTCGCGCGCCGTCCCCGCCGACGCAAAGTCCACGGCCACGGGCTCTTCCGGTGCCTCACCGCCGGTCGTCTCCCGATTCAGCGCGGCCGATACGACGTGCGCGCAGGTCGCGATCAGGGTGGGCCGCACCAGGAATCCCGCACCCACCACCTCGCCGGAGGGCGTCAGAATCCGTACGGTGGCCCAGCCGAGCCGGCCGTTGTCCGCAATCCCTTGCACGCGTCGAACCTCCCGGAGAAGTTCGGCGAGCGTAGCAAGAACGGGGAGGGTGTGACGGAATTGTTCTCTTACCTCGAAAGGATCTCTTCCACCAGGGATCCGGACATGAGTAACACCAGGACAAGGAACACGATCAGCCCGGCGGGGAATCCCATCTTCCACACCAGGGTCGCCACCGTTCCGCCGGCGCCGAGAAGAGGGATCAGGAGCTCGAGAAATCCGAGGAGAGCTCTGCGGACCGCTCGCCTGCGCCGCGGCGGCGCCGGACTCGGTGGAGCGGGTTTCGGCAGAACGGGTCTCGGCCCGTACCCGACCAGCGTGGGTCGCGGCGGGAAGAACCCCGGCGCGGCATGCCTCGGAGCGGCACCTCCCGGCGAACCATCCACGGTGAGACCGGAATAGGCGTGCACCATGTCCTCCACGCGTCGATACCGTTCGACCCCCGGCAACCTGTGCACAACACCGGGGGTCTGCTCCCACAGCGCCACCAGGCGCGCCGCCTGCGCTCGCCAACCGGACCCGCCCTCGACCACCCGGCCCTCGAGCGCGATCACGCCGACGAGCGTGGCGGATTGCGAATACTGCCGCCGCAGGTGGCTCAGATCCCGGAAGCTGTACACGCCGCAGGTGCAGCCGTCGGCCGGAGCTTGATGCGCGGTACCCTTGGCGCACTGGGCAATACAAGTTCCGTCGCGCCACGCGGTGCTGGTGTCCCAATCGAACACGGGCTGCAGTTTCCCGCCGTGGACGGTGAACGTCCGGAGCCCGTAGACGCCGACGATAGGCTCGACGGCGGAATCCGGCTCGGCGGCGGGATCCGCCGAGTCGAGGGGCGTCAACGACCACACGACGCGGAGCACATCCGGGATCGGAATCATATGGGCGGAGCGGCCGGCCGTTTGCCGGTCCGGAAACTTCGCCATGCCGATCACCGCGTTCGACCCACCGCGCCACACGGGAGCACCGCTCCAGCAGGGCGACAACGGTGGCATGCCGTGCTCGATCTGCAGTACCGACACACTCGTCCCCGGCACCGGAGTCCCCAGGGCGCCGTGCGCAACATCGATACCCCAGCCGGTGTCGGTCACGCCCAGCATCCGAAACCGGGTGGCGCCCGTGCCTTCTGTTCCCGCGATCGAGAGTGGACGGGCCCTATCCGGTGGTGCGGCATCGAGTTCCAGCACGGCGATGTCGCCGCAACCAGGGGAATACTCCGGGACCCAGCCGCGCACCCGGGCGCTCATCGGGCGGCCGGGAATCCCGCTCCACGGGAAATCGACCGGGACAGGGTCATGAGGTCGCAGCAAGCTGTGCGGATTGGCACCAATTGCCGCCGCGACGCTGCTCACACACGTGGCCACCAGCCGCGGACCGACCAGAAATCCGGTACCCACCGACCGATCGGACGAATCCGATATCCGGGCCACCGCCGCGCGATTCCGCGAATCCTGCTCCGTGTACACGAATCACCTCCGCACTCGGACCGCCGGATTCACCGCGCGGGGGCGGGTTCGCGTGCGGGCACCGGAACCTCCGGTCGCTCCGGACGCTCCGGCTCGTGCGGAACCGGCAGCACCGGTCGGGTTTCCGGAACCACCTCGATGCGCCGGCGCACCGGCCCGATATCTCCCATGACTGCCCCTACCCGTCCGACTCGGAAACGTGCTGACAGCGGAATCAACCGTGGCAGACCGCGATTGGTTGGGGCGGTGTGAGAGACCGGCTTCTCAGTCGCGGGGGAAGGTGATGTTCGTGAGTTCCTCGGAGAGTTGCCAGACCCGCCGGGCCTCCTCGGTGCTCCGGAGGCGGGAGTAGAGCTGCTGCCTTCCGGGAGGCCCGCCGAGGTGGGCGAATCCGCGCGGCCCGTAGAACTCGCCGGGCCGGGCGTCGGGGGAGGTGGCGGCGTAGAGGGCGGGGAGTTGCGCGGAGTGGACCGTCCCGAAGAGAATCCCGCGGGCCGACAACACGCGGATCATGCGCGCGAGCCCGGTGTCCCGGTCGCGGCCGACCTCGGGGCGGGCGCGGAGCAGGTTCGTCGGGGCGACGCCGGGGTGGGAGAGATTGCTGGTGATGCCCCAGCCGTCGGTTCGGCTGCGCCGGTCGAGTTCGAGGCCGAAGAGTCCGAGGGCGATCTTCGACTGGCTGTAGGCCTTGTCGCCGTCGTAGGAGCGTTCCCAGTTCAGGTCGTTCCAGTTGATGGCGCGTCGGTTCGCCGCGATGCTGATCTGTGAGGTCACGCGTGCGTGACCGGCGCGCAGCAGCGGCAGCAGGTGGGCCACGAGGGCGAAGTGGCCGAGGTGGTTGGTGCCGAATTGCAGCTCGAATCCGTCGGTGGTCGTCTGCCGGTCGGGCGGGGTCATGACACCGGCGTTGTTGATGAGGAGGTGGATCGGCCGGCCGTCCTCGTGCAGGGTCTTGCCGAGGGCCGCGACGGAGGCGAGCGAGGACAGATCCAGCTCGCGCAGCGACACGTTCGCTCGCGGGGTCGTTTCGCGGATCGTGGCGAGTGCGGCCTCGCCCTTGCGCGGGTTGCGAACGGGCAGCACCACTTCGGCTCCGGCGGCGGCCAGCCGCGTGGCGAGGCCGAGTCCGATGCCGTCGCTACCTCCGGTGACGACGGCGCGCTTGCCGGTGAGGTCGGGGACGGTGATGTCGACGGATGTGCGCGGCATGTGCTCCTCCTGGGTCGTGGCGTCACCTCCATCCTGTGGAAGACGGCGGCCCGATCCAGGGCCGCTCGATCCACTGATCAGGAAGTCCTGTCTCCGGCATGCTCCGCGGCGGTCCGTGCTCGAGCCCGGACGGCGCGCCGTGAAGGGTGGATCGACGAGCCGTGGCTGCCGGACCGCGCCGACGGTAGAAATATGACATCGAAGCAGGCACGCACGGTGACGGAGGCGCGCATGGTGATCGATCGGGTCGGACTGGCGGAGTTCCTGCGGCGCCGCCGAGCAGCGCTGCAACCCGAGGACGTCGGCCTTCCGCGGGGACAGCGCCGACGGACGAGCGGGCTGCGGCGGGAGGAGGTGGCCGCGCTGTGCCACATGTCGACCGACTACTACGCGCGGCTGGAGCGGGGGCGCGGGCCGCAGCCGTCGGAGCAGATGACGGCCGCCATCGCGCAGGGCCTGCACCTCTCTCTCGACGAGCGCGACCATCTGTTCCGGCTCGCCGGACAGGCCCCGCCCCCGCGCGGCGCGGGCGGTGAGCACATCGGTCCCGGCTTGCTGCGCATCCTCGACCGGCTGCACGACACTCCCGCGGAGATCGTCACCGAACTCGGTGAGACGCTGCGGCAGACCTCGCTCGGCGTCGCGCTCACCGGCGACCTGACCGCCTACAGCGGCCCGGCCCGCAGCATCGGCTACCGATGGTTCACCGACCCCGCCACGCGACAGCTCTACGCCCCCGACGACCATTCGTTCCTCACCCGCATGTTCGTGTCGGGTCTGCGCGCGGTGGTCACGCTGCGCGGTCCCCACTCTCGCGCGGCCCACTACGCCGACCTGCTGCTTGCGCAGAGCGCGGAGTTCCGTCGGGTGTGGGACGACCACGAGATCGGCGTCCGGCCCCATGCGGTGAAACATTTCGTCCACCCCGAAGTCGGTGCGTTGGAGCTGAACTGCCAGACCATGGTAGATCCGGACCAGTCGCATATCCTGCTCGTCTACACCGCGGTGCCCGGCAGCGAGAGCTACGAAAAGCTGCAGCTGCTGTCCGTGATAGGAGCCCAGGCCCGACGCTGAGGCCGCGCAGCAGGTCGTGGTGATCGTCAGGACGTGGGCTGGGTGAGGTCGTAGACGGTCGTGCCGCCGACGGTGATCGCGGTGTAGTGCTCTTTCACCCAGGCGGTGATCTGGCTGCCGACGTTGTCGGAGCCGCCGCCGGGGCCACCGCCCATGCTGTTGCCTGCGATGAAGTAGCGCACCTGGCCGTCGGCGACATACTGCTGGAACTGGTCGAGCGTGGGGGTGTTGTCGCCGCCGGTGAACCCGCCGATCGCCATCACCGAGGTGCCGGAATTCAACGCGAGATCGCCTGCTGTGGAAGCGCCCACGGTCGCCGCGGTCCAGCGGGTGCCGCTCTGTTCCAGCATGGTCTGGAGCTCGGTGTTGGTGCTTGCGTCGCTCGTCGGACCACCACCGCCTGGAGAAACGGCAGTGCGACCCGACTTGTCGCCGTCGGGACTTCCGTTCTGGGACATGCCTTCCGGCAGTTCGGCTCCCGAAGGCGCTGTGCCACTGGGCATTCCGCCGGTCCGCATGCCGCCGAGAGTCTGGCCGGTGCCCGGACCCGAGGTGGGGTTGCCGCCGTTATGGCCCTGCGAGGCTGTATCGAGGGCGTAGGCGCCCGCGCCGCCGAGTCCGACAAGCATTCCCGCGGTGGCCACGACCATGGTGTAGCGGCGGGCGTGGCGGGTACCGATGATCAGCGCGACGGCAACCAGGATCGAGCCGATCAGCACCGTCCAGCGCAGCCACGGCTGCCAGTCGGGAGTGCGATCGAGCAGCACGAACGACCAGGCTCCTGTCCCGGCGGTCATGATCGCCAGTACCAGCCGCGCCGCGAGATGGTCTCTGCGCGACCACAATTCACGCACGCCGAGAGCGACGAGCGCGCCGATAGCGGGAGCGAGAGCGACGGTGTAGTAGGGATGGACGGTACCGCTCATGTAGGAGAAGGTGAGCCCGGTGATGAGCAGCCATCCGCCCCAGAGGATGAACGCGGCGCGGGTGTGATCGGTCCGCGGCGCACGGCGCGTGAGCCACAGCCCGGCGGCCAGGCCGATGAGCGCGGCGGGCAGCAGCCACGAGATCTCGGTGCCCATCTGGGCGCCGAAGAGCCGGGTGATGCCGGTCGAGCCGCTGAATCCGCCCCCGCCACCGGGTCCGCCGCCGTTGCCGCCGCCGAAGAGGCGGCCGAAGCCGTTGTAGTCCATGGCGAGTTGCCACAGGCTGTTGTCGTCGGATCCGCCGATGTACGGGCGTGAGTCCGCGGGCCACAGGTGGACCAGGGCGACGAACCAGCCGCCGGAGACGACGACCGCGGCACAGGCGATGAGCAGGCGGCCGACCCGTTTCCAGAATCCGCCGGTGGCCGCGATGAGGTAAGCGAGACCGAGGCCGGGGAGGATCAGGAAGGCCTGCCCCATCTTGGTGAGGAAGGCGAAGCCGACCGCGACTCCCGCCAGCGCGAGCCAGCCGGTGGGCGCGGAAAGCCAACGGGTACCGGTGGATTGGATGGCGCGGACCGTGCAGTAGGCGGCGGCCACGAGCAGTAGCACCAGTAGCGCGTCGGGGTTGTCGTAGCGGAAGATCAGTGTCGCGACGGGCGTCAGCGCGAAGACGGCCCCGGCGAGCAGCCCGGTGCCCGGACCGCTGCAGCGGCGCACGGTCGCGGCCAGCAGCGCGACGGCGCCGATGCCCATCAGCGCCTGCGGCAGCAGCACCGACCACTGGCTGAATCCGAGCACCTTGCCGGACAGTCCCATGACCCACAGTGCGGCGGGAGGTTTGTCGACGGTGATGGCGTTCCCGGCGTCGAAGGACCCGAACAGCAACGCCTTCCAGCTCTGCGACCCGGCCTGCGCGGCGGCGGAGTAGTAGGTGTTGGCCCAGCCGGAGTTGGTCAGATCCCACAGGTAGAGCACCGCGGTGGCGATGAGCAGCACGAGTAGTCCCGGTCGCGCCCAGCGGGGTTGGTCGGGTGGTCCGAAAAGTATTCGGGTGAACCGTGATTCGCCTTCGTTCGGTGCCGGGGCGCGATGCCGTTCGATGTCCGGCTCGCGCTCCTTCACGGAGGTTGTCATGCTCGATCCCTTCGGAGTCGCCCGCTGCGGCGTGCCCGCAATCCGCTATCGCTCCGATCGTGATCGCCGAACCTCGAGGTGCGTCGCGACGTCGCTGGGAGCCGACTGTGGATCTGCGCCGCGAACCCCTGGGCGCAGCCCGGGAATCGGCTGTGAACGCGTCGTCTGCGCCGGTCATCGAGCCCCTCGGCCGACGAACCTAGTCCAGCACCGCCGTCGCCTCGACCTCGACCATGATGTCCGGCTCGCCCAGAGCCGAGACGCCGAGCAGCGTGATCGGCTTGACCGGATCGATCCCGAGCTTCGTGGCGGCGCGCTCGACCCCCTGACCGAGCAACGGCATCTTCTCCGGCGTCCAGTCGACGACGTAGATGGTCAGCTTCGCAATATCGGCCCAGGAACCCCCGACCTCGGCCAGGGCCGCGGCCACATTGAGGTACGCCTGCTCGACCTGAGCGGCGAAGTCACCCTCGCCGACCTTCTCGCCGTTCGCGTCGCGGGCGACCTGGCCCGCCAAGAACACCAACTTCGATCCCTCGGCGATCGAAAGCTGGCTGTACACCTCCGGTTTCGGCAATGCCTCCGGATTGACCAGTTTCACGGTCATGGCTCACTCCCATGTTCGTCCCGACACTCGGGGCAAACCATAACAGTGCTATGTTATGTTGCGCCATGGCCCGCACCAAGAAACCTCGCATCCGGTCGATGCTGATCGAACGAGCCGCGTACATGCTGCGCATGCGCGAACCGGTGACGTTGCGTGGCCTCGTCGCCGGCACCGACGTCTCGACGATGGCCGTCTACACGTATTTCGACGGCATGGACGGGCTGTGGAAAGCGTTGCGGCAGGAGGGATTCACCCGCTTGGCCGCGCAACTCGCCACAGTCGCCGCAACCGCCGACCCGGTCCGCGACCAAGTCGCGCTCGGCGCCGCGTATGTGCGCAACGCGCTCGAGAACCCGGATCTCTATCGCGTCATGTTCGACGCGGGTTTCGAGCTCGAGGACGCCGCGGCGGCCGACGAAACGCTGCACCGCCTGGTGCACGCGGTCGAGCGAGCGAAAACGGCGGGCCGCTTCCGCGCCGACATCGACCCCCTGGACCTGGCGACACAGTCCTGGACCATCGGCCACGGCCTGGCAACCCTCGTCACCTCGGGCCCGCTGCCACGCGCGACCCTCGCGCACGGGGTGCCGATGCTGACCGCACTCTTCGTCGCCGCGGGCGACGATCCCGAGCGATGCAAGGATTCGGTCGAATCCGGCTGGGATGTGGCCGCACTATCGACCTGACAGCGGTGTGGCCGAATCTCTTGCGGCGGTGATCATTTCGCGCAATCCAGCCTCCACGGGCGACGGTTCGATCCCGAAGGCGGCGGTGGCCGCGGACGAGTCGAGCACGAACGGCTTGCGGAGTTGGTATTGGATCTCGATCATCTCCCGAGCCATGGGATCGAAGAGTCCGGCCAGCCGCAGCAGGAGGCCGGGCATGGTTCGCACTCGTGCGCGTGACGCTCCGGCCAATTCGGCGGTACGTTCGGCGAGCGTGCGGATCGACAGCGGCGCGGCGGTGGGAACGTGCCACGGCCGACCCCATGCCTTCTCGTCGGCGGCGACGACGGCCAGCAAGTTCGCCACGTCCGACACCTGAGTCCAGCTGTGCGGGGCATCGATGTCGGCCGGGACCGAGGCCACCCGCCCCGCGAGAACTTTCGGCAGGACCAGAACGCTGAACGGCGACGTGGTGCCCGCGCCGAGGTAGTCGGAGCCGCGTACCTCCGTGGTGCGGATGCGCCCGGCCTCGTGTGCGGCCAGCGCGGCGGACCACAGGTCGGCGCGCACCCTGCCCTTGACCGAGGTGGGCCGCAGGGGGAGGTCTTCGGTCATCGCCCCGTCGACCGGGCCGTACCCATACAGGTTGCCGGTGCTCACCAGGACCGCGCCGGTGATCTCCGCGGCACGGACCATGGCCGCGCCGAGCGGCGGCCATTCGGTGGCCCAGCGGTGGTAGGCCGGCCCCGCGCAGCTGTACAGCGCCACCGCGCCGCGTGCGTGCTCGGCGAGTGCCGCGGCGTCGGTGGTATCCGCCGCGAGCAGCCGAATCCCGTTGTGCGCCGGGCCCTTGCCGCTGCGAGTGATGACACGAACCTCCTCGCCCCGGTCCGCCAGCAGTCGTGCGAGGGCGGAGCCGACGGGTCCGGCTCCGATGATGACATGAAGCGACATGGCGCTCATCCTTCACTGAAAGAACACTGTTCTCGAACGAGATCAGTGTAAGCACTCCGTGTGATGCGCGTCAAGAACAGTGTTCTTGTTTTGGATCCCCGTTCTCGCTTGTGCCATACTGGCGTGGTGTCCGCTCCGTCGTTGCGCGCCCGAGTGCGTTCAGAAATGGTCGAGGAGATCAAGGTCGTAGCGCGTGCCCACTTCGCGCGCGAAGGCGCGAATCTGTCCCTGCGCGGTGTGGCGCGGGATGTGGGGATCGTCGCTTCGGCGCTGTACCGCTACTTTCCGAGCCGGGACGCCCTGCTGACCGCCCTGATCACCGATGCGTACGAGGATCTGGCGACCGCTGCGGCCGCGGCCGATGCCGCCGTCCCGCGGGAGCAACTGCGGGAGCGGTGGATGGGGGTCTGCCGAGCCGTTCGCGATTGGGCGTTGGCTCATCCGGCCGAATACGGGCTGCTCTATGGCAATCCGATTCCCGGATACGAAGCGCCCGAGGAAACGGTGGAGCCCGCCGCGCGGGTGGTGCTGCTGCTGGTCGATATCGTCATCGATGGTGCGCATCGCCTGGAACCGATATCGGAAGAGATTCCCGCGGCGGTCCGCAGCGATATGCGGCGCCTCATCGAGCAGCGTCCGGGTGCGATCTCGGAGGCGCGGCTGGATCGAGTCCTGGCCGCGTGGACTCAGCTGTTCGGCGTGATCAGCTTCGAGGTTTTCGGGCGGCTGGACCTGTTGATCGAGAACCCGGACTCGTACTTCGATCACCAGATGGCTTTGATGGCCGATATGGCCGGCCTTCGGGCACTGTAGAGATCGACGCTCTCGCAGTGCTCCGAAGGCCTGCCGTGCCGACTCACGTGAGGCGCGTCAGCCCTGTCCGAGTCCGGGTTCGCCCGACCCGCCGCCCTGGCCGGTGCCCGGATCGCCCGGGCCGCCCTGTCCGACCCCGGGGTCGCCGGGGTTGTCGTTGCTCTCGCCGACACCCGGATCGCCCGCGCCGTCCGCCAGCACGACACCCGGCGTGACGTGCTGGACGGGAGATACCGGTGCGGTGACGAGTGCGGAGGCCGCCAGCGCGCCGACCGTGGCGGCTCCGGCGATCGCTGTCACGGCGATGCCGCGGCGAACGGTGTGCAAGTACATGGAAACTCCTCATCTCTCGGCTGGGAACCCGGGAACGCAGCATGGGCTCGAAATCCCGGCAAATCCTTCTAACACCGCGGCGCCACAGGCGGATAGCACATCGGCGCCACGGCGGGCATCGCGGCATGGCGGTCGAATACGTTGGCGGACAACGGGGGCCGTGACAACCGGGCGAAGCGCTTGCGCCGTCGATAGCCTTTGTCCATGGTGTTCGATTCCACGCGCTTGGATCTCCAGCCGTACGCCGGTTTCGATACGGACCGCTACGTCCGGCGGACATACTGCAGTTGGGAGAATGCCGGGTGGAGGTCCCTGCTCGTGCAGCGGTTCGAGCATGTGCCCATGGTCGAGGGCATGGCGTTGCCGGGCGCGGCGGATCTGCACCTGGTGCTGCCGACGGCGGGACGCACGGTGATGGAGACGCGCAGCGACGGCCGGTGGGAGCGCTCCGCGTGGGCGCCGGGACAACTCGAGGTGATGGTCCCGGATCGGCCCGTCCTGCGGCGTTATCGCGCGGCGGGGGCGATGCGCAGTCTGCAGGTCCACATCCCGCGCGACACGGTGGATTCGACGATGGCGAGGCTCGGCGGCGGACCGGTGGATTTCGATGCCGTGGCCGAGTCGTTGACGGCAGGGGATCCGCTGATCGAGCAGATCGTCCGAGCGGTCGGGGACGCGGGTGCCGTCGATGATCTGTACGCCGAGTCCGCCGCGGCGTTCCTGACCGTCCACTTGCTCACCCGCCATGCTCGACTGTCCGCGGAGCCGGCGCCGAGGCGGGAGGATGCACGCGTGCGTGCGGTCCTCGCGCTGATGCGCGAGCGGCTCGCCGAGCCGATCACCCTGGCCGACCTCGCCGACGAGGTGCACCTGAGCGTGTACCACCTGGTCAGGGTCTTCAGGGAGGCGACGGGTATGACCCCGTACCGATATCTGACCCGATTGCGGATCGACGAGGCGAAACGCCTGTTGCGAGAGACGGATCTGACGATCGCTCGGATAGCGGGCCGGTGTGGCTTCGCCGGTCCCGCCGCGCTGTCGACGGCATTCGTGCGGCACACCGGTGTGCGGCCCTCGGTGTACCGCAATAATTGATCGGTACACCGCAATCTCGAGCATTGGCGGGGCGGGAACCCGTGACGATACTGAGGGCATCGGGATGAACGTCCTTGTTCGAAGGGTTGCGCTGTGCCCCACTATCGAGTCACCGCTACGAGTTCGGCGTCCGTCGACGTCGTGTGGGGCCTGCTGATCGATGGCCGCAGCTGGCCCCAGTGGTCGTCCGGGCTGGACGAACTGGTGGAGGAACGCTCCAGCGGGATCGACCCCGGCGGCCGCGACGATATCGGTGCGGTCCGCGCATTCCGCAGCGGCCGGGTGGTCACCGGGGAGCGGCTGACCGAGCTGGTCGACAACCGGCGGATGGCCTACGAGGATGCGTTCAACTTCGCGCTGAAGGACTATCGGGCCGTCGTCGAGCTGGAGCCGTCCGCCGCCGGAGGCACGACCATCACCTGGCACGGCGCCTGGCGGCTGCGGCCCGGGACGGGCTGGATCATGCCCTTCGTGCTGCCGCGGGTTATGCAGCGCATGGCCGACGACCTCGCCGGTTACGCGGCGACCGCGGCGGACAGGCCCGGCTGAGTCCCCCCGGAAC
Organism: Nocardia mexicana NBRC 108244; assembly: GCF_001613165.1. Lineage (GTDB taxonomy): Bacteria > Actinomycetota > Actinomycetes > Mycobacteriales > Mycobacteriaceae > Nocardia > Nocardia mexicana. The sequence goes on from NZ_BDBV01000024.1 coordinate 165,678, forward strand.
CCGCACTCGCCGACCACGATCCGGGTGCGATCGTGGACGGCTGGGTATGGTTGGCACACCGAAATTGCGAGCACAGGGTCGGAAGAAGGCCGATTCCAGGGCGAGTCCACGGTCGGTCGGTCACATGGTGAGGGTCTGTTTTGGCAGCGCGGCAGGGCTCGGGCGTCGACGAGGTGAAGCCCGGGGTACTTCGGTTGAGTCTGTTGGGTCCGGTCGAGGTGTGGTTGGGGAATCGGCGCCTGGATATCGCTGCGCCGCAGATGATGTCGGCGCTGGTCATCCTGGCGGCCGAACCGGGACGCACGCTGTCGAAGACGCAGCTGGCCGCGCGTCTGTGGGCCGACCGTCCGCCGGCCTCGGCGGACAATGTCCTGCGCAATTACGTACACGCCCTGCGCCGCCAATTCGATACCCACGGCCATGCGGGCGCCGGTGCGGAGTGGCTCGCGTCGACCCGCGCCGGTTACCGATTGGGCGTGCCGGTCGACTCCGACGCGGGTGCGGTCGAGGAACTGATCGCGGCCGCCGAATCCGACCGCAACTCGGGCGCGGTCGACGCGGCGAACGAGAAACTGGCTGCGGCGCAGCAACTGTGGCGCGGCGACCCGCTGGACGGCCTGCCCGGACCCTGGGCGGACCAGGAGCGGACCCGGCTGCGCAGGCTACGGTCGGCGCTCGACGAGGCCGCGATCGTTGTCGCGCTGGAACTGGGGCGGCCGGCGGCCGCGGTCTCCGAGCTGGAGGCCCAGGTGGCGGCCGAACCGCACGTCGAGCGGTGGCACGAACTGCTGATGATCGCGCTGTATCGCAGCGGTCGGCGGGTCGAGGCGCTGGAGGTGTATCGGAACGCGCGCCGGATGCTGGCCGACGAACTCGGCCTGGAACCCGGCCCGCGGCTGGTCCGACTACATCAGGAATTTCTGTCGGCCGAGCCGACGAACTCCGGTGCCGCACCGGAGGCTCCGAGCGAATTTCCGCCCGCGGGAAAGGAGTTCGAGCATCCGGAGCCGGGGCTGGCGCAGTTGCCCCGCGACATCGCCGATTTCGTCGGGCGCGCGGAGTTGGAACGGGAACTGGCCGAGCTGCTGATCGCGGACTCCGACCGGCGCCCGGTGGTCGCGATCACGGGGATGGGGGGCATCGGAAAGACCACGCTCGCAGTGCATCTCGCACATCGCGTGCGAGACCACTATCCGGACGGGGTGGTGTATCTCGATCTCGGGGGAATGGACGAACATCCGCGATCGATCGACATGCTGCTCGCGATCGCATTTCGCTCGATCGGCGTGCATCCCGGCGAACTGCCGCGTGACCCGGCGGAGCGAACGGAGGTGTGGTGCAACACCGTTGCGGGAAAACGCATCCTGCTGGTGCTCGACAACGCGCGCGACGTGGACCACGTCACGCCGCTGCTGCCCGGTGCCGGTGCGGCGGCAGGGGTGCTGGTCACCAGCCGGTCGAGCCTGGCGGAACTGTTCGACGCGCGGCTGGTCCCGCTCGATGTTCTCACCCAGGACGAGGCGTTGACGCTGCTGGAGCGCATGGTGTCCGCGTCGCGGGTGTCCCGGGAACCCGAGGCGGCACAGGAGATTCTGCGCGCCTGCGGGCACCTGCCGCTGTCGCTGCGCATCGCCGGGGCGCGGCTCGCGACCAGACCGGCCTGGCGACTCGCCGCGGTCGCGCAGCGCGTCGCGGACGAGCGCGGCCGACTCGCCGAGCTCGCGGTCGGCAATACCAGCGTGGAGATGGTGTTCCTGGCCAGTTTTCGCCGCCTCGACCCCGAGCTGGCGCGCGCGTTCGTGCTGATCGCGTTCTCCGACGCGCCGGATCTGTCGGTCGACGCCATCGCCGCCCTGGTCGACCGGGATCGGGCCGAGGCCGAGCGGCTCTGCGAGACCCTCGTGGATCTCGGCATGCTGCAGACGCCGGAGTTCGGACGCTATCGGTACCACGATCTGCTGCGGCTGTTCGCCCGCCGGGTGGCCGACCGGGAGCACCACCGGGAATGGCCGGAGGCGCTGCACCGGCTGGTCGATTTCTACCTGGCGAGTGCGAAGAACATTGTGGAACTGCGTGATCCGGGCATGGGTACGGACTATTACGCCGACACCGATGCGGCCGGGCAGCAGTTCACCGACGAACGAGGGTGCACCGCTTGGGCAATGGCCGAACGGTTCGGGCTGGTGGCACTGTACCGGCAGGTCGCCGACCGCCCCGACGTCCGAACCCGATCGCTCGCAGTGGATCTCGCGCTGTCGCTTGCGGTGGGCGGTGATGTCGGCGAGCACCAGTCCCAGCTGGCGCAGGCGCTCGAGGTATTGAGCCGGGCCGCCGACGCCGACGGAGACCGCCGGACGATGGGCCGGGCGCAGCTGGCCGCCGGGATGGCGCGGCTGGTCGGTATGGGAGATCTCGGCGCCGGTCGCGCGATCCGCGAAGCGGGTGGGGTCCTGCTGGAACTGGGCGATCTGCCGGGCGCCACCATCACCGAGATCATGCTCGGCACCGCCATGGCCTACCAGGGCAAGGCGGATGTCGCGGTGGACCACTTCCGGCGGGCCATCGAGCTGGTCAGCCAGGACTGGGGCGGGAGTCAGGGGATCATGTGGGCGACGATCGCCCGCGCCTACTGCGAGGCCCGCCGCTGGTCCGAGGCCGTCGAGGCCGCCGAGCGGGCGCTGGTGCACGCGCGGCGGGTCGGCAGCCTCCGAGTGGAGTCGATGGCGTTGCACGAGTTGGGGTTTGCGCGGCTGCAGCTCGGGGATCCCGCGGCCGCCCACGAGTTGTGCGGACGGGCGCTCGATGCCGCCCACCGCGACGGGCGTCGGCATCAGGAGGGGTGGGCGCTGGCCCGGCTGGCCGAGGTGGTCCTGTGCAGCGGTGACGCCGAGTCGGCGGTGCCGATCGCCGAGGAGGCGGTCCGGGCGCTCACCGAGGTCTCGGCGACGGTCCGGCGGCTGCGGGCGATGCAGGTATACGGCCTCGCGCTGGCCGCCGTCGGCCGCGCCGGTGAGGCCGAGCCGATCCTGGACAAGGTCGCACAGCTGAGCGGCCGGATCGGCCTCGCCGTGCCGGACGTGGCGGCTCCGCGGTCGACAGTGGCAGGCGCGCCCCCACCCTGACCCGCGAGTCACCGCGGGTCCCGCGGCGCTTGCGCGCGAGGGAATCCGGCGGAGTGGGGCTGGACCTGTGAGGTGGAACCGGCGTCGCGCGAAACGGGATTGTCTACTGCACCTTCGGTATTCATCGCGTGGGAGGCGGGGACCGTGGCCTGGGCCGGGTCGAGGTGCGGTGACGTGGATCCGACGTTGTGCGGCGTGGGCGTGGGGCTTTCGACGGTGCCTTCCGTGTTCACCGGGTGTGCGGCGGGAAGGGTAGCCGGGACAGCGTCGACGTGGTGGGAGGGGGTGTGCGGGGTGAGTGCCGGGTTGTTGGTGGTGCCTTCCGTATTCATCGGGTGGGTGGCGGGGAGGGTGGCGTCGGCGGAGCGCGGTCCCGGTGGGGCGGAGTATGGATCGGGCGGAGCCGTGCCGGTGGGCGGGGTGGTCCCGGCGGGTTGGGATCCGGTCGGGCCCGACCCGGTCGGAACATCATGGCGAGCAGGGGTGAGGGCGTCGGCGGGCCTGGAGTTGGCGGGTGCCCATCCTGTGGGGGTGTCCTGCCGGGCAGGGGAAATGGTGTCGGGTGGTTGGGATTTGACCGGTGTCGCTCCGCTGACAACATCGTGCCGGGCAGGAGTGAGGGCGTCGGCGGGTTGGTATCTGGCCGGTGTCCACCCTGTCGGGACATCCTGCCGGGCGGGATTCAAGGATCCGTACTGGTGGTCGTCGGATCGAGGTCTGGCGGAGTGCAGTGGCTGCTTGCCGTCGGACAGTTTCCGCTCGTTCTCCTCGTAGATCCTGGCCGTGTCGCGGAGGTTCTTCGCGTTGTCGTGGAAGACGTCGACGATCTTGCCCAGGGAGGCGAAGGTATTGTCGCGGTTGCTCTTGAAGCCCTTCTCGCCGTCGGCGAACTTCTCACCGATCTTGTCGCCGCCCCACGGCTCGCCCTGGCCGGCGGAGGCGGCCTGCAACGTCTCCAACAGCTTCTCGGCGCGGTCGGCGACCTCGTCGAATTCGTTTGCGGAGCGGCGCAATCCGTCCGGCTCGACCTCGATAGGCTTCTTACTCATCGTGTTCCTCCGATCGTTCCTCGGCAAGACGCCGAACTTCGTCGAGACTGTGGGCCTCTCGTTCCACGGCGGCGGGGCCGACGACTCCGGAGAGCCGGTCGGCGGGGAAGTCGCGGCAGCGGGTCAATGCGGTGGTGGCGGGTTGTCCGGCCCGGTGGGCGTCGCTGAATCGCAACTGCCACAGCCCCGCGGCGATCTCGCCGACCGACCCGGCCTGTGCCCGCGGCAGGTAGCCCGCCGCCTCGCCGGTGACGGCGGCCCAGACATAGCCGATCACCGCGGATTCCATGCGGACCGGCAGATATCGAACGGGGGAGTTGGTCTCGTCGGCGTAGTTCTGCAGCGGGACGCTCCGCAGCGGTCCCCAGCCGTCGCGGGGGTCGATCGGCGTCCCGTCGGCGAAGGTGCCGTCCTGGATCAGCGGTCCGTCATCGAGGGGCGGGCCCTCCGGATTGAGCCGGGCCCACAGCTCTGCCAGGCTCGCCGCATTCCCCGGCCGCATCCCGGCGGGCACCGCGCCCGCCACCGAGTCCTCGGTCGCCCCTATCCACTGTTCGAGGGCCGCGACCGGCGCGAGCCCGCGCGTGGCCGCGTCGTTCAGCCGCGCCTCCCACGCGAGCAGGCAGTTGAGATCGTCCCCGGCCGCCGCGAGACTGCGTTCGAAACCCGCCGCGTTCTGATCGGTTGCGGCCCACAGGTATCCGATGAGCCGGCCGCGCCGCTGCACCGGCAGGTAGATGACCGGACGGCGGGTCCAGCGGCTGTAGTTGGCGGGTGTGGATGTCATCGGTACTCCGGTGCGGGTTGGGGATGGACGGTGGTCGGCAGCAGGATCTCGGCGTCGAAGACGGGTATGCCCTCGGCGTCGTCGTAGCGCACGGCGGTGATGCGGTACCGGGTGTCGCGGGCGAGCAGCAGTTCGGTGGCTCCGGGGACGCCGCTGCGCAATCCGATCCACAGGCCCTGCGCTCCGACCGGGACCGTCAGGTCGAGCCGATACCGGAACGGGCGGCTGCCGTCCGGGGAGGCGATCAGGTTGCGGCTGACCGAGGTCGACAGGTAGCCGGGCTCCCGATGCACCGAACCGACGAGCCGCTCCAGCATGTCGGGACGCGGCGGGCGCCCGTACCGACCGCGCAGGAACTCGATCGTCCGCAGCCCGCGCGTCACCCGGATCGGCTCGGCGATCGGCACCGGCCGCCGAGTGGCCTGGTCCAGCAGTTCCACTTGGCGCGCAAGGGCATCGACGTGGACGGCCATGCCGAAGTACCGCTCGAAGTACGGGCCGTACACGGTCGCGAGCAGGTTGCTTTCGGTATTCATCCGTTCCAGCCCGCGGCTCGGACTCTGGCTTTCCATGATCGACAGGAGCCGTTCCCAGGTGTCGCGCGCCGCGTCCGGATCCGAAACCACCCGGCGGACAGCGTCCGGACCGGCGCGGTGCCACTGCGCCAGGACAGGCAGGGACAGATTCCCCGGCCCCGTCAGTGTGCTCAGCAGTTCCGCGGACCGGCCGCTGCGCTGGAGCTGAGCGAAGATTCCCCGGGTCGTCTCCAGGTAATCATCTTCCCGCAGAACAACATTGGGCATCGGCCGATCATCGTATGCCCACACCGCGTGCTGATGCGCCGGAGTGAGCTCGTGCCACAGGTTCAACCGCCATTCGCCGAATTCGAGACCTGCCGCGTCCGTGTCGAACTGCCGAATGCCGTGGTGGTCGACGTAACCTGTGCCGGGTCCGCCCGGGTGGGGGATATGTGTCGCGGGTGGCCACGGGTACCGCGCCGGAGGTTCGAACGTTGCCGCGGTGTGGAATTCCTGCTGCGACACCGCGAGTGCGTTGCCGTCGCGGCCCATGGCGATATGGGAGCGCCCCGGATACGCCGGGTCCAGGTATACGAGTGCGAACCGGTCCCCGGCATTGTTCCGCAGTATCGTGCGCGGACGGTCCGGGCGCAGGACCATGATGTTCAGCCCGAACTCCCTGGCGGCCAACGGGAGTAGGTGGAGCATGACGCCGTCGGTGCGAACGTTCGGATCGCGCAGCCCGCGCATGATGCTCTGGTACTGCCCCTGCCAGGGCGGGTCGTAACGATTGTTGCGAAGGTTCTCCTGCAACAGATCGGCGAGGTGCGCCCGGATCTCGCCCGCCGGCGCCGGGTTGTTGCCGCCCTGCGACAGCACCGCCAAGAACTCGAAGACGTGATCACCGTTGTCCGGCAACGGAACCCAGGTCGGTTGCGGATCGTGGACCGCGGCATCGTCGCCGTGCGAATCCCGCACGGACGCAACCGCATCGGACTGGTCCAGACCGATACGGTAGCCCGGGCGATACACGGTGGGTGCGTGGCCCGGTACCGGAGGTTCCACCACATGACCCTCCGCGTCGAGATAGACGACCTCGATGCTCGAGATCTCCCGACGTGGCTGCGGCGGATAGGCGTGTTCCCGCTGCTGCGCCGGGTCGTTGACGACAAGACGACCGGAACGTGCGGCGGCGGGGTCGGTTTCCTGGGCGATGCTGATGAGGTACGCGTGTGCGCCGAACCCGTCACGATCGGCGGTGGTGTAGTTGTCGACGACAACGGCATGTGTCGCGAGTCCGGGCGCGCGCAGGAATCCGGCGATGGTGTCGTGGTCGGGAACGGTATGCAGCCTCGCTCGGGGAATGGCGTTTTGCAGCTGTTCGTGGGTGATTCCGGCGAGACCGCCGGGAAGGCCGCCGATGTCGATGTCGTGGTTGCCGGTGCGTTGTCGCAGCAGCGCCAGCGCGAGGACGCCGCAGTTGTCGCTCGCGGGATCGTCGGCGATGTGCTCCGCGAGCGGGACCCCCAACCTGCGGGTCGCATTCGTTATGTGGCGTTCGACCGCCCGGATGCTGATTTCGAGTTCCTCTGCGATCGCCACGAGCCCGTGGCCCGCTGCGCGGAGCTCCATAACCTGAGATGCTCGATCACTCAGCAGCGGCCCGACACTGCGGAGTAGTCCCTTGCTTCTCAGATTGCCGGCCGCAACGCGCACCTCCTCGACCTTGGCGAGCATATTCTTTCGGCGATCATTATCTAGTCCGAATTTCTGGAAAAGACCTGACCTTCCATTTCTGACCGTATTTGCCGGGTCCTTCGTATTGGAAAAAATCCCCGTGGGTCGGAGATGGTCGACGATATCCCCGGGTTTCGATGATGTCGTGCTCGAAGCACTGCTCGAGTATGGCGGCTTGCAGACGCGACAGCGTGACCTGCTCAGGCGCTGCCGAGACGGGGGCGACTGCGTCGGAGATGTTACTCGTGCTGCCGTCGGTCGGCGGCGTGGGCACGTCGGCGGTGAGCGCGGCGACAATATCCCTGTCGCCTTCGCCCTGCCTGGCTTGCGTGAGGGCCGCGCCGACCGCTGCGGCTCCGCTGTGGACCGCATCGGGCCCGCTGGGTCGACCGCCGAGGGGCAGCCCGACCCGGATGAACAGGCTTCTCCGGCCATTGAGGATGTTGCTCAGAGAATGCTTGTGTCCGAGGCTCGCGATAATATCGCGGGGCTCGGTCTTCTTTGCGACGAAATGTTGCAGAACCTTGTTCGGCAAATACGCCGGTTGCGCGTCCACGGTCCGTGCGAGTTCGGTGACCGCATGCTGGTCGAGGAGCCCCCGATCGGCGGCTATGGCTATGACCGCTGCGCGGTTCTCCTGGAAAAGGCCCCGGCCCGAGGTGATTCCGAGACCGGCGTAGACGACGGTCATCAATGTCGTGCCCACCTCCCTCGGTGTAAGGAAGGGGAACTCGGTGCTCCTGGTTCGCGAGAGGTTCTCATAGATGTCGTTGTTACCGGTGTAGCCCGCGGCATAGTGCTGGACAATCGCGTGTGCCAGCGTGCCCGAACCCATACTCTCCCGCAGTGTCTCCCAGTCCTGTTCCGCCGCTGAGATTCTCGCGCTCGGTTGCCGGGCAACGCTGGCGTCGACCGTGAATCGTTGCTGGTCGTTGGCCGCGACCGCAATTCGATCGCGCTGGAGGAAGGGGCTGGTTCCCGCCGGGAGCCCGAGGTCGTGCCATGTGATGAGCAGGAGCGCCTCGTAACCTTTGTACGATATCCCGAGTTCGGCGACGATATCGCTGTTCTTCCAGCCGAAATGGATGTACAGGCAGAGGGCCTGCTGCTGGGGTGTGAACGGGTCCGGGCTTGCGGACGGCGCCGGTAGGTCCGGCGTCACGTCGACGTGATCGTCGGGTCGCAGGACCATGGCCTTCCAGTCGTTCAAGGACCGGTGTTCGAGGTGGTGCCGAAATTCGGCGGCAGGCAGCACGTGCGATTCCCCCGCGGCGTTGACGACTTCCACGCCCTGGTGGGTGAGTTCGGCCGCGAATCCGGTATCGGGGTTGCCGGGGTTCCGGAACAGGAACCGGGTGCCGGGCGGATAGTGGGTTCCGGCGAGTGCCTGCGCGAGGTCGGGCACGTCGAATTCCCGGTACTCGCCAGAATTCTGTGTGTGCTGCCCGGCGGGGTGGTCGGAGACCTCGATATCGCCGGGTCGTGGTGCGGCCGGGCCGGGCTGTGCGGGTCCTGTCGATGGCTTGTTGTTGTCGCCGGAGGTGGTGGGGTATTCGGGCCCGTACAGGCCGTGCGCACCGGGACCGCCCATACGAATTCGGGAGAACTTCGGCAGATGCTCGAGGCCGACGGCGACGATGCCCGAGCGGGGGATCGTGTCGTCCGGCGGGTCGACGCGGTTCGGATCGGTAACCCATATCCCGCCCGGGGGCTTGCGCATCCGCACGCCGCTGATCGCCGAGGTCCACCACCGCTCCCCGCCCGGGAACTTCCATTGCCTTCCGTCGGTCGGGGAATACCGCTCCTCGGTGCCGTCCGGGCCGCGGCGGATTCGGGTACCGCTCGCATCGGAGGTGTAGATCGATCCGTCGGGAGACTGCCGGTATTCGATACCGTCGACAGGGGTGAGGCCGGTGCCGTGGCGGTCGGTCGGATCTTCGAGCAGGAGTCCGATCGGATCGCCGTCGTCGTCGCGTTCGATCCCGAGCACCGCGTATTCGTGGTTGGGCGCCAAACCACTTGTCCCGGAGCCTTTGTCGGAACTTTGACCGCGAAGATGGGTGGCGATCGACGCCGCCGTTCCGCCGTGTCGCCGTGCCCGGTCGATGCCGTTGGCGATCCATTCGGCGACGTACGAGTATCGGATATCGCCGTCGTCGTCGCGGGGGAGCCGCCGGTGCTCGGCCGCCTCGCCGTACACGGCGCGGTGGTAGTCGGCGAGAGCCTTCTTCTCGGATGTCCACCGCCCCGGGAACTGCTCGTCGAGATAGTCGCGGAAGCGGTCGGGTGCGAGGAGTAGGTCCTCGGTGGCGAGGAATCGGACCCATGCGGCAATGCGGGCGTCGTGGTCGTCGGGGTGGGCGGTGTGTATCGCGTTCCACCTGGCACCGCGCAGTGCCTCCGCTTGCTGCCGGGCGTCGTCGAAGAGGTCGGCGGCCCTGCGGGCGAATTCGGGGTCGCCGCCCGCCAACTCCCGCAGGATGTCGGTGTCGAGCCGCAGCGGGTGCAGGAAGAACTGATCGTCGACGGCCCGCGACGGTTGTGGCAGCAGGCCTTTCGCGGGGAGGTAGAAGGACGTGCCGAGGCGTTTCTGGGCATCCAGCGCCAGGAGCCCGGCGTAGCCGTCGCCGCCGCCGAGGCGCTGCGCGAAGGCTCGCTCGATCATCGCGGGCCACAGCGGCTGCCCGGGCCCGTGGTGCGCATAAGCCGCGATGTCGGTGCCGGGCAGCACGTGGCCGACCTTTTCGACACGCACCCACTCGATTTCGTCGCCGATGCGGAGTCGGACGCCGACGGTGCCGTCGCCGTGGTCGTGCAGCATGTCGCGGATCAGCTGCGGCTCGCTCTCGGCCAGCGCCTTGAGCGGAGCGATCAGCCAGCAGTCCCTGGCTCCGCCCTGTCGCGCGTCCTGTGGCCGCGGTCCGTCCGGTCCGAACAGATCCTCGTCATGCCGCCCGACCGGTACCGGCAGATCCGGTAGCAAGCTGTGCGGGACCGGGTACCGGCCCTGCTCCCTGGGCGCCCTGATCAGGTCGTACGGCTGGTCTGGCCGGGGCTCGACCACGAGTTCGGTTCCGTACGGCACCCTGACGATTGCCTCGTCACCGTTGTCGAGACGGCCGACGATGCGGATCTCGCCATCGGAATCCAGAGTCAGGGTGCCGCGGGCGGTACCTGTGCCGGGTCGGTAGCCGAAATCCCGCAGCATGTCGGCGGGGACGACTCCGTCCGGCCCGTCCGCATTCGGCAGCTCGTAGTAGAGACGACCATCCGATGGTGAAAGGGCCAGGTTCGCCTCCACTGTGCCGCGGGCCGGTAGCCGAATGTCGGCGCCCACGTGATTCACCAGGACTAGGGCGGCGCCACCGTCGTCGTGATCGATCCGACCGGCCGTGACCGCGACCGGGATCCTGGGGAAGAGTGCGAGTCTCTGCTCGTGCGTGAGGTTTTCGAGGCGTTCGTGTGTGGCGAGCGTGGGTGGCTCGAGCCCGGCGCGGTCGAACCGCGTGCGCGGCGGCAGCACGACGCCGGGCAGTTCGGTCCGGAACGCATCCCGCAGGTGGTCGCCGAAATAGGTGTCGTCGCGGTCGGATTCGAACGGTTGGCGGTCGTCTCCGGAGGCGGGCAGGCGTTCGGTATCCCGGCGCGGTTCGGCGGGGTAGGTGACCGGGGGGTGGGAGCCGTCCCGGAAGCGGGGGCCGTCGGGCTCGCCTGACAGCGGAGGCGCGCGCCGGATGCCGGTGGAGTGACGGACGGTCACGGAATCGGAAGCGAGTTGTCGGGCAAGGCGTTTCGCGATCGATTCGGGAGCGAACACCTGGATCCGCCGCCCGGTCGCTTCGGCCCGGGCGAATTCCGATATTGCCGTCCACGGGCGATCGCTCTCTGAATCACCCATGCCGGGAACGAGTTTCGCGATCAGTCGCGCCGAGGTGCGGGCGTCGTGGGTGGTGGCGATCCACAGCACGGTCGCGTGATCCCCTTGTGTGCGGGTGGCTTCCGCGTGCTGCCGCAGTCCGCGGGCGATTACCTGGTGCATCGACTCGGTCGACGTCTGGGGGTGCACGTGCCAGTGCACCGTCGACGCGGCGTCGATGTCGCCGAATCCGATCATCGTTCGGACACCGCGACCTTGGACGTCCTGGTGGAAGGACAGCAGACGGATCGCTGGGGGGACGGTGGCGAAATGGTCGGCGACTATCTCGGCATCGATGTCCGCGGTGTGCAGGTCTGTGAGTGCCGCTTGCAGATTCTGCAGTTGCCGTGCCTCGTTCGGCGACAGCCGAGCAGGGGCGGCGAGGCGTTGGATCTCGAGCTGTAGGTATCTCGTGTTCAAGGTGTTCCGTACCGGCGCCGGAATACCGGCGCTGTTGCGCAGGCCGGGGAAATCGGTGAGCATGCCGTGCTGGTAGTCCGGTGCGAGCCTTCCGAAAGACAGGTCGTTCCACCAGGTTTCGCCGTTCTCACGCCACCAGGTGGCGATTGCCGCGGCAGAGGATCGCGGGCCGTCGAGTCCGCGGGGAAACCCCGGCGGAGTGATCCGGTCGTCCGGACCCTCGGGCTGCGGATGCGCGGCGATCCGGTTCTGCAGGTCGGGCTGGACCTCGTCGCGGTCGAGGCCTTCCTGCCACCGATTCAGTTCGGCCTGCCGGTCGGCGAGGATCCGTCTCCGGTCTGCCACCACCGCGGCGGTCTGCCGGTCGGCCGAGGTGTCCCGTTCTCGGCGGGTGAGTGCCGTGTCGAGGGCGTCGAGTTCGATCTGGCGGCGTGCGATCTCATCGCGCTGACGAGCGATCTCTCCGATGCGGCCGCGGGCCCGGTTGCGGGAGTCGTAGCGGACGAAGTCGTCGTCGAGTTCGAGCCCTTGCCGGATCAGGAGTTCGAGTGCGTAGTCGTTGATTTCCGCACGGGGGAGGTAGTGGCCGCTGATGTCGCTCATGGCGACGAGTGCCCCGTCCCGAACTTCGATGGTCCCGGCGGCGGTGACGGTGCGACCACCCAGGAACGACGAATGCTGGATGACACCGCGCACCTCCTCCCCGGCGTAGAGGTTGCCGAATTCGTCCATGACGAAGAGAGCCCGGGGGCGCGGAGAGCCGACCCGGGTGGTGTCGAGTCGCTTCCCGTCGAAGACGCGGAACAGCGCGCCGTCGCGCACGAACACCCGATGCGCCTCGCGCTCGTCGGGGCTCATGTGATGGACCGGGGTGTGGTACGGAGGCGGCATCAACTCGGCGAGCGGGCGGGCGTTCGGAATGGCTTCGACAACGGTTTTGACTGCGATCGGCCGGGTTTCGGCGGCGTACTCCTTCCCGAGGGCCGCGCCGTCGAGAAGCGGGGTCTGCGGCGAGGCCAGCACTCGATCGAGGGGCGGCGGGATCTCCTCCCGCGGCACCACGTCATCGAGCGTGGAACTCAGCTGTGCCGGAGGGCGCGGATGTGCCAGCGCCGCGAACAGATTTCCCTCGGAGGTGACGCCGATCTCGTATCGGCCGTCGGATGTGTAGCGCAGGAACACATTCGGCCTCCCCGGGACGAAGGCATGTTCGGAGTTCCCGAGCCCGTCGGGATGCTGGATGACGACATTCATTCCGAAAGCCTTGGCCGCGAGGCCCGCTTCGCGGTCTACGGTATTCCGCTGCGGCCCCGGCCGAAGCGCGTCGGGGTCCGTGACACGGCGTTGTTCGTCCAGCCGCTCATCGAATTCCCGCCGCTGGTTCAGCTCGTCCTGCCACTGTGCGTCATCGACCGATCCCTGCTGCCTCTCGGCGTCGACAGTGGTCCGCCGTCGGGTTTCCTGCTGCGTCGCGCGGTCCAGATGCAGTCCGATGGTGGTGCGCGTGAATGTTGCATCGGGGTGCCTCAGAATGTGGGCGACGACGGCGAAGAGCGAATCACTGCGCCCGGACACAGCCTCCCAGCGTGGCGGCGAGAGTGGCTGTGCGGCAGGCGGGTTCGTCGGGGAGGCGGGAGCGCCGATGATAGAGCGCGGGTGGGCCGGGGCGGGGGTGTGGTGGTCGGCGGGAGGCGCTACGACGTGTCCGGCGGCGTCGAGGTAGATGACGTCGATACTGGAGATGTCCCGGAGTGCTCGTGGGGGATAGCTGCGGTCGTTCTCGCGTGCTGGGTCGGCGACGACGAGGTCGCTGTAGTCCGGGAACGTGGGGGCGCCGGGGGTTGTGCTGATGAGTGCGGCATGTGCGCCGATACCTCTGTCGTCGATCGTTGCGTAGTTGTGGACGATCAGTGCGTGGGCGGCCTCGGAATGGCGCAGAAAGTGGGCGATGGTGTCGTGATCGGGGACGGTGTGCGGTTGTGCTCCGGGGATGGCGTCCCGGAGTTGTCGGTGAGTGATCCCGGCGAGTCCGGGGGGATCGACTGTCTTGATGTCGTTGTTGCCGGTGAGTTGTCGCAGGAGTGCCAATACCCGGGGGCCGCACGTATCGTCCGATGCCATATAGTGCGGCGGATCTTCATCTGTGGGCGGGAGTGCGCGCGTCTGGGTAATCGGACTGTGCTGTGCCGCCGCATAATCCGGCAGTGGTTCGACCGCGGCATCGACCGCGCGGGCCATGGACATCCGGCCGTGCGCTTGCGGCATGCGCGCGGGATCGAGGATCACCAGATCGGTGATGCGGCGCTCGGTCATCCGCTGCTCCAGCGCCGCGGCGTCCATCCGCCCGGCGGAGCCACCGAGACCGGGATGGTCGAGATCGTGGATGCGGAATTCGTCCGTGTTCCCGATGCGCCGCACCGCCAGGGTGCGGAAATCGCTGGAGTCGATCATGTTGTGGGAGTTGGCCATCCACACTCGCGCATCGGCCGGCAGGTCCCGGATATGGGTGGACTCCCGGAGTGCGTGTTCGGCGCCCTCGCCCAGACTCAGCTGCGCCCACCGGAGCCACGCGGTCCACGTCCGACCGTCGCTCTCGCCCTGCAGGCCGACGATCACGTCGACCGCCTCCTGACGCTGCGCCGCGGTCAGCGTGGTGTAGTCGAATCTGCCCTCCCCGGCGGACTCGTACAGCAGCCAGTGCATCGCCAGCCAGCCACCGAACCGGCCCACCACATGGCCGGGGACCCTGTTCACGCGGTGCTCGGGATGGATCCACAGGTCCCAGGTGTTGCCCCAGCCGGTCAACTGCAGGTAGGGATTGCGCATGGTCGACGGGTTGTGCCACGACTCGGCCAGCACGTTCCGGCGACGGCCGTCGACCATCGCTACCGGGATCGCGCGCGTGAACCCGTGGAACAACCGGTCGATCGCGGACCTCGCGGTGCCGGGGCGCTGTCGCCGCTCGGCCCGGGACAGTGACACCGGGAAAGCAGAAGGCGCCTGCGGCTGTTCGGTAGGCGCCGTCTTCGACGGCGGCGCAGAATGTTCGGGACGAACCGTACTGCCGTCGGATTCCGTTGTGTCCCTGCGCCGTTCGTTCGGCGGCTCGAAGTGTCCGCGTAGGACGATGAAATTGGGGGTGTAGAAGGAGTGGAAGGGGTCTGTGCCGATGCTGGTGATTCGGTAGGGCGTGTTGCTGGCGAACAGGAGTTCGTTTTCGTGTGCGTTCTTGGCGCGGCCGTCGCGGCCGAGGTAGATCGCGCGGAGTCCGGGTGGTACGGCGAGTTCGAGGCGGAAGTTCGATTTTGTGCTGGTCGAGACCAATTCGGTGGTCAATGACGTGGACAGGAGGTTGGCGTTGCGCTGGAGGGCGTTGAGGACGAGGCGGGGGTCTTTGCGTCCGTTGAGGGTGTTGCCGTGCCGGTCGATGGCCAGGAAGTCGATGTCGCCGAGTGCGCGGACGACGAGGAAGGGTTCGGTGCAGGGCAGCGGCTGGCCGGTTCCCTGTTCGAGCAGTTCGAGAAACCGGCGGACGTTGTCCGGTGTGGGGGCGGCACCGAAGTTCTCACGGTATGCCCTGTTGAACCGGTCGTAGAAGATCGCGTCGACGCCGATCTGTTCCCAGTGTGCTGTCGGGCGGGGGTGCTCGAGAATTTGGTTGAGCGCGTGCAGTTTCCGGGTTTCGGCATCGTCGAGGTAGGCGCTCTCGAGTCTGCGCACGGTGTCGCGGTCGGAGTCGGTGCGGTCTCCGGGACGCTTGTCCAGCGCTGGTCGCAGTTGTTGTGCTTGGGCTGCGGTGCACCTGCCGACGAGTGTGTCGTGCAGGTCTTTTCGCGTCTGGATCAGTGTGTTGAGGTCAGGTGTTCTGAAGGGGCTGTCGCTGAGGAGGTCTCGGGTGGCGGCGTGGTGTCGGTAGCGGTCGTATACCTCTTCGAAACTCTCACCCGCGTGCGTCTTGCGGATCAGTGTGTTGGTGAGGGCGGAGGATTGCTGGTAGGTCATCAGGGCCGTGCGTACTTCGGGTGGCTGCCGGGGCCAGGTGCGGAGCACGGTGTGGCCGTAGTCGGCGCCGTCTCGGTTGCTGGTGAACACCCGTACGCCGCTGAAGGGCAGCGTGATGTCGGGGGCCGGGGGATGCACCGTCGTCGTAGCGGAATCGGTGTGTGGCGCGGATGTGGTGATCGCCGCGGGTGCATAGAGGTGGATGTGCCGTGTCGCGGGGTGATGTGCGGTGAACTCGGTGATCGCTGTGTGCAGGTGTGTCGCGGAGTCGATGGGTGTCTGGGTGTCGTAGTCGATCCAGAAGACGCTCGCGTGGCTGGGGTGTGTGCGGGTGATGTCGGTGTGTAGGGCGGCGACTCGGCTGGGCAGGTCGGGTATCGCGACGGCCGAGGTGGCAGAGTGAGCGTGCCAGTGCACTGTCGGGGCGGTGTCGATGGGGCCGAAACCGATGACCATCTGGCCGCGTCGACCCAGGTCGTTGTCGGTGAAGGACAGCAGGTGCACTACCGGTGGTGTATCGGAGGGGTCGGTGGCCGTTTCGGCGGCTCGGACGGCGGCGCGGAGGTAGGTGCGGGGGATGTCGAGGTTGTGCCATTGTTCCAGCAGGTACGGTGGCAATCCGTCGTCGAAGTCGTCGTGCTCGCGGAGCCAGTCCCGTTTGACCATGAGGTATCGAATGTTGCGGGCGTGCCGGGTCGGGGCGGTGAGGACGTCGCTGTTGCGCAGGGCGGGGAATGGGTCGAGCAGTCGGAGCTGTTCGTCGTTCATCCATTCGTCGATGAGTAGGTTGTCCCACCAGGTGCGGCCGGTGCCGGGGTAGGTGTAGGGCGAATCCGGCTCGTGCAACTGCCGCAGCACGTCCGGCGGGAGTCGGCCGCTGTCATCGGTGAGATCTTCGAGCCGGTCGATCTCGAGTTCGATGAGTCTCTCCCTGAGACGGTCCTCCACCCCGAGCGGGACATTGTTGCGCAGGGTTGGGAATTCGGTCAGCAGACGGAGCTGTTCGGCGTCCGTCAGGCCGTCGAAATGCAGAGAGTTCCACCAGGTTTCACCGACATCACGCCACCAGGTGGCCGACGTGCCGAACCCGGCGGGCGGCCGCAGTGGATCGGCAGCGACGCCGACATGTCGGTCGGCGCCGACGTAGACGGTGCCGGGGAGGAGGGGGACGGGAGCGTGGTTGTGGCCGGGGGGTTGCACGACGTGGCCGCGGGCGTCGAGGTAGACGACGTGGATGTCGGCGATATCGCGCAGTGCCCTGGGCGGATAGCTGTGTGGTGTATCCAGTCCCGGGTCTCTGACGACGAGTTCGGAGGTGCTTTCGCCGGAGGCTTTGCGGGTGCTGGTGATGAGGTAGGCGTGTGCGCCGATGTTGTTCTGGTCGACAGTGGTGTAGTTGTCGACGACGAGGGCGTGGGCGGCGGGGGAGTCGGGGTCGTCGAGGACTTCGGCGATGGCGTCGTGCCCGCGAGGATCGAGGACCGTGTGGAGTCGAGCGTGCGGGGGATCGGCCGGGTTCGTGCTGGGCGCGGGGATGGCGCGCTGTAGCTGTTCGTGGGTGACACCGGAGAGTCCGGTAGGGGGATAGATGGTTTCGATGTCACGGTTGCCGGTGAGCTGTCCCAGTAGCGCGAGTGTGCGTGGGCCGCAGTCGTTGTGGTCTGTGTGCGGGGCGCTGTCGTCGATGACCGCCTGGGTGTGGGGCAGCAGAGCCTCGGCTGTGAGGACGTGCATGCCCTCCGCGGGGTCGTAGCGCACGCCGGTGATGCGGTAGCGGGTGTCGCGGGCGAGTAATAGTTCGGTGGCGCCGGGAACGTTGCTGCGCAGGCCGATCCACAGGCCCTGGATGCCGACGGGAAGGGTCATGTCGAGTCGATAGGTGAACGACCTGCCGTCCGGGAACTTCACCAGGTTGCGGCTGACCGAGGTCGACAGGTAGCCCGGTTCCCGCTGCACCGTGCCGACGAGACGGTCCAGGTGCTGGGGTTGTGCCGGTCGCCCGTCCCGATCCAGCAGGAACTCGATGGTCCGGAGGCCGCGGTTGACCCGGATCGGCTCGGTGATCGGCACCGGTCGCCGGGTGGCCCGATCCATCAGCTCGATCTGGCGGCCGATGGCCTCGGCGCCCACCGGCATACCGAAGAAGGTGCTGAAGTACGGGCGCATCAACTGCGTCATCTTGACGTGGTCGCTGACGATTTGGTCCAATGCTCGGCCGGGATGTTGGCTCGTCATGAGCGAGTGGAGCCGATTCCAGGTTTCGCCCGCCGTATCCGTGTCCGAAATTGCTTGGCGAACGGCCACTTCCCCGTCTCGGTACCACCGGGCCAGGGAGTCGAGGGAGGGTTTCCCCGGTCCGGTCAGTGCGCTGAACAACCGCGCCGATCTGCTGCTGTGCTCGAACTGCTCGAACTGGCGCCTGGCCGAATCGAGGTAGTCGCCGTCCCGCAAAACTCGGTTGGGCAGACACGCCTTGTCGTGTGCCCATATCGAATGCCGCTGAGCCGGGGTGAGCTCGTGCCACAGGTTCAGTGTGGTTTCACCGAACTCGAGTCCTGCTGCGTCCGTATCGAATTGCCGGATGCCGTTGTGGTCGATGTAGCCCGTTCCGGGGCCTTGCGGGTCGGCCGAATGTGATGAGGGTTGCCACGGGTGCTGCGGTGGCAGATCGAAGGTGACTGCGGTGTGCAACTCGTCGGGAGCGATAGTGAACGGTCTTCCCGCGGTGTCCACGGCGACCCGAAGGTTGCTCGGGCTCTGTGGATCCACGTACACGAGTGCGAACGACCCGTCGGGTTTGTTGCGTATGACGGTGCGAAAAGCGTGTGAGCGCAGGACGATTACATTGAGTTCGAACTCGCGGGCGGCCAACGGGAGCAATCGGGTCAAGGCTCCGTCGGTGTGCATATTCGGGTTGCGCAGGCCGTCGATGAGGCCGCGGTACTGGGCCTGCTCGGTCGCGTCGTACCGGTTGTCGGCAAGGTTCTGCTCCCACCGCCCGGCCAGGGCGATGCGAATCTCCTGCGCCGTGCTGCCCGCACCGTCGCGCAGCAGCAGTGCCAGGCATTCGAATACCTGATCGCCATTGTCGGGCAACGAAATCCAGGCCGGTGCGAGTAGCCCTGCTCTGAGTTCTTCGATGGTGGCCGGGTCGATCAGGCCCAGGCGGACGGCTTTGTCCACGGCCTCCGCAATATCGGAGACCCCGAGTTTGTGGAATATGCCGGATCGGTCCATCGCCCTTGTGATCGCGTGGTTCACCGTGTCGCGGGTGGTCTTGCCGAGAACGGGGTCTTGTCGTAGGTGTTCGGCAATGGATTCGGCTGTGGTGTAGCCGGCCGCGTAGTGTTCGAGGACGGTCTTCTGTGTGCGCGTGAATGATATGCCGTGGATCGTCGTGATGTACGAGTGGTTGTTCGGTGTGACGGTGAATTGGTAGGTGTAGTCGGGGTATTGGTGGAGGTGGTAGACCTTGCCGCCCGGGGGTGTGGTGACGATGGTGTGCCGATCGTGGCCGGGGCGGATGATGTGAAGGTTGATTTCGAGGGCGCGGGCGGCGGCGTGGGCGATGAACTCGAGGCCGGGGTATTCGGTGGACAGGTAGTGCGTGTCGGTTGTTCTGCCTGCGCGTAGTGCGGTGAGGACGTCATCGAGGGCCCGGGCGCGGGCGGCGGCGATCCGGTCTCGGAATGCGTGCGTGCGGGCGTCTTCGTGGGCTGTGTCGGCGTTGAGATAGTCGGTGGTGATGAGGCGGAGGTACTCGTCGCGGTGTTTCTCGATGTGATCGGCGATGGTGTCCTGTAGGCGAGCTTTGCCCTTCAGCGCACGCTGGAGCGTGCGTTCCAGTGCGCGGATGAAGGGGTGCGGTCGATGGCGCCAACCGGATGCGCTGGATGTGGGGATGTGGACGGCGGTGGGGCCGGTGTCGCCGAGATGGCGCAGGTGGTCGAGGAATTCGAGTTTGGTGGGGAAGGTTCGCGTATCGCCGGTGGGGGTACGGAGTTCGATGAAGCCTTTGGCCTCGAGAGTGGCGGTGGTCCTGTCGGGGAGGTCGATCCGAGTGCCGGTGAGCAGCCTGTTGTGGTGAGTGAGCTCGTGGAGGAGGTCATGGAGTCCGACGCGCCTGGTCGGGCCGGAGATGTCGGGTAGCGGGCGATGGACGACCGCCGTGGTCCACTCGTCCATGGACTGGGCGTTGATGCTCTGCCGAAATTGGTGGGGAGTGAGGTCGAGGGATTGGCCGGAGCCATTGGTGACCCGCACGCCCGTGCCGGTGACCTCCGCGTCATATCCCATCTGCGGATCGGCTGGGTGCCGGAGGCGGACTCCGGTGCCGGGCGGGTAGTGGGATCGGGAGAGCTGCTCCGTGAATTCCAGGATGGGCAGAGTTCGGGCATGCTCGAGATCGGGTGCGCCGATGCGGATTTCGCGGGGGAACTCCGGGATCGTCTCGCCGCGCAGGCGAATCGGGCGGGCCGTGGCGCCGGTCGGGGTGTAGAGAACGGCGTACAGACCGGCCGAGTCGCGGCGCCCCGGCGGTCTGCCGGTCCGGCCGGTGGCATCGGGAACGTAGTCGCGGACGAGGATGACGTCGTCCTCGTTGACCATCCGGTAGGCGTGCGCCCCGATGCCGTTCGCATTCACGGCAGGGTGCATGTGGACGACCAGGGCCTGCGCACCCGGGCCGAGAAGTTGCAGCTGCTTGCGGATTTTGTCCTCACCGGTGTACCCGCGGAGCTTTCCGCCGGCCGCTTTCTCGGCCTGCCGTTTCGAGTAGCCGGGCAGCGCTGCGCGCCCGTCGTGCGGCCGGGTCTCGGTGGTGCCCTCGAGATCACGGCCCTGGCCGAGTCCACCCCGGGGCGGGGTGCCCGTGATCGCGCGGAGTCGGATTGCGCTGCTGGTGATGCCGCGCCGTGCGAATCCGTCGCTGATGCCGGTGAGCGCGTGGAGGAGGCACTGGTTGTCCGACCCGGAACCCTGCGCGGCGTCCTGCGGCGGGTTCGTGACATCCGTGTGAGCGGTCGTGCCGTCACCGTGTATGGGCGCCGCAGCCCGGCGGGGGACGGAAGTAGTTGCGCTGCCGTCTGTTCGGGACACGAGCCGGTGGAGGACGGTTCGGATGTCGCGGGGTGGAGCACCCTCGGCCGACGAAGTGGGCGTGTGCCGTGCGGTCGGCACCGTGGCGTCGCCGACCATGTCACCGCCACGCAGACGAGATGTGAAGCGCCGCAGCCGTTGCAGTGCGCGCTCTCGCCGTGACGGTCGCTCGTGCCGGATGTCACCGGTGTGGACCTGCATGCTGCCGTCGACCGCCGGGGTGCCGGGGCTGCCGGACACTTCGTAGACGAGGTCGGGGAGATCCTCGAAAGGACCCGGCTCCCTTGCCATCCGGGCCATCTCGGAGGGACGGCTCATCTCGGTCGCGCCGAGGGGTGGCGCCCGCGATACGGGCTTTCGGGTCTCGGCGAAGGGTTCGACCGGCCGCTGGTGCGGCACGGAGGTGGAGCGGCCCGGGATATCGACGACGGTGTGCATCGGGGAGAACCGGAGGGAGTTGCCCCGGGGCGGAATCTCGGGCGGCCCACCGCGATGTGGGCCGTCGGTACGCGCTGCGGATCGGATGTGGTCCCGGCTGAGGGGGATCTCCTGGCCGTCCGGTGGTGTCTCGTCGGACTGCTCCCGTACGAGGGCATCGAGCATTTCCGATTGCGGCCGCCGCTCGTCCCGGGAGACGTCGGCGGACTCCGCTGCGCGCCGTGGCGCCGGTGGAGTTTCGATCGATGGCAAGGGTCGGATCGGCTCTGCCGCAGCAGGTTCGGGTTCCCAGTCGTCTCGCGGCTCCGTATGGGATTGCCCCGCTGCGGATCCCGTCCGATAGTCCTCGTCGCGGACCGGTTGCCGTGGCGCCCAGGTGCTTCCGGCGAGCACCGCCGGAGCGGGCCGGACGGGCAGCGAGGCCCGATCCGGTGTCTGTCGGGGCGGGTCCGTGGTCTCCTCGCCGCGATCGGTGCCGAATGCCGCCAGGTCGTCGGTGGTGCCGCCGATGATGTCACCGGAGACCCAGAGTTTGCCTTTGGGGCCATGGATTTCGATGACGGCGACGCCGACGAAGCGGTGATTGTCCGCGCCTTCGCCACCGTCGGTGAGCGCGGCGGTGCCGAAGCGGAAGAGGTCGCGGTTCTGCTTCAGCATGGCGCCGGACCGGCCCTGGGCGGCGTTGTGGCCGCCGAGCGGCAGCCCGGACGGCGCGCCCTTATTGGTGGAGTCCGCGGTGAAGGCATTGGTGAAACCACCGGTCGGGCGGAAGGAGATGGTGCTGTCGGCCGAGTTCTTGGTACCGGCGTCCGCGATCCGGAAACTATGAGTCGCAATACTTCTGCTGGTCCCGTCGATGCGCGGAGCGTAGATGCTGACCTTCACCGAGGTGCCGGTCACCGTTGTGCCGGACGGGTACGCCTCGGGGCCGGGCACGGGATCGGTCGATTCGGGGCCCGCGAGATAGGGAACGGTGGATTCGGGCCCGAGCAGGGCGAGCCGGTTCGAGGCGGCCAACTGCTGCAGCCGGGTGAACACGTCCTGGGTGGAGTAGGTCCGTTCGCCGAGGCCCCGATCCGCACTGCGGAGAGCGGGATCCACGGTGCGCAACGCATCGGCCAATTGCCTTGTGCCCCCGAAGTAGTAGAGCCAGAGGGGCCGGGTGGGAACCCATGGTGGGGCGGCGAGCAGGGCGCGCAGATCGTCGGGCACCTCCATTTCGAGTGCGGCCCCGTCCGCGGGTGCGGGCGGGCGGGGCACGGTCGGGTCGGAGCTGTGGATCCGGGGCGTGGTGCGCCGCGTAACGGCGCCGTTCTCCGTGTCGGCGGTGTGGAACCGCAGCAGAGTGTCGGCATGTACCGTGTCGCTGACGGCGTGCGCGGGCGGCGGGAACTGCGCCGGGTCGAGCGCCGGGAGAGCCCCGGCGTGCTGCCCGACGAAAGTCAGGGCGTCGATCCCCTTGGTGATCAGATAGGTCTTCAGGTCCCCGGTCAGCCAGCGCCAGCCGACCGTGACATCGAACCGGTACCGGACAGGGAATTCGGCATGGTCATCGATGCCTTGCCCTTGCCGCCACGTCGCCCCTCCCGGATCGTCGGTCCGATCGATGCCCCGGCTGCTCTGTTGCTCGCCCGTGAAGCTGGCCACCGGCCGCCACCCATCGATCTCGCCGCCGGGAATGAACCCCAGTTGGTGGCTCGCGACCCGTTTCGTACCGACGCTGGTGGCTCCCTGGACGGGCAGGGTGCTCCCGGCGCCGCCGGTGTGGCCGAGCACGGTATCCAGCGCTGCGGGGCCGGTGACCTGCGTGCCGCGCACCGTGGCGAGATCGGACACCGGGCGAGCCGAGATCGTGACGGTGATCAGGCGCGGCAGGATCGAGTAGGGCCACGAGCGGTCGACGAAACTGACACTGTTGTGACTGTCGGGTCCGTTGGCGGGGAGGGTGCGCAGGCCGAAACTGGTTGTCAGCCGATTGATCACGGCCAGGACCCCAGGGTGATAGTTGCCCGAATTCAGCTTGGTGGCACCGGGCGCCTGTTCCTCCACGAGGCGCACCGCGAGTGCGCGGAAGGCTCCGCGACCGCCGTCGACGGTGACGGTTTCAACTGTGCCGTAACCGATCTCGCCCGTCTCCTGGTAGGTGAGCGGCAGGTGCAGGCCGGGTTCCGGCGCCCGGGGGATCCGGTAGTCGGTGCTCGCGCGAACGAGCGTGGCCAGTTCGGGATAATTCTGTAAGTCGTTGTCGGTGAGGTAGAACCGCACCGCATCGGGCTCGACGACGGCACGAGTGCCGGTGCGGGGAGGCCCGTCGGACAGCAGACCGGCCGCGACATTGAGCAGGGCATTGCGGTCCGCGGTGCTGACCGACAGGAGATACACGGCGTCGACGACGAACAGGTGCGCGACCGCTTCGGCGGCGGAGTGAACGCCCGTCGAGTAGGTGCTGTCGGCGGCGGTGATGTGGTCTTCATCGGTGGTGCCGTACTGGTAGCTGCCCGCCGGAGCGACGCTGCGGTCGGCGTGGTCGCCATGGCGGCTGCCGAAGGTGAGGCCCCCGCGGTGGCCGCGTTGCCGAGCCTCGGAGCGTTGGGATTTCTTGTCGTACTTCAGCCAGTGTTCGAGATCGGTGATATCGCGCCCCAGATACCTGGGGTTGCGCAGGTACCCGCCGAGCTTCCACTGGTAGTCGCCGCCGCCCAGGGCACCGTGCTCACCGACGCCCTCGCCGATATGGGCGTCCTGGAAGATCGGCAGGGCATAGCCGTAGAGCATCTGCGGCGCGAGGGCGGTATGGAGAACCTCGGCGACCATCGACCCGGGATTCGTGGCGGGCTCGCCGAAGGCATTGCGCCACACCCATCTGCCGACACCGGTGGCCTGGTCGACAACCCAGTGCACCGCGCCGACCACATCTTCGCCTACCGCCCGCCAATTCACCGTCGACGCGGGCCGCGTGTCCGGCTCGTCGGCCGGAAAGGCGCCCGGCATGCCCGGCGGTTGTCGCCCATCGCCCGAATCGGCGTGGGCAGCAAGGGCTTCCGGCGCCACCGCGGGTTGTTGGTGCTCGTCGGCCGAATCGGCGGGGTAGGTCCCCGGCATAGGCCGGGCGGGTCCGTCGGTCGGCCCGCGGCGGCGGCGGAGCTCGTCGACGGCCGCGGTGGCGGCCTTCCGCAGGGCCTTGCTGCCGATGACGTTCTCCACGACGGCGCTGTCGGGCAGTCGCAGCACCCCGCTTTCGAGGGTGCGGCCGGTCGACGGCAGCGCGAGGAGCCGGAGGTCCTCGGCGGTGGCGTTCCGGATCGTGGGCGCGGGTCGCGGTGCGGCGGTGGGCTTGTCGGACAGGGTTCGGCCGGTGGGGACGGCGAGCCGGACGCTGCCGTCCGCGGCGGTCGCCGCGGGGGCGGCTCCGTGGCTGTAGGTGATCGTCAGTCGATGGACGGTCGGAACGGTGAAAACCTGGGCACCCGCGGCGCGCTCGCTGGTGGTGAAGTTCTGCTCGCCGACACCCCAGCCGGAACCCAGGCCCCTGGTGTCCTTGCGGGAATGTTCGTAGACCCCGGTGAGACTGCCGAACGGCTGGCTGCGGGTGGCGCTGAGCGGATTGTTCGCCGCGATGTTCACACCGGCCCGCCAATTCCGCCACAGCGGCGCCGCCGAGGACTCCGATACGCCGGATGCCGCAGATCCGGTGTAGTTCATCGTCTGCCATCCGGGGAGCGTCCAGTCATGGGTGACGCCGTCGTACGGGTCGTTCGAGGCGTAGCGCCGCTCGGTCTCCAGTGTGATCGAAATGCGTTGCATGCCGGTCGGAGTCGGCAATGCGAACCACACGGTGACGCCGCCCTCGATCGCCTCCACCAGTTCCGAACGCAGGTCGGACCCGCCGCGCATGTCATCGAATCTGCGCAGATTCTCCAGACGCCGGTCGGCGGTGGCCTGCTGCGTGAGGCGCTCCCGCAGCGCCGGGGTGTCGTCCTCGGGCGGCAGGAAGCCGTGGTCGGACAGGAACCGCCCGGCCTGGTCGAACAACGCCTCGGTGCCGTGGACGCTCAGCGGAGTCGTGCTCACCCCGAGCTGTCTCAGATGCACGATATCCGGTGTCAGGTACCGAATTTCGGTGGGTGCGTGGCCGAGGTCCCGCAGCGACGGGACCAGCATGTTCACCGGATAGTCGTTACCGCCGTGCAACGCCGTTCCGGCGGCGGGCTCGACCGGTCGTCCCCGCGGACGGACCAGCGTGACATGGACCGTCATCGCGGGCCGCACGCGCAGGAAATCCCCGAGCCGACGCAGTGAATGCGCGGTGACGGCGGAGTGGTCGAAGCCGAGTTCATGATTGTGCTCGTCGAGTAGCCCGCCCCGGAACGTGATTCGGGCTCGGGCGGGCGCGTATCCGGTCTCGGGATCCGGCGAGCCCGAGTCCAATTGGAAAGCCAGCGCCAAGGAACCGCCGAGCGAATTGGTGATCGCCGAATTGCCCTGCAGGGCCAGCTGTCTCGTGGCATAAAGCTCGAGCCGAGTCTGCTGCGCGATCGGGCCGGTGAGCTCCGTGCCGCCGCGGATGTCGACGTGGAAGCGCAGGTACCCGATCGGATCACCGGAGCTCGTGTGCAAGATCGGCGACGCCGCCGAACCACCCCACATCCGCGGCACGTGGCCCCGGAAATGGCCCTCCCTCAGGAACTCCGACAGCAATTCGACGGAGTCGGCGGATATTTCGCCGAGGTGGGACCCGAACGAGGCCATCAGATCGGCGCGGAGCCGGTCGATATTCGGAATGCCGACGATGCCGTAGAGCGGGAACTCTTCCCGTAACCGCTCGACCGGTACGGGAATCGTGGCGTCGTTCGCCGGGTCGATCACCGGCGGCTCGCCGCGAGTCATGAACTGCGGGACAAGGACTTGTAGGAGTGAGGCGTCGTGAACCGGCCGCCACCCGTCGGTCAACTGCCGAGGAGAGAGCAGGTCGGACGGACCGTGACCGAGGCGGATCTCCCACAGCGCGATCATGTCGTAGAGGTCGGATGGCCCCATACTGCGGATCTTCTGGATCGACTGGGCCGTCGCATCGACCTTCATACCGGCCGACAACTGATTGAAGGTGGCGCTCAGCTGCGGGATGATCGCCACACCCCGGAGTACACCGAGATGTACCGGGATATGGTTGTCGACGGAATACATTCCGGAGCGCTCATTGGTATTGCCGTGCCGGTCACCGTGTTCCGAGGAACCGTAATCCCATTTCTGGTTACTCACCGGGCGAACGCCGCCGACCGGCGACATCTGATCGTCGGCGGGGCCGCGAGCACGGACCGACAGACGCAGGAACGCCGGATAGGGGTTGCCCCGATGCCACACCTTCACCGGCGTTCCCGACACGGTCAACAGCTCGTCGTGCTGCTGGACCGCCGCCTCCACCGCGCGCTGTACGGAAGCCTCGAACTCCGGGCTGGTGTCGCCCACGACCATCCCGATGATCCGGTCCCGCAGGTATTCGATCTGATCCTGGGGAACCGGAAGGAGGGGGATCAGTTCCTGGATGCCGTCGCGCCGAGTACCGAATTCCCGGACCGCCGGGCTCAGATCGTCCGCCTCGTCGTGTCCGGGGTCGAGGCCGATCTGTGGCTCGAGTGTGGTGATCGGCTGGCCGGTCTCGTCGTGGAGCAGACGTGCGCGGATCAGCCTTTCGGCATGCATCAGCATCCGGGCGACCCGGACCTGCGCATGCTGGCCGGGAATCTCAGGGATACCGAACGTCCTTGTTCCGAATGTTTCGTTCCGCTCCCTGGTCACCTGCGGCTCCGGGACACCGAGGTGCTGGGCGATGTATCTGTCCTTGGTGCGGCCTGCTTTGCAGCTCTCGAGGATCCGTTGCCTTGTGCGCGAAATCCAGATGGGTTCGCTGGGGAGCGGTGGTAGCGGGTACAGGGTGCTCGGGGCTGAGCCGAGGAGCTGCCAGCGGTGCGCTTCGGCCGCTGCCGACTCGCGGCCTCTTACTCCGAGTTTGCCGCACGCGCCGCCCTTCGCCGCGTACAGCGCATCGTCTACCGCCCTCGGTCTGAGTTCACCGAATTCGAGGCGTTCGTTGAGGCTGGCGGCGATCCGTCTGGCTGTCCCGAGGGCGGAGTGCTGGAGGATTGCCTTCTGCAGGTGTGTGAGGGCGGGACCGAAGATCGTTTCGGTGTAGGTGGTGTGGTCGGTTGTGCGTGCGTGCTGGTAGGTGTGCTCGTGGAGGCGAAGGTAGAAGATCGGTTCGCCGGAGGCCGGGTTGGTGATGAGGGTGTGCGGTGTGGCGTCGGGTCGGACGATGACGATATTTGTTTCGGTGTGTCCGGTGGCGGGGTGGAATGCGAAGGGGACGTCGGGATACCGGGTGGAGCGGTTGCCCGTGGTGCGCCCTTCGCGGAGTGCGGTGATTTCGTCGTCGAGTGCCTCGTGGCGTTTTCCGGTGAGGTAGTCGCGGAATGCGATGGCACGGGCATTCTCTGCCGCGAGGTCCGCGGGGTCGGTATGGCGAGCGGGGTCGGTGAGGAATTGGATTTGGCGACGCTCCTCGTGGGCGAGTGCGGCATCGATGTCGTGGTTGGTGATGAGCGGGAGATATTCGTCGCGGGAGGCGTCGAGGTGATCGGCGATGCTATGGCGTAGTTGTTGTTGTTCTTCGGGGCTGCCCGAGCCGAACGCGTGGGCGAGGGCGGTGAGGGGGTTGGGGTGGTGGTCGCTCCAGTCGGTGGGGGTAGGTGGGTGGATGGTGACGGGAGCGTGGGGCTCGAGCGCTGTGAGGTGATGTTTGAAGAAGTTGCCGGCGGTGCGGATTCGGAGCCCGGTGAAGGTGGCGAGTACGACTCGGGCATCGGGCAGCAGTGTGGCGGTGGTGTTGTCGGGGAGATCGATTCGGGTGCCGGTGGACAGGGTGGGGTATTCGTCTCGGTGGATGAGGTCGGCGATCGTGGTGGCGCCGGACGCTTCGGGTGCGGGGAGATGGACGACGGCGGTGGTGAGGGTGCGATCGGGATTGGTGATGTGGTCGCGGATGAGGTCGATGGCGTCCGCGCCGTGGAACACGGGTCCGTCTCCCTCGGCGTTGGGGTCGGTGACGTAGTGGTAGTGGTGGTGCGGCAGCAGGCCGCCGTCGTTCATGACGGTCAGCCGCAGTGTCAGTCGGGGGTCGGTCAGATAGACGTGGGTGCCGGGCCGGAGGCGGCCGCCGGGCGGTGCGGTCAGATAGTCCAGCAGCATGGCGGGCGCGGGGAACAGGAGTATTCGGCCCGCTTCGGCGTCGGGGCCCTGCCCGATCCGAATCTTGGTGCGGGAGTTGCTCGGTGAGGTGACGGCTGGTTCGGCGGCAGGAGCGAGTGGGATGGGATGGCCGCCGTCAGGGGTGATGAGGCTGACGTGGATGGTCTCGAGTTCGTGCGGGGGTTGCGTCAGCTCGGTGTGAGACCTTCGGAGTCCGCGGTCGTGGGTGGTGATGGTGCCGTGTTCGTCGATGGTGGCGTAGTAGAGGTGGCCGCCGATGTTGTATTCACCGACGGGGCTCTTGTAGATCTCGATGATGATGGCGACGGCGGGTTTACGGGTGTGGAGAAGGTCGGCGACGGCGGCGTATGTGCGGTATTCGTGGAATGGTGTGCCCGCCGCGGCCTTGACGGCTTGGAGGGAGTGTCCTTGGGGACCGGCGTAGGGAAGGTTCTGGATGTAGCGACTGCCGGTGTGTTCTTGTACGGCGCCGAGGTTGATCGGGCCGCATTGGTTGCGGAGGGTGTGGGGCCGCGGGCGGGATGTGAGTGCGGTATCGCTCGAGTTGCCGATGCCGGTGGTGGGTTCCGGGGTAGTGCCGGTGGGGCGGTGGTGGGCGCTGCTGCCGTCGGTGGATTCCGGGCGGGGTTCGAGTGTGGTGATCGGGGTGCCGGTCTCGTCGTGGAGCAAACCCGCCCCGATCAATCTTTCGGCATAGTCCAGCAGACGTGGAATCCTGGTCTCCGGGGTTTCGCCTGGAACCTTGGAAATATATTTTGCAAATATATTTCTACGCTGGTTCCTTACCGTGGCCTCTGTGGTGCCGATACGAGGGCCGATGACATCGTTTTCGGTGTCGCCTGCTTTGAATCTCTGGAGGATCTGCCGCTGTCTGCGCGGAACCCGGATGGGTCTGCCTGGCATTTGCGGGTCGGCATTGGCGGATGCGAGGCCAGGACCGAGTGTGCGAATCGGGGTGCCGGTCTCGTCGTGGAGCAAATTCGCGCGGATGAGCATTTCAGCGTACGCAAGTAAACGATCGATTCTGACCTCATGCCCTTGACCGGCCACCCTGGCGATACTGAACGTTTCAAACAGCTTGCTCCGCTCGTTGCGCACTGTGCTCGCGGTGGAGCCGATTCGAGGGCCGATGTCTTCGCTTACGGTGTCGCCTGCTTTGAATCTCTCGAGGATCCGTCGCTGCAGAGGCGTAATTCGGATGGGTGCGTCGGGGAGTTGCGGTAGGTCTGCTTCGGTGGCTTGGTTCGGCCGCTGGGTGCGTGCGGGGCGGGGATCGGTGGCGTCGGCGCGGTGGTGGGATGTGCCGTCGGCGGTCGGTGGGGGTTCGAGTGTGCGGATCGGGGTGCCGGTTTCGTCGTGGAGCAAATTCGCGCGTATCAGCATTTGGGCATACATGTGCACGCGCCTGACTCTGACCTCCGGATCCTCGCCGATTACCTCGGGCAGATCGAATTTCCCGTGTTTCCCGTACAGGTTGGTCCGCTCGGTTTTTACGGCTCGCTCGGTGCTGCGGATGTGGGTCGCAATGTCTTTGCTCTTTACTCTCCCCGCGTTGAAGCTCTGGAGCACCTGTAGCTGTGCCGGAGAAATCTGGATGGGATATTCCGGCAGCGCGGGTAGATTCGATGCGGCGATGTCTGCGTTCGCGGCGCTTTTTGCCGCAACGAGCCGTCGGCGCTGCTCGCGGGCCGTGTCGATGGCCGTTTGGTCGAGTAGATGCCACCGGCGTGCTTCGGTCTGGGCAGACTCCCGGCCACCGAATCTCCGGTTCCTGCCGTCACCACGGGCGGACACTCCGAGTTTGCTGTATGCACCCCACTGCTTCTGGGTCATCGCGTCGTCTATCGCGCGCGGCTTGATTCCATGAAATTCGGTGCGCTGCCCGAGGTGTTCGGATATTTCCGCGGCGGTATTCCAACCTGCGGCGCGGTCCTCGAGGATCGCCTTCTGTAGTGATGAGAGTTCGGGGCCGAAAACTGTTGGGGTGTAGGAGGTTTGGATCGGAGTATGCCCGTGTTGGTAGGTGTGGCTGTGAGGGTGTTGTCGGAGGTAGTGGATCGGCTTGCCGGGGGTGGGGTCGGCGATGAGTGCGTGTCGCGTTGTGCCGGGCTCGGTGATGACGATGTTTGTTCTGGTGCGGTCGGTGGCGGGGAGGAAGGCGAAGGGGAGCCCGGGGTGTGCGGTGGAGCGGTTGCCGGTGGTGTGGCCGGTGCGGAGTGCGGTGATTTCGTGGTCGAGTGCGCGGGTGCGGGCGAGGGTGATGTGTCGGTCGAATTCGGCAGCGCGGGTGCGTTCGTTCTGGATTGCGGTGTTGTCGGTGTAGCGGTCGGGGCTGTTGAGGAATTGGTGGCGTTGGTGTTTTTCGTAGGCCTGCGCGGTGTCGATGGGGTCGTTGGTGATGAGAGGGAAGTATGTGTCGCGGTTGGCGTCGAGATGGTCGGCCACGCTGTGGCGTAGTTGTTGCAGTTCATCGGGGTCGTTTATGCCGAGGGTATGGGCGATGGCAATGAGGGGGTCGTGGTGGTGGTCGCTCCACTCGGCGGGGGCGGGGCTGTGGACGGTGATGTTGTCGCGGGTGAATGTTTCGAGGTGTTGGAGGAATTCGGGTCCGTTGAGAGTTCGCGGTCCGTCGGCGGTCTGGAGTTCGACTCGGCTGTTGGCGTAGAGGACTGCGGTGGTGTTGTCGGGCAGGTCGATTCGAGTGTGGGTGGACAGGGTGGGGTGGTGATGCAGGCCGGATTCCGCGTCGATGGAGGTGTAGGTGGTGAGCGCCCTGAGGGTGGTGTGGGTGGTGGGGTCGGAGGTGTCGGGTGCCGGGTGGTCGATGATGGTGGCGGTGATGGTGCGGTCGGGGTGGGTGATGTGGTCGCGGACGAGGGCAAGGGCTTCGTTGCGATCGAGGACGGGGCCGTCGCCCTCGGCGTCGGGGCCGGTGATGTGGTGGTAATGGTGGTGTGGCAACAGGCGGCCGTCGTTCATGGCAGTCAGTCGCAGTGTTGCCTGGTCGCTGTTGATGTAGATGCGGGTGCCGGGTTGGTAGGGGTCGATGCCGGGTTCCGCGGAGCTGGTGAGGCGGGCCAGCAACTGGCCGGGGTCGATGACCTGGATGTGAACGGGATTGCCGTCGGGGGCGAGGTCGGTCGTCGGTGGCGGCCCGAGGGTGATGGGTTGCGCGGCACGGTGGTTGGACTGGGGTTGCCCGGATCGGTCAGAGGGGCCGGGGTCGGCATCGGGGCTGAGGCCGATGCGCGGTCCGGGGTCGGTGTGGTCGTCATCGGCGTCGTCGATATTGTCCGGCGGTTGTGTAGTGGGGGTCTGCTGTTGTGGGGTGGTGAGGTCCATGCCCGGTGGGACGTGGACAGGATCGCCCGCGGCGGTTTCGGCGGGCCGGGCCGTCGGTTGTGGCGGCAATGCGGCCGAGTCGGGTGTGGGGGACGCGTGGGTCGCGGAAAGTGCTTCCGCAGACGGAGTATTGGCTCGATAGGTCCGGGGATCTCCATCCGATGACAGATTGTGGACAGGGTGCTGCGGTGCCGGTGCCGTGTCTTCCTGCCTGCGGTGGGGAGCCAGCAACTGTTCCTCGGCGCGACTCTGCAACCTCGGGGTTGTCTCCTCCCGCAGCACGCGCACGGCATCGGCTACGCGCTGATCGGCTTGTTCGAGGGCATCCCGCTTGTCCGAGGAGGGATCGGTCTGGAACCTGTCGGCGACTCGTTCGCGCTCCTCTACCGCGTTCAAGTACCGCGTGACCTCGCGGGTGGCCTGTGCGTCTTCGATCTCGGTGCGGAAGTCCTCCTTCGAGACGTACATCTTCGCCGACCCGGGCGTACCTCCGTTCTCTCGATCCGCACCCGATCCGCCGCGGGCGGACCGCCACATCGCCTGCAGCAGTACCCGTCGGGAAAAGGCCGGGCCGCCACTGATTCTGGTGATCACGCCGCCGAGTGCGATCGCCTCCGCCGTGGGTTTCGGATCGGTGCCGCGCCCACCCGCCTTGTTGATGAACATGACACTGCCCGGCGCCCCGAACTGCGCGACGAGTTTCTTGGCCGCGCCCTCGGCGGCATCCCCACCGCCGTGCGCCTTGTACCAATCGGCGTCGATCGCGGTATAGGCGAATTTCACCCCGTCCTTGATCGACAGCCCATGCTCGACGGCGTAGTCCTTCATGCGCCGGTCGATGATCGCATCGATCCAGTCGGTGACCCCTCGCTCGGAAATCTCCTTGTCCCGCCAGTCTTTCAGCTCGGTCCTGGTCTCCACGACCGTCCGCCCGCCGCCCGGCTTGTCGACCACGGTCTCCACCACACGCTCGTCGGCTCCGTGGATTTCGGCGTTGTCGAGCGCAATGTTCCACTGGGGCTGACCTTTCTGTTCGATCCCCACGATCTCGCCGTCCTGCACAGCGAACGAGATTTTCGCGGCGTCGATGACATCAGTGGCTTGGCCTTCCAGCTTCTCCTCGCTCGTCGCGTACTCCGCCGGGTCTTCCTCGATCAACTGCGGCTTGTAGAACCGCTCGACCTCCGGCACACCGAAATAGTCGCCGCGCTCGTCACGAGGGCCGCCCCAGGCGTTGTACATGACGTCTTCGACTTCTTTCGCGGTGCCCGACACACCCTTCGGGTCCTGCAGGAACCGGCTGCCGACCCACTGGTTCAGCGACATCGTCAGCACATCCTCGGGATGGTTGCCCCGCACCGTCACCGCTTCGACGATGTCGACGTACTGCCCCAGCTCCTGCAATCGGGTCTCGCTGGACTTCCCCCGATCCCACAGGACCTTGTCGTTGGTCTTCGCGTTCATCAGCATCACCATGTCGTGCTCGCGGGAGGTGACGAAGTCGCTGCCGCGGTGCAGCCCCCACCTCGCGTGCGCGAAGTTCGTGTAATGCCTGGCGTCGGCGAGCACCGAATCCCGATCTCCGGTTACGGCGGCCAGCTTGTCGGCCGCCGCGTCGCCCATCCGGGCATGCCAGAGCCCCTTGGTATTTTCCGGCCTCCCGAAGTCCTTGTCGGTCAACCCGTGTTCCAGGACCGCGACACGGAACTTGTCGTACATGTCTTTCAGACGGTCTACGGTCACCGGATCCGCGTCCGCGCGAGCACCGGCCGACAGGATGGCCCGGACCTGTCCGTCGAAGGCGGTATCGACCTCATCGAAATTCACCACGCCCTCCGGGAGCGGCTTGAATCGGCGCGCCACCCCGTGCTCGTCGGCCACCGCGTTCAAACGATCCGCCACGTCGTTCACGGGCGGCTCGGTGCGCAGCCATCGTTTGAGCTCCGGAACCACGTCCGGCGATACCCGCCCGATCTCCTCCACCATCGCGTGCGCCTCGTGCAGCCCGGCGAACAGCACCCCTTCCTTCGTCCCCACCACCAGCAGGTTCCGGCCCTCGTCCAGGGCGTTCCAGGCCCACTGCGGGAACGGCTCGTTCTCCCGCAGTTGCACCAGGTCCACCCCCGTATCCCGCAGCCCCTGCCGATGGTCCTCGTGCGTGCTCAGGTACGTCTGGAGCTCGCCCATCATGTCGACCACCAGCGGATCGCTGCTGGTCAGCGTGATCGCCACGCCATGCTCGCGGGCGTCGCGGTAACCGGCCATCACCATGAGCAGCGTCTTGCCCTCGCCGCCCTTCATGTCCGCCGGCCCGAATTCGGTCAGCACGTACGCCAGCATCTGGGTCTCCCGCGGCGTCCGCCCGTTCGGGTCGTGACGGGTCATCCACTCCGGCATCGCCGCCACCCGTTCGGCGCGAGAACCGTTGCGCACCAGAGTATCCACCTCGGCGTCGGATGCTCGCCGCCCGATCACCGGATCGGTCTCGGCGGTCCGGCGCAGCACCTCGTCGCGGAATACGAACGCCGCCTGCTGCACGGCGTCGGCGGCCGCGAGGGCCTTGCGCGTCGCCGCCCGCATCGCCTCCCGCCGGTCCGCGAGCCCCGCCTCGTATGCGTCGCGATCCGGCTTCTTCGCGTGCGCCACCCCCGCGAGCCGGTCCTCGATCACCCCGTGCATCACGCTCTTGAAATCCGCTACCGCCTGCGGGTACGCCTGCTCCTTCTCCCGCAGGTCGCGGCGCAACTCCTCCACCCGCGACTCGGCCGCGGCATCCGACTCCTCCCGGCCGAACGCCTTCTTCCAGACGGCCGATCGCTGCGCGACCTTGTTGGTGAACGCGTCCTGGATTCGCAGCGACGGTGACAGATCATGACGCTCGCGCCGTGCCGCCGCCCGCTCGTCGGGAAGACCGTCGGTGGCCCGCAGCAGCGCCTCGTACTCGATCAGCGCTACCCGCAGGCTCCTCTTGTGTTGTGTGGCTTCACGATTGAGCTGCTTCAGATACGCGCGTCGCGGCTCGCTGCCCGCTCGGGCGTCCTCGTACTCCTTGCGGCTGTTCTCCCATGCATTGCGCGCCGCCCGCACCCGATGCTGTGACGCCTCGATATGCGCGTCGCGCCTGCTCTGAAGACCGGCCTCGAGTTCGGCTTTCGCCGTCTCGTACTCGGTCCTGGCTTTCCGCACCTGATTGGTCGCGGTGTGCAGATTCTCGCGCGCGCCGTTCATCTGTGCCTCGGTGGCCGCACGCATGTGCAGGGCATCCTGTTCGGCGGCAGCGATTCTGGCCTCGGATTCGGCCTGCAACGACTCGTAACGCTCCTGCACCGCTCGCTGCACCGCGGCGTCGTGCTCGGCGAGCGCGGAATCGTGGGCGATTCGCGCCTCCTGACGCCGGGCCTCGGCCTCGTCGACCCTGTCGCGTGCGTCGGTGCGGGCAGCTTCGTTCGAAGTCTCCCGCGACCGATCGTGTTCTGCCCGTGCAGTGTTCAATTCTCGATGGCTGTCGAGCACCTCGGTCGCCGCGTTCGTGAGTCGCCTGCGCGCAGCGATGACGCTCTCGTTGCCGACCTCGACCTCGGCCCGCAAACGGTCACGCAGCCGCATCTCCCGCGGATCCATCGACTCGTCACCGCCGGTGCGCCGGTGCTGCGGGGCGGGGGCGTCGTGACCGGCGGGGGTCTCGGCCCGAGCGGCAGCGTGTTGCGCCGATGGCCCGAATTCCGGTGCGGTGCGCGGGGTTTCGGTGGGCGGCTCGGCCGGGTGCGTGATGTGCCGGGGGTCCGGACGGGCATCGCGGGCACCGTGGTTGTCGGCCCCGGGCGTATGCGTCGCCATGTCGGTGCCCGTGGCGCGGTGTTGTGCGGCGCGATGCTCGCCGATCGGCCCCCTCGATTCGACGTTGAGTCGCGTGACGGAGCCGTCGCTCACGGACGAGACGGTCGGGCGCTGCGACGGGGAGAGCGATGCCTTGTCGGTGAGGGACGACACGTCGCTTCGCTGGGGTGACACCGACTGCGCGCCGTCGGGTACGAGGTTGTTGTACCGGGAGGACTGGACCGGCGGCGTCTCCGGGCGCATTCCCGCGTTCGATTGCGGCGCAGGGGTGTTCGCGGGATCGCCTGCGAGCGATGCGGTGGGGTGCCATCCGCCGTCCACCGACGACGACCAGGACGTGGGCGGCTCCCCGCCGCTCCGCTCGTTCGGGCCGGGTGCCGTGCGCTCTGCGCGCGTGTCGGCGGAACTCGCCGACGAGTCCGGGTGGGAGTCGGCCGTGTGGACCGGCCGATCGGAGTTCGCGGTGGAGACCGGCCGGTCGGAGTCCGTGGTGGGGGACGGCCGGTCGGGATCTGCGGCGAGGTGTGAGTTGTTTCCGCCGCTCGCCTGATTGGCGGCCGTCTCGACGTGGGGCTGCGCAGTCGACTGTGGGACAGCCGAATCCGTGGAACTCGCGGCGATCGAGCGTTCCGAGGCAGCCGCGTTCGAATCGGCTCCGCCGCGCGGTCCCTGCGACGACCCCGGGTGCGAGGCGGAATCGGTGTCTGGAGTGGGGGACTGGCGATTGCCGTTTACCGCAGATCCGTTGCTTCCGCTCGCCTGGACGCGATTGTTCGGACCTTCGGTGGAGTTCGTCGTCGAGCCCGGATCACGCCCGCTGTCATTGCGCGCAGGCGGCCGGGCCGGCTCCCCGGACGGTGCATCGCTGCGTGTCGAATGTGCCGGTGACACAGTGGAATTCAGGCCGTCACGCGAGGCGTTGCCGGAGGGCCGGTCCTCGGCGAGTACATCGATTCGCGATTCGGGCCGATCCTGGCTGCCGTCGATGCTCGGCGGCGGTACGGCGCCGCCGTTCATGTAGCCCTTCTCGCCGAGGGCCTTGAACTGGGCATGGCCCGCGACACCGTGGACGCCACCGACGAGGCCGCCGCCCACGCCGCCGATGATCGCGGCGGGCTCGAATTCCCACTGGCCGGTGATGGCGCCGTAGGCGACGATGCCCGCGCCCGCGCCGACCACACCGGCGGGTACGCCCGCCCCGATCGCGTTGGCGCCCGCCATCCACCACGTCATTTCCTTGGGGACGACGAACTTGCCGCCGAGCAGCTCCTTGCCGCCGTGCTTGGTCAGCGCCTGGTTGGTCCACTTGCCCAGCTGCTTGCCGAGGACGCTGCCGACCGGCGCGGCGACCGCGCCCGCGATGCCGGACACCGCGGTCATGGTGGCCAGCTGCTTGCCGTCGATGCCGTCGCGGTGACCCTTTCCGATCTGTATTCCCTGCGCCAGAAGATCGGTGCCGAAGCCGATGCCCGCCTGCCCGGCTCCGGTAATGGCGGCCAGCTTCCACAGCGGCATTTCCGAGATCCATTTGGCGTGTCTCGCGAGCGCGGCGGTCACGCTGCGGCCGATGCCCTGGATGACACCGGCCGCCTCGGCCTGCATTGCCGGGACCGCGAACGCGCCCCACATGGTGGCCAGGGCGTAGGCGATCTCCGCGGCCAGGATCGCCAGGGTGATGATGATCTGCAGCTTGGCGTACTCGATCTGTTTTCCGCATTCGCGGCAGGAATCGCCCAGTTGCTGCAGCTGTTCGGCCAGCTTCTCGATGGACTGGTCGCCGGTGAAGAACTTGTCGAACTGGGCCTTCATTCTTTCTTCGCCGTCGCCGGAATAGCTCGCCAGCGCGGTATCGCATGCGGTGCGCAGTTCGTCGATGAGGTCGCGCACGCCCTTCGCCGCGGCGGAGAAGTGCTCGGCGAGGGCGAACATCGCGTCTTCGTCGCCCTCGGGCCACTCGGCACCGGCGAGGTAGCTGAGCCACTGCAGCCCCTCGGGCATCTGGATGCTCATCGGTCAGCGCTTCCGGCGTCGAACAGCTTGGGGATCAACTGGTTTCAGTTGTCGGCGACGGGAGATCGCCGGGTCCGGAAATCGTCGCCGGTGTGATCGCGCTCGGACGGGGGATCGAACGAGGCCCGCGTCTGTTCCGGCGCGCGGGCGGTCAGGTCGGGGAGTCCGTCGACGATCTCGGAGAGGCTCGGCAGCCGTTCCCTGGTCTGTTGGATGGGGGCGATGAGTTCATCGGCGCGGCGGGCGACCTCGGCCGCGGCCTCCTGGGTGGCGTCGGTGACGGCGTCGGCGATCTCGTCGTAGTCCAGTTCGTCGATGTCGTCGGCGAACTGGGTCTCGATCACCACTCCGTCCGCGTTGACGGTGATGCGTACCCGGCCCTCGCCGGCGGTGGCGGTGGCGGTGAGTTCGACGCGCTTCTGTTGCGCCTCGGCGATGGCGCGGATCTGCCCGTTGACCGTGTCGAGTAGGTCGGCGAGGCCGCCTTTCATGCGTTCGGTGTTCACGTCGAATTCTCCTGCTGCCCGAAGAGATTTCGGAATCCCCGACGGGGCCCGTATCGATTCCCTGGCGAACGTACCGCATTTCCAGGCGCGAAATCTCCCGCGATTACGCACGGAGTTACGTTCCGCTTACGCCCGCCCGGCCGAGTTACATTCGATTTACTCTCCGGTGTGCCGAATGGTGTTCAATTCTGTTGGGCGACAGCCGCACCGGATGCGGGGTCGCAGAATCTGCTCGACCTGAGATGCGGAGGCTTCTGGTGGCGAATGAATGGCTGCGGGCCGACGCCGCGATGATGATGGATGCATTGTCGGAACAAATGCAGGGAATTGCGAAGATCCAACGGGATCGGTCGCGGCTCACCGCCACCGCTACCGCGTGTCAGAAGCGGATCACGGTGACGGTCAATGCCGATGGCATTCTCATCGAGACCAGGTTCGCCGACGATATCGGCGACCTCTCCTACCCGGAGATCGCGGAGGCGATGACCGAGGCCGTGCAGGCCGCCGCCCGGAAGGCGAGCGAGGACGGCCGCCGGTTGATGGAACCGTTGCGGGAGCGCAAGTCTCGGCTGCCCCGCCTGTCCGATCTGATCGAGGGTGCGCCGGATCTGGGGTCCGCCATGCCGGTGGCGCCGCCCACCTCGGTGGCCCCGCCGAATTCGCCGGAACGGCGGTACGACGACGAGGACACGCGTTTCGGTGATGCGGAGCAGCCGGGGCGCCGGTCGATGGTCAGCGACCACGACGAGTGAGGCCGTAGCGTCATGGGACTGTACCTTCCGCCGGAGCTGGCCTGGCTGGGCTGGGTCGCGGGCGGCGCGTGGCCGGAGGGCGACGAGACCGAGGTCTGGGAGGTCTCGGACGCCTACAAGACTGCGGGCGCTGCGCTGCGGAAACGGATCCCGGATATCGAGGACGCCAAACGCGTGGCGGTTTCCGCCTATCCCGAGGGTACGGGCGGCGACAAGATCGCCGCGATGTTCGACCAGCTGCTGACCGGCGACCAGTCGGTGGAAGCGCTGGCGGACTATATGGACCAGATCGCCGACGCCACCTTCGATTTCGGCACGCAGATCGAGGCCGCGAAATTGATGACGATCGTCTCGCTGATCGCGTTGGCCATCGAGATCGCCTGGGCCTGGATGTTTCCGCCGACCGCCCCCGCGGTCGAGGCGGCCGAGACCGCGGCCACCCAATTCATTCTTCGCAGGCTCGAATTGTGGTTGCAGGAACGGATTCTGGCGAAGGTGCTGTCCGTATTCGGGCAGCGGTTCGCCAACCTCAGCAAGGGCTGGGTGATGAAGATCTTGGAGGGCGCGTTCATCTCGGGCGGGCTCAACGCGGCCGTGCAGGTCGGCCAGATCGGCGCCGGGCATCGGAAGAACTTCAACTGGAAAGAGTTCGGGGCCGCGGCGGCCGCCGGCCTCGGCGCGCCGTTCGGCATGGGGGCGGCCAACTCGATCAACAAATTCACCACGCGGTTCCTGGGGGACAAGCTGGAGAAACCATGGGTCCGGGCCGGGAACGGCGCGTTGGTCGGGATCGGCTCCAGCCCCGTGTTCGGAGCCTTCGGCGGTCTCGGTTCTGCGCTGGTCACCGGCGACTGGGCCGAGACATTCGGTAATCCGCACGGCTGGGTCGGCGGTGCGGCGCACGGCGGGATCGTCGGCGGTGTCAAGGGATTACGCGGGATCAACGGGTTCGGCAACAGGAGCTTCGAGATCAACTGGAACCCACCGAGAGACGGCTCGTCCGGGATCCCGCTCGGGCACGGTCCCAGCGATCACCTCACGACCCACGCCGAGAACGGTGGGCCGAACGCACCGCGAGGCGATGACCGGGACACCACCTTCGACAACTCCTCAGCGGCCGGAGGTCGACCGGAATCGTATGGGAACGGGCAGGATTCGCCGCTGCGCACCCACCCCGTCTCCTCGACCAGTACCCATGGCTCGGGCGGGGGCAGCGCGGGTTCGAACGGCTCGGACAGAGACAGCGCGGGTACGAACGGCTCGGACAGAGACAGCGCGGGTTCGAACAGCTCGGGCGGGGATGGCACGGGTTCGAACAGCTCCGGCAGGGGCGGCTCGGATACCGGCAACTCGGGGATAAACAAGCAATCGCCCCTGGTGGCCACGAACGCCTACAGCGACGGCGAGTCGAGTGGTTCATCCACATCCGCACAGCGCGGGTCGTCGCCGGGAGATCAGGCGAGACCCCTGGGTGCCGGTGGTTCGGACGGCGGCTCGCACTCCCCGTCTTCGTCACAGACGCGGTCGTCGGACGTGGGGGCAGGCCGCAACGATTCGCCTGGTTCTTCGAATCAGGCAGGAAACAGCGGCAATTCGTCCAACTCGAACGGAGCGCCGCCGCCGCGAACATCGCCGGTGAACGTGCCCGGAGACAGCCGCACCGCGCCGGTGCCCGGCGGATCGACCGACCGTACCGCGCCCGGGACGGGCGGCCCCCGCCCGACCCCCGGGAGCGATGGTTCCGTGCGGCTGGACCGCCCACCGACATCGCAAACGTCGAAGGGCGGCATCGACACCCCGTCGCGCTCGACCACGCCGGACACGAATATCGTTGCGGGACAGTCGTCGCGTCCGCCAGCGTCGGTATCCGAGGTGAGCTCGGTCGGCTCCGGCCAGCCTCCGCGCTCATCGGTCGTGTCGGATGTGAGTTCCGTGGGTTCGGGGCCGTCGCCGCGTTCGTCGGCGGTGTCGGATGTGAGTTCTGTTGGTTCGGGGCAGCCTGCGCGTGCGTCGGCGGTGTCGGATGTGAACTCGACGGGCTCCGGCCAGCCTCCGCGATCGTCCGCGATATCGGACGCGGGTTCGAATGGTCCGGGGCAGCCGCCACGACGATCCACCGAAGCGAATCCCGGTGGGATGCCATCGCCGCCGCGCTCGTCCGCGCCCGACCCGGGCGCCACCCAGTCGCGACCGGTGGTGCCGAACTCGGCTTCGGGCGATGGGGCACCGCCGTCACCACGCTCGCCTGTGACTCAGCCGGGTTCGAGTACACCCGGCCAGCCCGCGCGTCCGATAGTGCCCGAGTCACGTGGGTCGGGGCAGCCCCCGCAACGACTCTCGGAGCCGAATTCCAGTGGGGCGGGGGACACCTGGCAGCGTCCGTCCACACCGGAAGCGAATGCTGGCGGCTCGACGCCCAATTCGCGGCCGACCGGCGAGCACGGCACGGACGCGCCTACTTCGCGACCCGGCCGGGGACTGCTACCGCCTGCGGAGCATCGCCCTGCACC
This sequence comes from Nocardia mexicana NBRC 108244, assembly GCF_001613165.1. Lineage (GTDB taxonomy): Bacteria > Actinomycetota > Actinomycetes > Mycobacteriales > Mycobacteriaceae > Nocardia > Nocardia mexicana. Next base: position 206,984 of record NZ_BDBV01000024.1, read on the forward strand.
TCGGGCATCTGTTCCGCAGGAACGGCATTCGGAGACGAACGGGCAGCGTGGGTACGACGCTGTCGAGTTCGGCGGAACCGGTGCGCGGGCGTTCGACGGTGATCGGGAGCATCCCAACTGGACGCGGAACGATCGGGGTGAGGTTCTGGTCACCTCGCCCGACGGCACCGAGCATGTGGTGGACAAGGACGAAAACATCGTCCTGGGGCGCCCCGACGATCCGTCGCTGGTGAGGATCCGCCCGGATCGGTCGGTCGAATTCCTGCTCAACGATGGCAACGCCCCTGTGGGACAGCCCAGTCCGCGCGCCGACGCAGCGAGCGCACCGGGGCGCGATAACGAATTCGGCTTCGGACGCGGCGACGGCACCCGGCATACCGTGCTGTCCGACGGTTCGGTGCGGACCGAGTCGCCGGACGGGTCGTGGACGATCGTCCGGCGGGACGGCGGCGCGGAGCTGCGGTCGCCCTGGGGCGACCGGACGCGATTCGAGCCGGACGGCACCGCCATCGACTCCCGGCCTGGCGACCCGACAGTAGTCACCACGCCCGACAACACCGTTCACATAGTTCCGAACGACAGGGCGGGATGGGAACGGGATGGTGACGGCACTGTCATCGCCACCTCCCCGGACGGCACCAGGCACGTGATCGCCGCCGACGGCATCATGGTGGTGGGCCGCCCCGGCGATCCGCAGCTCATGAAGGTCGGCCCCGACTATGCGATCGCGTTCGTCGGCCCGGACGGTACCGGTCCGGCGTCCCGCCCGGGCGCCGCCGGTTCCTCGTCGCGTATGGGCGGCGCAGCGGCCCATGGCGTGCAATCGCCGACATTCACCCGTCCGGAGCGGGTCTCGCACACGGTGCTGGGCGACGGGTCGGTGCGCACGATGTCCCCGGACGACTGGACCACGACCGTAAAGCCCGATGGGGCAATGGAATTGCTCTCACCGACCGGCGACAAGACGGTGACGAAGGCGGACGGCACCGTGGTCGAGTCCGGGCCGGGCAGCCCCACCGTGATCACCGGTCCCGACGGGACCAAGCAGACCGTCGAGGACAACGGCGCGGTCACCGTCGAGAATTCCGACGGTACCCGGCATGTGGTGTTCGACTCCGCGGATGTGCAGGGCGGCGGGCGAACTCAGCACCCCGACGGGACGTTGATGCACCACGACCTGACAGGCACCCTGGATTTCGGGCTGCGTGATCGAATCGGCGGCCTCGACCAGGACGGTCCGCGCAAGCACGGCGTCATCCAGATGGATCGGCCGGACGGGACCGGGTTCGAGTCGTCGCCCACGAGCGTCAAGGTGTTCGACGCCGACGGCACCACCTACGAGCGGGGTCCACGCGGTTCCGTGCGCGTGACCGCGCCGAACGGGCTGACCGAGTCCCGGTCGTCCGACGGGCCGATCGAGTTGTCCAACGGTGCGTCGCTGGAGCGGACCCCCGACGGTGTCCGGGTCGTACACACCGACGGTTCGGTCTCCGAGATCGGGCCGCGCGGAGTGTCTTTCACCGACGGCGATGGCGCGGTCCGCGGGATACGGCCGGATGGTACGGCTTTCGTCAACGATTCGTCCGGGACGGTGCGCGAGGTTCGAGGCGACGGCGCGATGCGGGTCATCGCGCCGGACGAAACCTCCTGGGGCAGCAGGCCGGACGGCACGACGTGGACGGTCGACGAAGAGAACAAGGTGCACGTTGCCGACCCCGATGGCGTCGTCGCGCCACCGATCGACCCGAAGCGCCCCTACGTCGACGGGGCCGACCTGACCGCCAAGATTAAGCCGCGTCTCCTGGCCGACGACCTCCCGCTGCCGAGCGGGTATCGGGCGCCGGACGCACCCGGAACCGAGGACTGGATCCCGCAGGGGTACGAGAACAACGAGGACCAGGACGGCGATGGACCGCCCGAATCCGATTCACACGACCGGGGTTCGCAAGAGCCCGGTCCAGACGATCGAGATTCGTACGACTGGGGTTCACGGAAGCCCTGGTCCGATCATCGGGATCCGTCGCGTTCGGATGTCTGGGGGCGGAGGTATCCAGGGCCGGATGATCCTGGTTCGTCGGGTCCGGATGAACGAGATCTGCCGAACACCGGTTCGGGGGAGCGGGGTTCGCCGGGCTCGGACGATCGGGGGCCGGACAGCATCGGGTCACGGGGACCGGGCTCGCACTCGGAGCGGCCGCCGAATGCTTACCCGCACAACAAGAATGCGGGCTTCAAGGGACCGGAAAGGCCTGACATCAGACCCGGCACCGGTCCCGGTGGCAACGACTCAGGCGGTCCTGGCACTTCCAGCCCGCGCGATGAAGACAACCTTGGCGATGCTGGGGATGTCGGCGGCGACTCCGGGAGTTCCGAGGACCGGCAGCCACCGCAACCTCAGCAGCCGAGCCCGGCGATGTTGGAGAGTCTGCTCCGAAATCTGCATGCCGCGGAGGGAATGGCGCCGTCACCGCCGAGTGGAAGTGGCACGCAGGGATCGCCGGACAGCTCGCGCCTCGGCAACAGTCCGCAGGCGCCTACGCCTGACAATCGCGGGGGCATCGGATCGATTGCGCCGAACGATGTTTCGAACCCGTCATCGGGCATGACACGGCCAGGCGAATCGGCCGGGCCCGCCCGGCCGGACCTGTCCACTCTGCGCGGCGCCTTCGACGAACTGGAACGCGCCCGACTCGCGGACCGCGGACCTGATGGCTCGGCGCGGCAGGAGATCTCGGATCAGTCCGGGTACCCGAAGGGGCTCGGGACCGGGGAACGCCCCGGCGCACTGCACGATTCGGGCTCGCAGGACGGGTCGAGCGCGCCGGAACGACGGGGCACATCCGAGGACGGCAGTGGGTCGGACGGTCCGGATGTGCGGAGCGACTCGGACCGGCAGCCGTCGACCGATCGGGATCGGGAACCGAAACCGGTTGGTGAAGAGAGTAATCCGGCTCGATCCGATGTCGAAGACCAACAGCGAGCGCCCGACCCGGACGGTCCTGCGCGCTCACCGCTGGCCGAGGGCGATCCGGGTACGCGGGGAACCGGAGATCAGCAGGGTGCGCCGGGAGCCGCGGATCAGCAGGGTGCGCCGGAATCCGGGGACCAGCCCGGCAGTCCGGGACATTCGCCAACACACGGAAGTCCGAATTCGCCAGAGCAGAACGGGAATTCATCTCCGGGTGGGTCGGGGACGCAGCAACCTGCCACCCCGGGACGGGCACCCTCGATGCCGATGCAGGATGGGCACGCTCCCGCCGGGTCGTCCTCGCCGGGCACGGGTCCGCCGCCCGGTGCCGCGGCACCCGCGACACCACCCCGTACCGCTACCGGCGCGCCGAAGAAGCCCCGCCGGGACCGCAAGAAGCCCGGCAAGCCGCGAAAGACGCCGAAATCCATGCTGATGCCCTCGCCGTTCGAGGCGCCCGAGCAGCGGGCCGGACCCGACGGTACCGGCGCCGATATCCCGTTCGCGCTGGGGCTTTCGACTACCGAATCCGAATCGGACAGCACCGCGCGATCGACCACGAAGACCACGAGGAGCACCAGCGATGGCTGACGAGAAAAAAGACGATAAGCAGAAGCTCGACAATACGACCGATCAGGCCCGCAACGACTGGAAGAACCTGCGCTCGAAGGCAGACAAGAGGCAGCTTCGGGTCGACCGACTGAAGGTCGAACCGGCGGTTTTCGCCGCGTGTACCAAGGCGTGCCACGACATGATCGGAAAACTGAAGTGGTACATGGATTACATCAAGGGCGACAAGGTAATGACCGAGATGCAGGAACTTTCCAATGAAAGGGGTGGGGTCGAGCTGACCCACCGTTTCCGGCGGAAAGGCGCCGACGTCCTCAACGCCATGGACACCATGGTGTGGATCATGGAGGACATGGGGGACACATTCATGAGTGCGTACAAGAATTACGCCGCGAACGAAGGGAAATCGGCCGACGAATTCGCTGATCTGGACCTGCAGCCGGGGAAGGTAGCCCCGGTCAAGCCGGGTGATCCGCCGAAGGAATGGAGCCCCGCCCGGGAGGACAAGAACCCCGACGCCCTGGCCCCACCGACCGGCGCTGAGAACGGCCAGCCGATTACCGCCGAAGACGCTAGCGGTTGGAGTTTCGACACGTTCTACGAGTTCGGGAAGTCGCTGGAAGGAGCCGACTGGAGGACGAGTGAGGCGGGCACCAAATTCAGCTGGGTAGCCGGAAAACTGAGCGGCGATATCACCGACTTGAACGGTCACCTCAATCGAGTCAAGGCCGACATGTGGGAAGGTGACGGTTCGAAGGAAGCGGGCGATGCTATCAGGCGCTTCACCGAAGGCTCGCTGACCTTCGCCAACAGTCTCACAGCCCTGGGTAACGATCTGAAGTATTGTTCGCAGTGGCTGTTCACCATGTGGAAGCACACACCCGATTGCAGATGGTCCGAAGATGCCAACGCGAGCTGTGTCAAGGAAAAATGGCTCAGTGATTATCGTTCGACCTACAGCTCCACCTATGTTCCGGGTATCAATGGCGCCGTGGCGGCGATGCCGACCGTTGCCGTGACCGGTACCGTCGCCAAGCAGCCGCCGCCACCGCCGCCGGAGGACAAGAACAAAGATAAGGGAAACGGCAACGGAAATGGTAACAACAACGGCAACGGCAACGGGAACAAGAACGGCAATGGAAACAATGACGAAAAGAACAAGAACAGCGGGAATGGGAACGGCAATAATAACGGCAACGTAGATAAGAACAGCCCGGAGTACAAGGCCGGGTATCAAGACGGCTACAAGCAGGGCCAGAACGACGCCGGTGGAAAGAACGGCGGAAACAACAACGGCGGCGGAAACAACAACGGCGGGGGCAGCGGCAATGGCCCGGGTGGCCAGGGCAACGGTCCGGGTGGCCAAGGCAAGGGTCCCGGCGGCGAGGGCCCGGGCGGCCAGGGCAAAGGTTCGGGCGGCGATGGTTCGGGCGGCCAGGGTAACGGCCCCGGTGGCGAGGGTTCGCGCGGGCAAGGCCAGGGTCCGGGTGACGGTCCCGGCGGCCAAGGCGGCGGAAAAGGCCAGGGCGACAACGGCGGTCAGGGCAACGGGAATGTCGACAAGAACAGCCCCCACTACAAGGGCGGCTATGAGGACGGCTACAAGCAGGGCCTCGGAGACGTCGGCGGCAACAACAAAGGCGCCGGAATTCCGGGGGACCAGAACCCTTACACCGGTGGGAGCGGTGGTCCCCTCGGGAACCAGGGCGAGGGGAACAACAATCAGTCGAAGGTTCAGCAGCCGTGGAACCCGGTTACGAAGGACCCCGGCGGCCAGAAGTCTCCCGTGCCGCCGCCGACACCGGGATCGCCCAAGGATCTGCTGAATCAGCTGATGCAGGGCAAGAATCCGCTGAAGGATCTGAGCCCGGAGGCCTTGCAGAAGATCGGGTCGGAGCTGCTCGGCGGCCTCAGCCCGGATCTGCTGAAACAGATGAGCCCGGAGGCGCTGCAGAAGCTGGGCTCGGATCTGCTGCAGGGCTTGGATCCGAAGGAGCTGCAGAAGATCGGCTCGGACATCATGGGTGGCCTCGGCCCCGACGGGCTGAAGAACCTCAGTCCAGAAGCGCTGCGAAATTTGAGCCCGGAAACGCTACAGAACCTGGGGCACAGCCTGAGTCAGAACCAGGGCGGCGCGGATCTGCTCAAGACCTTGACCGATGGGTTCAAGAGCGTCGTCGAAACCGTCACGAAGGCGGGTACCGACGCGATCGCCGGGCTGGCGAATACCGGAATGGTCGGCATTCCGGGCATCGCCGATCCGCAGAACATCCCCAACCTCGGTGATATTCCGAGTCCCCAGGACCTCGCGACCGCGCTCGCCGGTGGAAGCGGTGGTGGCGGCGCCGGGATCCCCGCGGGCGGCGGCGCCAGCGGCGGGGGCGACGTGCATTCGCCGCTCGCCGCCTCCGTGCCCGCGGATTCGTCGAAGCTGTTCCCGCGGGCGGGAATTCAGGATAGTCCGGTCGGCATGCCTACCGCGCCTGCCACGCCGCCCGGCGGTAGCACCCCGGGCGGAATGCCAATGGGTGGCATGCCGCCCGGCGGGGCGGGCGGGCAGAACGGCGGGGGCGAGCACAAGCGGGGCAAATTCCTCGACACGGTCAGCAATTTCGATGAGATCGTCGGGCCGGATGTCGATCGGGTGCGGCCGGTGATCGAGCCGTGACGCAGCAGTGGAAGTTCTCCTCACTCGCATTCGTCGTCCTGTGCGACCGGTATCGCGCCGGATCGGTGCCGGAGCCCTTGTTGTTCGAGACCGACGAGCAGGTCACGGTCGACGAACTGGAGGGTCGCAAGCGGGTGATGTGGGAGAAGTTGCAGCAGCGGCTGGATGGCTCGTTCGACGGCGTGATCGAGGTACTACGAGCACCCGAAGTGTATGTGCAAGTACGTAGTTGGGACGAGCACGACGAGAGCAACCAGGACAAGAAGCTACGTATTCACGTCGCGCGGTCGGGTGCGCTCGGATACGCCATCGAGCAGGTGCCGGGAAAACTCACGTGGGATTCGCCGATGGTGACCATCACCGAATGCGATCCGCGCACCTTGGCCACCACGGTGGTGGCAAAGCTCCCGCAGGTGGAAGCCGGTCGGCTGCAGGACATCCCGGTCGTCACCGACCCGGCCGAGCACATCACCCCGGCCTGGCGAGACAGCCTCATCTGGGACGACCCCGATGACAGGCCGGTAGCCCAGACGCAGCGGTTCTTCCAGCAGCGCGCCGACTGCACCGGATCGATCGCCGTGGTGCAGGGCCGGTCGAAGTACGGTCCGCGCGGGATTCTGGAGACGAACCTGATGTGGCGGGACATGCCAGGCGACGGGCGGTACGTGATGGCGCTGGACGGGTCGCCGGTCGCGGTCGGCACCAGTGGGCAGCAACTCGCCGCGCGGATCCAGCGCGATATCGACCAGTTGTTGCGGCGTCTCGAAACGCATTGGGAGTCGGGACGTCCCGAGGACCGGTACTGACCTCGAATCACGACAGGAGCCGATATGACGGAACAGCGCAGGGTCCGGGTGGATACCACGCGTCTGCGGCAGGCTGCGCGGAAGATGGACGGGGTCGGCGGCGAGACCACCGCGATCATGTCCACGCTGCGGAATACCTTGCAGGGCAGGGGCTATCCGTGGGGCCACGACGACTACGGCGACAAGTTCGTCACGGGCGAGAAGGGCTACGAGAACTCGTCGAAGAACCTGCTGACCGGCGGCGACAATCTGACCGGTTCGGCGGCCAAGTTCAGCAAGGGCATGTCCGGCGCCGCGGACAAGATGGACAAGATGGATTCGGGTGCGTGACCGATGACCGATCCACAGCACGACATACCGAAAGGTGAGGGTCCGGACATCGCCTTCGCGATGGGCGCGGAACCATCACCGGCGGCGACTCCGGGGTCATCGGGTCCGATCGCTCCGGACACGAACGACTCTGGCCCAGAGGGAGTCTCGCCTGTCCGGGAAGCGGGCGCGCCCGACTCCGATGCGGATTCACTTGCCCGCGCCGCGAATGTACCCGACTCCGGTGCGGATTCGCCCGACGTTCTGACATCCGATCTGCCTGCGCCGGAGCAGGATTCGTCCGTCGCACTGTCGCAGCTCGAGGAGCGGGCGGGCGAGCTGGCGCAGGAGATCGCGAGTGCGTTGGCGGCGGCCGGCCCGGAGGGCTGGTCGCGGCTGGAGGCAGCGTTCGCGCTCACCGTCGCCGGTGGCGTGCGGACGGTGTTCTTCTACGACGATGCCGACCAGGTCGCGCAGGTCGAGCCGTCGGCCGAGGTCACGGAGCTGGTCGGGCGGCAGCGCGAGGTGTCGGCGGAACTCGGCGACGGCCCTTGGTGGCGGATGCTGATCGAGGTCGACAGCGACGGCGAGGTGGAGGTCGACTACGACTACGGCGACGTCCCGTTCCCGGACGAGCACATGTTGGCGCCCGAGGCGTATGTCGCTGACCTCGAGGCGTTTCCGCGGGAGTGGTTGCCGGTGTGGCTGGCCGCCTACATCCGGCACGGCAACCGGCAGTGGCGGTCGCCGCAGCAGGCGGCGGTGCGGGCGCGGGCCGATCGCGACATCGGTGTCGCGGCGGTGCGGTCGCATGACGATTTCCCGGCGCTACCGGTGGCGTGGGCGCGCTGGGCGACCATCGCGGCGGCGTTCGTCGCGGTGGGTTCGGAATGGGGTCCGCGGATCCTGCCCGCGCTCGGCGTGTTCGAGGGGTCGGCGCGCAGCGGATCCACGCTGTACGTGCTGCCCGGCGGCCGTGCCGTGCTGTCGGGCGGCGTATGGGACGCCCCGGAGCTGAACGCGGCCTACAACGAGGGCGCACCGCTGCCGGACCTCTACGCGGGCGCCCCGGCCTGGGTGACCAACCAGGTCCTCAACCCCCGTGCGGGGCGCGGACTGCAGTCGTTCTGCTACTGGTGGGAAGGGGGCGCCTGGCATCGCGCTGAATCACCCACCTCGGATCGCCTCAGCGCGGCCGTGCCGGGCATATGGACCGTCGACACCGTGATCGATGTCGTGGGCGGTCTGGTCGGCGGCAGCGAAGACGACGAAATGCGCTCGGCGGCAGCGGTATTGGTGGCCGCCGCCGAGGCGGGCGTCGTCACCCGCGACACCCTGGCCGCGCTGTTCACCGGCCCGGACGACGATCTCGACGGCGCGCTGCACCAGCTGTCGATGGCGGGCCTGGTGACCACCGTTCCGGAGGAACTGCCCGAGGAGCGGGCGATCGCGCTGGTCCGGGAATTCATCGACGCACTGGGCCTCGATACCACCGGATACCCGCTCGACGAGTTGGTCGCCGAGCGGCTGACCGTCGGTTGGATGGTGTTCGTGCCGACCGGTCCCGGTGAGATCATCATCGGCCGCGCGATCTTCTACATCGCCGACGACGGGGTGATCGAACAGTCGTCGTCCTCGGTCGCGCCGTCGATCTATATCGAGGAATTCGAGCAACGATTCCGGCAGCGGCACCAGGGTGCCGTGGCGGATTTCTCGGTGTGACTTCGAGAAGTTGCGCGATGAATCCTATCGACCACCAACATGCCGGATCGGCCATTCCCGCGCCGTCATTGCCTGGACAGCCTCGGAGGAGGTGGCTGCTGCCGTAGTTCAACCGTGAATGTGTATCCGATGAGATCGTGCCGATCTCCGAATCGAATCATCCCGTATACGAAAGGCTTTGAGATATGTCTATGTTCGGTGACGCCGTCGGCGTCCAGACCAGCGGTATCGACAAGGTGGTCTCCGATATGGAGACCTCGATCCAGAATCTGCGTCAGTCGGTGAATGCGGTCGACGCCGCATGCGACGAGGTCCGCGCGGGCTGGAAGGGCAACGCGCACGACGCGTTCAAGAAGACCATGGACGACTGGGACGCCGAGTCGACCGAACTCAACCAGCGGCTCAACGCGCTCTCGCAGGCCGTCACCTCGGGCAAGAAGGAACTGGTGAGTATGGACGACACCTCCTTCTGAACCGACGTAGCCCCGTATTGCATTCGACAACAGAGGATTTGAGGACATGAGCGAAATTCTTTACGACCCCAAGGCGATGGACCGGCTGTTCGACGAGCTGCAGACCAACGGCGGCAAGATCGATGGCGAAATCGACGCGCTGCAGTCCGCCGCCAAGGCATTCCACGACAACCTGGGCGGAAAGGAGGCCCAGGAGAGCTTCGATCGGGCGAGTAAACAGATGGACGAGGCGCTGACGGATACGCGCCAGCGGCTGAACGCCCTGGCCGCGAAGGTCGAGAACGCCAAGCATGCCGCGCTCGGCGCCGACCGCCGCGTCGGCGACGGTTTCGCCGGGATCTGAGTCCGCGCGAGCGGTTTCGATGAGGGGCGCCGACGGCCGGCCGGAGAGGCCGGTCGGCCGTCGGTGTTCATTTCGAGTTCGACAGTTCGAATTGCCGTGGGGCAACCAGTGATCGGCCGATACATGGGAAATGCAATCGTGAGCAGTAATCGTCAGGCGCAGCGCGCATTCGATGCCGGGGTCTTGTCGTTGGGTCTGCCGATCGAGGGGCAGGAGTCGGCGCCGGATCTGCAGTATGCGAGGTTGGCGTTTCAGCGGGCGACGGAGTGGGATCCGACGATGTGTGACGCCTGGCTGGGCCGGGCCGCGGCCGGGGAGGTCACGGGGGAGGTGTTGTTCCACCTGCACAAGACGAGTGCGGGCACGCTGTACCGGGAGCAGCGCCGGATCGGGTTGTCGCCGGGGCGGCTGGTGAGCCGGTTTCCGCTGGGGTTGTTCATCGATTACCCGCTGTCGGGTTATGCGGAGATCTGGTTGGCGTGGGCGGCGCACCTGATCGGAGAGCGGGGGTATGACGAGGCCGAACGCGTACTGGACGAGCTCGAAGACCATCGCACATCGCGGTTCGAGAAACCGGACCGTCTGGGGGGCAACAGAATTGCCGTCGGCGATATGGACCGACGCGTTGCGGCGTATGTGCGGGGGGTGTTGCATTACAACACGCAGCGGTGGCCGGATGTGATGTCGGTGCTGACGGGGTCGGCGGAGTGGGACGACCCGTTCCTGGCGACCGGCGCGCATGTGATGGTGGGTTCGGCGTGTGCACAGCTGGGGTTGTTCGGCGAGGCGATCCGGCGGATGGCGCAGGCCGAGGCGGGGCCGATCCCCGCCGCTCGCCCGCTCGCCATGTTCTGCCGCGGCCTGTGCCTGCGGGAGACGGGTGGCGAGGACGAGGCACAGGCGCTGTTCGAGAAGGTGTATTCGCAGGCACCGGATTTCGAGGCCAACGCGGTCGCGATGCGCGATCGCGGGTATCGGATCACGGTCACGAGTCGCGAGGCGATCGAGTTGCGTACCGATCGCTGGGATCCCGCGTCGGCGCCGTCGATCGAGTCGATGCAGCGCGCCGAGGTCGAGGACCGGGCCAAGACGATCCTCGCCGAGGCCCGCGGGGAACTGGATCGCCAGATCGGTTTGGGCGCGGTGAAGACTCAGGTGGCGAAGTTGCAGTCGACGGCGCAATTGGCGAAGATCCGCGCGGAGAAGGGCTTGTCGGCGGCGCCGCGTGGTCAGCATCTGGCGTTCACCGGGCCGCCCGGTACGGGTAAGACCACCATCGCCCGCGTGGTCGCGAAGATCTATTGCGGCGTAGGCATTCTGCGCACGGACAGGGTGGTCGAGGCCAAGCGCGGTGATTTCGTCGGCCAGCACCTCGGCTCGACCGCGATCAAGACCGAGAAGCTGATCGACACCGCCATGGACGGTGTGCTGTTCATCGACGAGGCTTACACGCTGATCCAGTCCGGGCTGTCGGGCGGTGACGCGTTCGGTCGTGAGGCCGTGGACACGCTGCTGGCGCGGATGGAGAACGATCGTGACCGCTTGGTGGTGATCATCGCTGGGTATGACGGTGAGATCGATCGGCTGCTGCAGGCCAACGACGGGCTTTCCTCGCGTTTTTCCAAGCGGATCCAGTTCCCGTCCTACACACCGGAAGAACTGGCTCGTATAGCCACCCTCATTGCCGGAACGCGTGATTCGCAGTTGTCGGAGGATGCGCAGAAGCTCCTGGTCCGCGCGTGTGAACAGCTCTACAGCTTGGAAAGCACCGACCAGAGCGGCGCACCCCGGCGCGGGGTCGACCTCGCCGGTAACGGTCGCTTCGTCCGCAACGTGATCGAGGCCGCCGAAGAAGAACGCGAATTCCGCCTCGCCAACGACGATTCCCTGGACCTGTCCGCCGCCGACGAAACCCTGCTGATGCGGATCGAAGCCGACGACATGCACATCGCCCTCACCACCCTCCTCACCTCGCTCAACGTCGGCATCGATGTGGAACCCGAGTCGGCCCCCGCGCTCGTCCAAGCGGCGAAGGATGTGGCGGACCGCAGGCTGGCCGAACCCGATCTGTCTCCGGTGATGCTGGCCCGCGAACTCAATGTCTCGCTCCGCACCCTGCAGCGGTCCTTCACCGCGGTGGGCGAGTCGATCACCGCCTATATCCGTCACCGGCGACTGGAGGAAGCCAGACGTGCGCTCACCACATCGCCCCACCGGCTGAGCATCTCCGAACTCGCCGCCCACTGGCAGTTCTCCGACAGCAGCCATTTCATCCGGTCCTTCAAGAAGGCTTACGGCCGGACGCCCGCTGAGTACCTCCGCGTCACCGGACCGGATGGAACCAGGGCCGGAGTCGGTGTGCCGTAAAGGAACTCGCCCGCCGTCGCGGGTGGCATACGTGTGCCGGCTCGGTCGGCGCATGCTCGGGCGCAGTGTGTCACACCGGATTTCCTCTCGGATCTTTCCGGCAAGCGCACTCATGATCGGCGTAACGACCGTAGGTGTTGCTGCACACTGCGCCACGAGGGGAATGGTCACCACCACGAGCGCGGGCGCACGCGGTTGGCGAGATCGACCAGCGCGTACCGGTGTACCGGGCGCGGCGAGATGCGGGCGATACTCCGCAGTATCGATTCGAGCCCTGCGCTCAAACCCTTGTCCGTCCAGCGGAATCCGAGGATCGTGGCGTCCCGCGGTTGCGATCGGCCGCCGGTGCGCAGCCACGCCAGTGCCGCTGCGAGCAGGACGGCCTGCATCTGCAATCGGCGCGGGTCGTCGTCGCCGAGCGCTTGCAGCCAGGTCGCCGCTTCGGCCAGGCCCGCTCGGGTCGATTCGCTCGGCGAGCTGGTGACCAGCAGGCAGGCGGTCAGTCTCGCGGCGTTGTACCGGCGCGAACCCTCCGGAACCTGCTGCAGCGTGGCGACCGCGGCCGCGTGATCCCCGTCGGCGAACTGGCGGCGCGCGAGCCCGAATGCGGCGCTGGCCATGCCGCGATCGACCTGCCAGACCGCGCGGTAGTGCTCCGTCGCCGTGCGAGACCAGCGGGCGGAATCGCCTGTCTCATCGCCCGCCTGCACGAGCAGCTCGGCCGCGGCCGCCAGCGCCAACTGCGGTGCCACCTCGCCCGGCACCTGGTCGAGCACCCGATCGAAATGCCCATATCCACTGGCGAATTCGCCGTCGGCGAGATCGGCGAGGCCGGTGTACCAGTCGACGCGCCAGTCTCCGTGAGGTTCCGATCGCAGACGGTTCAGCTCGGCGCGGGCGCGATCGGCCTCGCTCAGGTCGAGATAGGCGCGGACGGCGGCCAAGGAGGATTCCAGCTCGTAGGATTCCGGTTCCGCAATGGTGCCCGCGCGCATGTTCTCGCGGTGCAGCCGCAGGGTTTCCACAGCCTGGTTCGGGTCGCCGTGCAGCAGCGGCGAGATCAGCTCGACACTGGGATCATCGTTGCCGATCAGCGGAATCGGCAGGGCAGCAAGGACACTCGCGGCGTGGAGAGTCGGCGGGCGATGACGACCATCGACGAGACCGTCGGTTTGCCGCAGCAGCGTCGTGGTGCCGAAATCTCCTCTGGCAGCACCGAACACGGTCGAGGGCCGCGGGTATCCGCGGTCGTTGTCCTCGGCGAGTACGGCCCGCAGCACGCCGTCGAGCTGTCGATGCAGGGCGAACATCGACGGAAACCGCTGTGCGGGATCGGGATCGGTGGCTCGCCGCAGGAGCCGCCCGAAGGTGGGGTAGCGACGGAACAGTTCGTGCTCGCGTGGCAGCCCCGGCAGCTTACGGCCCTTCCCGTCGGTGGGCATGTCCAAGGTCAGTGCGGCCAGAGTCCGGCCCACCGTGTAGATATCGGAGGCGACGGTCGGACCCGTCCGGGTGTACTCGGGGGCCTGGTAGCCGACCGTGCCGTAGAGGCTTCCGCCGGATTGCCGGGCCGCCACCGCGCCGAGATCGATGAGCTTGACCTCGTCGGCGGTCACCATGATGTTGTCCGGCTTCAGATCGTTGTAGGCCAAGCCGCACGAATGCAGATAGTCCAGGGCCGGAAGGATTTCCATGACGTAGGCGATCGCGTCGCCGACCGGCAGACGACCCGGCGCCCGCTGATCGAGCAGCGTTCTCAAGGAGTGGCCGCCGATGTACTCCATCACGATGTAGCCGCACGCCACATTGTCGTCGGTGCGGTGGGTGACGAAGTTGTAGATCTTCACGATCGCCGGATGCGCCATCTCGGAAAGAAATTGACGCTCGGCGAGCACCACCACACCCGCTTCCACATCCAGGGGATTCTGCAGGCCCTTGAGCACCACCCAGCGCCGGGCGACCTTGCGATCACGAGCGAGATAGATCCAGCCCAGCCCGCCATAGGCCAGACAACCCCGCACCTCGTACTGACCGGCGACCAGATCACCCGGCTCCAGCAAAGGTCGGAAGTTGAACGATGTCCCGCAGTACCCGCAGCTGCCCGCCGGACGGGCCGGGCCCGTGGAGTCCGCGCGGCCGACCGGCCGCCAGCACTTCCAGCAGAAGCGCTTGTCCTCCGGCACCTCGGGATCCGGCAGCACCGCATCGATCGGATCGGTCGCCGTCGACTCCGGAAACGCGACCAAACCGGCGCCCAGCGGACGCACGACGGGCCCGGACCGAACGCCCGCGCCGCTCGGCGCCGTAGGCATCACCCCTGAAACGACGAAGGACATCGTTCCGCGCGCTCTCGGTTGTATTGATTCACAAAGCTTCTCGTTTGCGACGTGGTGACCCCGGGTCGTCGGACCGGGCTTCGGTCGAACAGTAGGACGACCGGCACCGCGCGCGCTTGAACGCCGACGCCATCCGGACAGAACCTCCGCGACACGGCCCGCACGATGTCCGGCAGCGACCGCCGTGAGGTCGGGAAATGTCCTGATACCGGTTGCGGGCCATGGCGCGGATGTTCTGTCCGGATGGCGCGGTGGTTCATGACCGGCGGTGATCGTCTACCTAGGCTTCAGTAGGAGGCCGGTCCAGCGGCCGTGGTCTCGTCCGGAAATGACAAGAGGGCGCTTGTGAAGCAACAGAATTCCCGCCGCGTTGTCGGTGTCACGGGTGCTCGGATCGACGACGTGGCCGCCATCGCGGACCGGTTCGCCACCGGCAGGTACATCCCACCTGCCGCGGAGACGGCCGGAGATCCGCTGGTCGAGGAGACGATCCGAGCGGTCGGCGGCACGGGCGCGGTCGACGACCCGTATACCGAGGCCGCAGCCGCGCTGCTGACCATCCATCTCCTTACCCGCGACACCCGGCTACCGGCCGATTACACACCGGCGCAGGAGAATCCGCGTGTCCGAGCGGCCATCGCGATGATGCGTGAGCGGCTGGCCCTCTCGGCCGCGGCGGCCCGGTTCGGCGAGGTGTCCCTGAGCGTCAACCACCTGGTGAGGGCCTTCGAGGAGGCGACCGGGGTGAATCCCCACCGATATCTGATGCGGTTGCGAATCGACGAGGCGAAACGGCTGTTCCGCGAGACCGACCTCACGGTGGCGCAGATCGCGGGCCGGTGCGGTTTCTCCGATCCCGGCGCACTGTCCGACGCCTTCGCGCGGCACGCCGGGGAACATTCCGGAGGAAGGGAGTGACGACCAGCGAACGCCCCGCCGGTGCGCGGGTGCACGATGCGCAACCCGCGGATCTGGGCGGGCACCGTGCGAGAGCCGTTGGGACTACCCACTTTCCGTCCGGCACCGAGGAGGTGCGGCAGCACGTACTGTCGGCCGCGCGGTCCGGAATACCGGTGTATCCGCTGAGCACGGGCCGCAATTGGGGGATGGGTTCACGCTCTCCGGTGGTCGACGGATGTGACGTCCTGGACCTGAGCAAGATGAACTCCGTCCGGGTGCTCGATATGGACCTCGGGTATGCGGTGGTCGAACCCGGGGTAACTCAGCGGCAGCTGGCGGAACTGCTCAGGGGCACACCGTGGATGCTGAACGTGACCGCGGGCTGCGCGGACGCCAGCATTGTCGGCAATACGGTCGACCGCGGCGACGGCACCATTCGGGCGCGGGCCGAGGATCTGCTCGGACTCGAGGTCGTGCTC
The DNA here is from genome assembly GCF_001613165.1 of Nocardia mexicana NBRC 108244. Classification (GTDB taxonomy): domain Bacteria; phylum Actinomycetota; class Actinomycetes; order Mycobacteriales; family Mycobacteriaceae; genus Nocardia; species Nocardia mexicana. The sequence goes on from NZ_BDBV01000024.1 coordinate 222,925, forward strand.
GGCACCGGCGAGATCATGACCACGGGCGGTCTCGACGGCACCGGCCGCAGGCCCGGGATCGTGGCCGGTCCCGATCTGACCCGCGCGTTCGTGCAGGGCAACCTCGGCGTGGTCACGGCGATGGCGATCGGTCTCGTTCCGCGTCCCGAGACGATCTCGCTCGTGCACGCCACCTTCGCCGAAACCGCTCTCCCCGAGGCGATCGGTGCCATGGTCCGGATTACGCGACAGCGGATCGCCACCGACGGCATGCTGCGGCTGAAGGATCTGTTCGTGGTGCCGGACGGCGATGTCACGGTGCCCGCCACGGCCGACCCCGGCGTCTTCACGATCCAGGTGCCACTGCTGGGCAAGCACGACGCGGTCCGTGTCGCGGAGGGCCGCATCCGCGAAACGCTTTCGGCCACCGGTGGACTCGCGTCGTACCGGTCGCTGGACGCCGCGGCCACGCCATCGAGCGACCCCCTGTACACGAGGACGTTGTTCGCGCGCGGGATCCCGGCGTGTTCGAATGTCCATCGCGGACTGGGAGTTACCGAGTGCACGCGGGTCGATCAGGCATCGATGGGCTGGCTGATGTTCCTGCCCGCGGTGCCGCTCGCGCAACGCAGCATCGGCACCGCGATCCGACTGTTCCGGACCGAGGCGGCTCGCTACGGCACGGCGGGCATGCTCGAGTTCAACGTGATCTCCCAGCACACCACGAACATGGTCACCCAGATCCCGTTCGCGCGGGAACCCGAGGCGGTCGAGCGGGCACATGTATTGCGCGACGTCCTGCGCTGGTCGTTCCTGCGCGCCGGCTTCCCGCCCTACCGCTCCAACATCGATCATGCGCCCCGGGAGCTGGCCGACAGGTCCGGCAGTTACCGCGACGACCCGCTCGGCGCGCTGAAGCGGCTGTGGGATCCGACCGGGATCATCGCTCCGGGCAGATATTTGACGGTGGACCGATAAGTTTCGGGTCGAGGAGAATTTTCCGTGTTCCTCAAGAACAAGGGCGATGTTCAGTTCATTCGCTGGCCCGCGCAAGGCGATCTGCGAACCCGGTGCAGCAGGGACCGCATCCCGCGGTTGTTGATCGTCGAAGGCGGCGCGACGCCACCCGTATGTGACGACCCGTACGAGGATTGGGTGCGAGCCCCGGTCCCGCGCCCGGATCTGGAGGCGCGGGTGGTGGCGCTGCGGCATCGGCTGGCGATGGATACCGTCCCGGTGCTCGATCCGGCGGGGAAGCTGGCGTTTCGCGACCGGTCGATCACGGTGTCGGCTACCCAGGCCATGCTGCTGGAACCGTTCGTCGAGCAATTCGGGGCGGTCGTCGGGCGCGCCGAGTTGCACTCGATACTCATGCGCCGCTCGACGTCCACGCCGACCAGAAACTCGCTGGATCTGCAGATCATGCGGCTGCGGCGGCGGGTGGACGCACTCGGTCTGGCCCTGGATACGGCCTGGGGCCGGGGGTATGTGCTCCAGGCCGGAAGCTGACGGAGTCCGCGGTCGGTGCGCGCCGGGGTGAACGACGGTCACAGTGAAAGGGCTTCGAGTGCAGTCTGTTCGGGCAACGGGGTACGAGCGGCGTACGCGGTGCGAATGGCCTCCAGGCGCGGATCGTAGGCCTGTTCGGGCAGCCAGATGTCGCCGCGGTACGGGCGCTGCGGGCCCGGGTCCTGGTTCGACCGGAGGATCGAGTGCACGGCGTCGGTGAAGTCGCGGCTCCACGCCTCATCGGTTTCCGGGTTGTCCCAATGTAATTCGAATCGCGCCAAGGCCTCGCCGAGCGGCATGGCGCACCGGTCCCGCAATTCCGTCATCCGGCCGCCACCCAGAATGACGAGCGTGTACATCCGTTCCCGCAGGGGATGCGCCTGAGCGGTTTCGAAGGCGGCGTAGAGGTCCAGGAGCATGGGCTCGCAGTCGGGGACGACCCAGTGCGAAATCGACGTGAAATAGGAGCTGGCCATCTCCCGCATGGACGAGGTCCGCTTCCAGTACCGCAGGGGATCGGCGTGCAGCGCCTCCGCGGTAACCTCGCCCAGCATCTGCGGGTGTGCGGTCAAGAATTCCGACGCAGGCAGCATACGCAGGTCGAGCAGTGTCTTCTCCGACCACTCGGACAGCTCGGCGACCATATCGGTGATCTCGTCGCCGACGGTTTCGCGCAGCACGCGGACGGTGGCCTCCGCGGTCAGCAGGCTGACGATGTTGAACGAGCACACGGGCGCCGGCTGATCGGGCTCGAAGTGAATGCGCACCGACACCGAAATCTCCCGGGGCAGTTCGGCCGACCGCGCGAAGAAGCGCTGGGCGACACAGGTTTCCAGCTGTTCTCGAGTGATCCGTGTGAACCGCCACGTCGCCCGGGGTGGCTCGGGTATCAGCCGGAGCCGTATCTCGGTGACGACACCCACCTCGGCGGCGGCACCGCCGCGCATAGCCAGCAGCAGGTCCGGATGGCTGTCCTCGTCCACCTCGAGGACACTGCCGTCCCAGCGCACGACCCGGCCGCCCACGACGGACTGGCAGCCCAGGCCGTACTTGCGGGCGAGGATAAGATCCCATCCCGCAGTGAGGAAGTGGCCGCCCGCGCCGACGCCGAAGCAGTCGCCGTGCGGCACCGCCCGGCGATTTCGGGCGAGCACGTCGATGGTCTGCGCGAGTATGCAGCCCGGTTCGAGGAACAAGGTGTCGCCGACGATGCGGCGCTGGGTCAGATTCGCCAGGTTGATCATGATGCCGGTGCAGGTCGCGCCGTTGAAGTAGCCGTGGCCGCCACTCTTCACCGACAGCGGGACCTGCCCGTGCAGGCGCAGCTCCGTCATCAGGCGCAGGGTCTGGATGACACCCCATTCGCTGTGCGGCGAGACGATGACGGCGGGAACGGCGGCCGCGCGGTCGTGCATCGCCGCATTCCCCGGAAAATCGATGCCGTTCGTTTCCTCGACCGGGATTCCCCGTGACCTCAATTCGTTCACGAATTCCCGATAGACGGTCGGAGCTCCGCTGACATTCATAAGGCAACCTTCTTCGAGAGGTGACGGAGGGGCGCTCTGTACGGATCGTCACAGGGAACAGCGGCACACGCAGGACGTATGTCGGGAATCTTTCAGGGCCGGTCGGATTCTGACAGATAACTGAAAGATCGCCCGCTGGCACGGACCGATCGTGAGAGGTTACGGGCACATCCGGAGCGGAGAAGTCGACCCGCTACCAGATATCGCACTGCTCGCCGTATCGACGAAACAATGTCCTCCCGCCATGGCTCGGAGATATGCACCATGAACGCGTTGACCTATTCGGACTACCTCGACCTGGGCACACTACTCTCGGCACAGAATCCACGGACTCCGCCCGAGAGCGACCGATCGCTGGTGCTCGCCGAGCATTTCTTCATCGTCACGCACCAGTCGTGCGAATTGTGGTTCAAGCAGTTGATCATCGATCTCGACGCGGCCGCGGAGGCATTGGCGATGGCGAACGATCCGGTAGCTGCCGAATCCTGCACCGAATATCTGGACCGCTCTGCGGAAATACTGCGAATCCTGTCCGAACAGATCAGGGTGCTGGAAAAGCTGCCGGGTCGGCATTTCGCCGCGTTCCGCCGATATCTCGGTACTGCCAGCGGTGTCCAATCTCGGCAATATCGCGAGATCGGGCGGCTGCTCGGCAACGACAGGCGTCAGGGCCGCCTCTACGAGGAATTTGCGGCGGCGGTGTCCCGCGCGGGAACTTCGATCACGGAAGTGTGCCGGAGCGGGCCCGCGGTCGGCGTCTTCCACCGCATCACGGAGTCGCTGCTGGATATCGGAAATCGGTACTGGCAGTGGAAGATCGGGCACGTGGCGTTGGTGTCGAAGATGCTCGGCGACCGTTCCGGCAGCGCCGGCACCGCGGGCGCCGATTTCCTGCTCGGCCGGATCACCATGCCGTTCCCTGAGCTTCGCCGCCTACGGAGCGAGGCGTACGCGGACCTCGATGAGGCCCGTCGCCCGCAACCGACCGATCTCCCGCTATCGGGGGAGCGCGAAGTCCGACTCGGGGGCGACGTCGGGGGTCGCCGCGGTCCGTAGCGTCCGGAGCTGTGCTTTCCGCGTCGGTATCGGCCCTTCGGAACTCGGACCTCCGGCGGCAGATCCTCTTCACACTGGGTCTGCTCGCGCTGTATCGGCTCGGCGCGGCGCTGCCGTCGCCCGGGGTGGACTACGGGGCGATCCGCCGTTGCGTGGACCAGGTTTCCGGTGGCGACGAGGCCGGGATCTACGCGCTGATCAATCTGTTCTCCGGCGGTGCGATGCTGCAACTGTCGGTGTTCGCGGTCGGCATCGTCCCGTACATCACCGCCGGCATCATCACGCAGTTGCTGACGGTCGTGGTCCCGCGCTTCGAGGAGTTGCGCAAGGAGGGGCAATCCGGCCAGGCCACGCTCACCCAATACACGCGCTATCTGTCGGTGGCACTGGCGATTCTGCACGCCACCGGCCTGGTCGCGCTCGCCGCCCGCGGCCAGCTGCTGGATTGCGCGGAGCGCATCATCGCCGACGACAGCATCTTCGGCATGATCATCATCGTGCTGGTGCTGACCGCCGGCGCCGCGCTGGTGATGTGGTTCGGCGAGCAGATCACCGAGCGCGGCGTCGGCAACGGCATGTCGCTGCTGATCTTCGCCGGTATCGCGGCGCGCATTCCCGGCGAGGGCGCGGCCATACTCGACAGTAAGGGCGGGCTGATCTTCGGCTCGGTCTGCGTCGGCGCGTTCCTGGTGATCACGGCGGTGATCTTCGTCGAGCAGGGGCAGCGCCGGATCCCGGTGCAGTACGCCAAACGCGTGGTGGGCCGCAGGATGTACGGCGGTTCCTCGACGTATCTTCCGCTGAAGGTCAACCAGGCGGGTGTGATCCCGGTGATCTTCGCGTCCTCGCTGCTGTATCTGCCGAATCTGATATCCCGTCTGACCCAGCACGATTCGAGTGGATGGATCCAGAGGTATCTGGCCGACCCGCGCAGCCCGGTCTACGTCGGCGTCTATTTCGCGCTGATCGTGTTCTTCACCTACTTCTACGTCGCCATCACCTTCGACCCGCAGGAACGTGCGGAGGAGATGAACAGGTTCGGCGGTTTCATCCCCGGCTTCCGTCCGGGCCGGGCGACCGCCGACTACCTGAGTTATGTACTGGGCCGCATCACCCTGCCCGGTTCGGTCTACCTCGGTGCGGTCGCGATCCTGCCGAGCCTGCTGCTGAGCACGGGATCCGGTGCGGCGCAGAACCTGATGTTCGCGGGCAGCTCGGTTCTGATCGTGGTGAGCGTCGGCCTGGATACGATCAAACAGATCGAGAGTCGGCTGATGAGCAAGAGCTATACGGGCTTCTTGCGCTGAACCGGAGGGACAGTCGGAGCACCATGGCCACCACTTCCACGCGCCGCATCCTGGCCCGGGCGGCGTCGTCGCTCGCGCTCGCCGTGACCGCCACGGTGCTGTCGGCGGGCTACGCGCAGGCCGACACCTCGATCGCCGCCCCGAGCGACACGACGGTGGGCCGGTGCGACGCGGCGTCCACCGCCGCCGGTACGCCGGGCGAGCGGCACATCGAGCGCGACCGATGCGATGCGGTGCCGCCGACCGATACCGCGCGGCAGGCGGTTTCGGTTCTGATCATCGGCGATCGCGGCGTGTTCCGTTCCGGCCTGCGCGCCGTCATCGGCGGTCGAGCCGATATGCGGTACCTCGCGGAGACCACCGACGCGGCCACTGTTCCCGAGGACATCCGGCGGCTGCGGCCGGACGTCGCCCTCCTCGACCTCGATATCCCCGGCCTCGACGCCGTGCTCACCGCCGAACCGGAGCAGACGTTCGGCAGCACTCGATTCCTCACCTTCACCGATCACCCCACCGACGAGAACGTCTATCGCGCAATGCGTCTCGGTGCCAGCGGCTTCCTCACGAAGAATCTGAGCTCGGAGCGGCTGATCTCCGCGATCCAGCGGACCGCGCACGAGGACGCGCTGCTCGATCCGCGGCTGACCCGCCGGATGATGACCCGACTCGCCTACGGCGCCAACCCCTTTCCGCCCGCGCCGGAAGCCGCGTCGCTCACCACCCGCGAACACGAGGTGCTGCTCCTGGTCGCCGCGGCCCACACCAACCCTGAGATCGCGGACATCCTCGGCATCGGCGAGCAGACCGTCAAGACCCACGTTTCCAACGTGCTGGCGAAGATCGGGGTCCGCGACCGCGTCCAGGCCGCGGTCTACGCCCACACCCGTCGGCTCGCCCCGCTCACCTGAGAGCCGTTGCGGCACTCGGTGGTCAGGACGCCGTATCCGGCGGGTCGAAATCGGCGAAGTCGAAGCCGGGGGAGACGAGGCAGCTGACGAGGACCTCGTCGGCGTCTCCGGCCAGTGGTACGGCGCTCTGCCACCAGCCCGCCGGGACCAGCAGTTGCGGTATCTGGCCGGAGAGGACGTCGCCACCGAGTAGGTGGTGCTCGGGGGCGTCCGGCCGCGGCCCGTCGCCGCCGAGGGCGAGGGAGAGCGGGAGGCCGGTGTGCCACAGCCAGATCTCGTCGGAGCGCACGCGATGCCATACGGACCGCTCGCCGGGTCCTAGCACGTAGTAGATCGCGGTTCCCGCCGCGCGAGCGCCGGGATAGCCCGCGGGCGTGAACGTGTGTGCGCTGCGCCAAGTTTCGCGGAACCATCCGCCCTCGGGGTGCGGCAGCAGGTCCAGCGCGTCGACCAGCGGCGAGCGGCGGTCGAGGGAAACGTACGCGCCGGTGACATCCCTGCGCGCATAACGGGTTTCGACGATCGCCGAGCGCTCGATCGGCCCGTGGACACGCGGAAGGCCGCCTCCCGGGGACTCCTCGAAGCGGACCGGTGCGCCGAGCTTCGCCGGATCCAGCAGCAGCGCCACCATCGGTTCGTCCTCGTCCCGGTAGGACGCGTTCGCGATGTGCAGCATGGTCGCCACGTCCGGGGCGCATGGCAGGAATCCGTCGGATTCCAGGGACGCGCTCGAGATCGACCCGTCGGATGCCCTCAGGTCCGACAGGCGCAGCAGATGGACTATCAGATCGGTCGACACCACACCCAACCTACGCACTCACGGGCGCGGGGCGACGGCGAACCCGTCCGCGAGCCGGCGCAGGCTGCGCTTCGCCTCCATGGTGGTCGCGCGTTCGATGATCGCGGCGTCCGCATCGCGCAGGGCCGCACCGCCCAGGCACGTCTCCAGGGTCACCAGCGACTCCGCGGTATCCTCGCTGCTGAGTGTCAGCGTGTAGGTCAGGTGGGTGCCCGCGATACCGACGCCGGTGAGCTGCAACGTCTTCGGGGCCCGACAGTCGGCGACGGTCATCTCGATCGTGCCGACCATGCTGAACATGGTGACCTGAGCCCGGACCTTGGCCCCGGCCTCGAGCGACCGCGGGGTATGCCCGATCCAGTGGTCGTGCGTGGCGATCCACTCGGCCATCCGGCCCGGATCCGACACCGCCGCCCAGACTTCGGCCCGCGGCGCATTCACGAGACGAGAAACGCTGCTCCGCACTTGCGTCACTACCGTTGCCTCCCAGTAAATTCCAGATACACGCGATTACTGCAGCGAAAACACGGTCACCGCGGTCGGGAAACCAACCTGCCTGTGAATCGGAGAAACAGGCAGTTCGGCCGGGAAACTGTGTGCGGCAGAGCATATCCGGAGAAGGCGGCAGTTTGCACGTCGAACCTCGCCGATCGAACCAATCTCCCTAAATACTCGCGACCCGGCCCATTGAAATTCCGAATGCAAGAACAATCGCACATACAGGTGCAACGAAAATGGTCCGGTGCACGGCGGCGTCGACCGACGCTCAGGACAGGAATCGGCGCAGGAACCGGTTGCCGAATCCGTGGCGGACCACCGCCTCGAGATTTCGAATCGTCTTGTCGGAGTAGGGATACCAGAGGCTCTCGGCCTTCGTCTGCCACCGGTCGATGAGGATCGGCTGGGCGTGGGTGAAGCCGCGGAGCGCGTCGGTGCCGTTGACGTGGCCGACCCCGCTGCTCTTGCGGCCGCCGAACGGCGCCTCGGGGACGCCGTAGATGACGGCCGCGTCGTTGTGGACGACGGATCCGGTGGCCATCCGGGCGGCGATGCGGCGGGCCTTCGCGGGATCCTTGGTGAAGACCGAGCCGCTGAGCCCGTAGCGGCTGTCGTTGGCCAGGCGGACGGCCTCCTCCTCGTCGCGCACCCGCATGACCGCCGCCACCGGTCCGAACGTCTCCTCGGTCATCACATCCATGTCGTGGGTGGCGTCCAGCACGACGGTGGGCTGGAAATACAGGCCGTTGCCCGCGGCGGGAGCGCCGCCGACGACCACGTCGGCGCCCTTGTCCTTGGCGTCGTTCACGTGCCGGGTCACTACGTCGACCTGGCGGTCCCAGAACAGCGGGCCCATATCGGTGTCGCCGCCGGGGCCGTAGGTGATCTCCGCGGCGCGTTGCGATACCAGGCGGATGAACTCGTCGGCGACGCTGTCGACGACATAGATGCGCTCCACGCTCATGCACACCTGACCGGTGTTGAACATGGACAGATACACCGCGCCCGCGGCGGCGCGCTCGAGATCGGCGTCGGCGCAGACGATCATGGCGTCCTTGCCGCCCAGCTCCAGCGTGTACGGCCGCAGCCGCTCCGCACACGCCGCGGCGATCTTGCGGCCGGTGCCCACGCTGCCGGTGAAACACACCTTGTCGATATCCGCCGCGACCAGCGCGGCGCCGGTCTCGCCGTCGCCGTGCAGCACCTGGACCACGTCGTCGGGGACACCGGCCTCGCGCAGGATCCGCACCACCCATTCGCCGGAGCGCGGCGTCACCTCGGAAGGCTTGAGCAGCACAGTATTTCCGGCGAGCAGGGCCTGGACGACGGGGTTGAGCGACAGGACGAACGGACCGTTCCACGGGGTGATCACACCGACGACGCCCAGCGGCTGATAGTTGATGTACAGCTTCTTCAGCGGCCGGAGGTAACCGTGCAGCTTGCGGCGCTCCGGGCGCAGATCGCGCCGGGCGCGGCCGGTCCAGTAGCTGAGGAAGTCGCAGGACGGCACGATCTCCACCGCCATCGCCTCCACCCGCGGCTTGCCGGTCTCGGCCTGCACCGTATCCATGATCTCGTCCCGGCGCGCGACGAGCACATCCACCGCGCGCCGCAGGATCTCGGCACGCTCGGCGACGTCCCGCGCCGCCCAATTCGCCTGTGCCGCACGGGCTCGCGCCACGGCCTCGTCCACCTCGGCCGCCGTGGCGACGTCGATCTCATCGATGCGCCGCCGGTCCACCGGACTGTCCAGCGTCAGCCGGCGGCGCCCGTCGTCGGCCGCGATCGAGTGGACGATGGCCATAGTTCTCTCCTCCTCGATTGAAACGTGTTCTATTATTACCCCGCGGGGCAGGAGAGAGGGCCGGATCGGTCCGATGACCGGAATCGAACTCACTGAAAGAGTTTGAGCAGGTTCACGACCAGGCGGTAGACGCCGTAGGTGAAAGGGGCGGCGACCCACAGCCAGGCGAAGATCAGCAGCGGTATCCGGCGCGCGGCCGGGGTGGTGTCGGCGGATGCGGTCATGGCGAACTCCTTCCGGCAGTGGTGTGGTATTTCGCCGATACCGGGCGGATCAGTTCGTTGGCGACGAAGCCGATGCACAGCAGTGCGATCATGACGGTGAAGGACAGGGCGTACAGGCCGGCTCCCGAGTGGCCCTGTCGCGTACCGGAATCTGCGATGGCATTGACGATCAGCGGTCCGGCCACGCCCGCGACCGACCAGGCCGTGAGCAGGCGGCCGTGGATGGCGCCGACCTGGTAGGTGCCGAACAGATCCTTCAGATAGGCGGGGATGGTGGCGAACCCGCCGCCGTAGAAGGACAGGATCACCATGGCGCCGAGGATGAACACGGCCTTGTGGGACTGTCCCACCGACCAGACCAGCAGGTAGGACAGCGCGCCGACCCCGAGATAGATGCGGTACATGTTCTTGCGGCCGATCACATCCGACAGCGACGACCAGCCGATCCGCCCGGCCATGTTCGCCGCCGACAGCACCGCGACGAAACCCGCCGCGGCGGCCGCCGTCACCGGCGTCGCCGTGTTCTCGAAGAAGTCGACCACCATGGGCGCGGCCTTCTCCAGAATCCCGATGCCCGCGGTGACGTTGAAGCACAACACGATCCACAGCAGCCAGAACTGCGGGGTGCGGATCGCGTCGTTGGCGGCGACATCGTGGCGGCTCACCAGTTTCGCCGAGGTCGCCGGCGGCACCCACCCCGCCGGTCGCCACCCCGGTGGCGGCACTCGCACCAGCAGCGGGCCCAGCGACATGAACACCGCGTAGGTCAGGCCCATGACCAGGAAGGTCGCGGCGATACCGCCGTGATCGCGGCCGAAGGCGGAGAGCAGTTCGGCGCTCCACGGCGAGGCGATCAGCGCACCGCCGCCGAAGCCCATGATGGCGAATCCCGTTGCCATGCCGGGCCGATCGGGAAACCAGCGGATCAGTGTCGAGACCGGGGAGATATAGCCGATGCCCAGCCCGATACCGCCGACGAACCCGTAGCCGAACACGATGAGCCAGTACGCGTTCACCGCCGCGCCGAGGGCCGAGATCAGCAGGCCCGAGCAGAAGCACACGAGCGCGACGGTCATCGCCCAGCGCGGACCGCGGCGCTCGACGACCGTGCCGCCGAAGGCCGCGGAGAGGCCGAGCATCACGATCGCGATCTGGAAGGGCAGCGCGCTCGCGGTTCCCGAGATGTCCATCGATTGTTCGAGCGGCGGTTTGAACACGCTCCACGCGTAGGCCTGTCCGATGGCGAGGTGAATGGACAGCGCGGCGGGCGGAACCAGCCAGCGGCTCCATCCGGGAGGTGCGATGACGCGGGAATACGGGCCGGATTCGGCGGTGACTGTGGTCATAGGCGATCTCCACGTTGAGCTGTGCCCGTGATCATAGATCGCCGGAAACAACTTCCTTGCGTGTTCAGCTACGTTATGTCGCCGGTTACCTGGCGTGCATTTGTCCGTACAACTCGTGCGTCCAGTGTCGTGTCATGCCCGAACACCGGTATCAGACGATCGCCGATCAGCTGGAGAGCGAGATAGCCCAGCTGCGGCCCGGCACCCGTCTCGACAGCGAACACGTGCTGATGAAGCGGTTCGGCGTGGGTCGGGCGGCGGCCCGCGCGGCGGTGCAGGAGCTCGAGCGGCGGCTGCGGGTGCGCCGCGTGCAGGGCTCGGGGACGTTCGTGAGTTCGCCGATCGACTACGTGATCTCGCACGACCGGCGGCCCTCCTGGCATCACACGGTCCGGGCGGCCGGGGCGGTGCCGCGGTCGGTGGTGCTCGAGCAGTCCATCGCGCCGCTGCCCGCGGAGTGCGCGCGGCGGCTGGAGGTTCCCGAGGGCACGATCGCCCACCACATGAGCCGGCTCAGTTTCATCGACGATGTCGTGGCCGCGCTGGGCTCGGAGTGGATCCTGCACGCGGCGGCGCCGGATCTGGCCGACGCGATGCGCGTGGAGGAGTCCCTCGACGAGGTGCTGCGGCAGATCGGGCACGTGGAGTCGGTGCGGTCGTGGTGCCGCGCCGCCTCCGACCTGCCGCCCGCCGAGGTGCAGAAGACGCTGCGGCTGATCTCGCCGGTGCCGGTGTGGGTGGTCGAGAGCGTCAACCGCGACGCCGACACCGGTCGCGCCCTCACATACAGCAAGGCCTGGATGCGCGGAGACGCCGTGCGGGTGGTGATGGAGATCGGTTCCGAGCCGTGCGCAGCGGCCGTGAACTCGATGGTGACGAAAGGGGTTGTCCAGCAATGAATGTGCACGCCTACACCCGGGAGCGGGTGGCCGAGCTGCTCGGCGCCGCCGCGTCGAGCGACCTGATCGAGCTCGCCGACGCCTGCCTGGGCGACGGTGCCGAGCTGACGGTGCTCACGGCCCCCGAGGTCGGCACCGTGGCCGCGCAGGTGCGCGAACCGATCGCCTACGACCGCTTCTTCCTCGGCGACGTGCTGGCCTGCCGCGCCGAGGTGGCGCTGGGCGGTGCGCGCGGGTGGGCCGTGCGGATGGGCGACGACCGTGCGGCGACGCTGGCCGCGGCCGTCTGCGATGCCGAGGTGCAGGCCGGGCGGCCGCATGCGCGGGCCGTGCTGGAGCTGTGCGGCCGGGTGGAGCGCGACCGGTACGAGGCGGAGCTTGCCGAATGGGATCGCTTGGCGCCCACCATTGTTCAGTTCGAGGAGTTGACCTGATGACCGACATTCGCCCGATGCTGGGCGCGGGGCTCGATCCCGTTCAGGCACAACGGATCTACCGGGCGATACTGACGGCGTTCGCGCGGCCGGGCGTTGCGACGGCCCTGCCCGCCACCGGCTTTCCGCCCGCACTGCTGCCCGTCCTGGCGCTGGCGGATCTGGAAACGGGGATTCACCTGCTCGACGCCGACGAGTGGGCCGCGGCCGTCACGGTGGCGACCGGCGCCCCCGTGGCATCCCTGCAGACCGCGAAGTACGTGACGGCCCTGCGCCCGATGACGCCCGGCGAGCTGGGCGCGGTGGCCGTCGGCACCGCCCTGCGCCCGGAGGCCGGGGCGACGGTGATCTGTGCGGTGGAGGCGCTGCACGGCGGTACTCCCACACACATCAGCGGGCCGGGCGTCCGGGAGCAACTCGACTTCGCGCCGACCGTCGACGCGGAGTTCTGGGCCGTGCGCGGGGACCGGAACGCGCACTTCCCCGCGGGCGCCGACCTGTTGTTCGTCGATGCCGAGGGAGCCCTCGCCGGTGTGCCCCGCACCACCGCAGTCGATTTCGGAAAGGCCAACTGACATGGGATATTCGGGAGCACGCGGTGGACTCGACGCCGTCCTCGCCGCCGAGTCCCTGGTGCGCGGCGCCAGGGATGCCGATCCGGCGCCGTGGCTGACGACCGCGCAGATCACCGGCCGCATGCGGCTGGCCGTCGACCGGGTGATGGGGGAGGGCGGCCTCTACGACGAGGACACCGCCGCGGATGCCCTGCGCCAGGCCGAGGGCGACATCATCGAGGCGTCGCATCTGGTGCGCGCCCACGCGTCCACGCTGCCGCGCCTGGCCGTCAGCGAGCCGATCGACCCGGACGAGATGACCGTGCTGCGGCGCATCGTGCCCGCGCACCGCACCCCCGACGGGCCGCAATTGCTCGGCCGCACAAGCGATTACACCGGTCGAATGCTGGATCGCGGGCCCGCGCAGGATCCCGCCGGAGACAACGGCACCCCCCGTGAGAACGCCGACGCCTCCGCCGAGGCCGAGCGGACTCCGGGCCGACGGCATCCCCGCCGGTTCTCCGAGATGCTGCGCGAGATGGACCTGCTGGTGGATCACCGGCCCGCGAACGGCCACCACGCGCCGCCGTTCGATATCGCCCGGCACCCGGCCCGGCCGCCCGCGCCACGCTCGGCGACCCTGGCCGCCATGGCCCGCGCGGAGACCGGTGCGCTGGTCAACACCTGGTACCGGTCGATCCGCGGCCCCGAGGGCAACCTGCACGAGGTCACCCTGGGGGAGGTGCGGCACGGCCGGATGCCGTTGCGAATCCGGCACCCGCACACCGGGAATCCGGTGCGGATAGGCGAGATTCGCGGCAGCGAATGCGAGGCGATCGAGGACCTCGACGGCGTCGATGAGGACCGCAGCCGCTTCGACATCGGCTACGGGCTGTGCTTCGGCCACAACGAGCGCAAGGCCATCGCGATGGCCAACCTCGATATCGCCTGCCGCCGCTTCGGCGACACCGACGGCCTGGAACAGGTGCTGCTGCTGACCACCGACGGCCTGGACTCGTGCGGATTCCTCGAACATCTCAAACTCCCGCACTACGTCACGTTCCGCTCCATGACCGACCGCAAGCGCGCGGTGCGCGGCGTCGACGGCGCGGTGGATCCCGTCGCCGAGCGCACGGCCGAACCCATCGGAAGGACCTGCTGATGACCGACGTGCTGACGTCCGACGATCTCCCGGTCGAAACCTCTGCCACCGCGGCGCTGCTCGCCGAGATCGATGCCGGCGCCGCCCGGCGCGGCATCCTGGACGAGGGATCGAAACGCGAAATCCGCCGCGCCACACTGACCGCGGTGTGCGTGCCCGGCTACCAGGTGCCGTTCGGATCGCGCGAGATGCCCGTGGCCCGGGGCTGGGGTTCGGGCGGCCTGCAGGTCACCCTCGGCCTGATCGGCGCCGAGGACGGCGTGAAGGTTATCGACCAGGGCGACGACGACGGCGTCAACGCCACCAACCTGCGGCGGCTCATCGTCGCCAGCGAGGGCTGCGGGCAGACCCAGGACAGCCGCGAGGCCACCGTCGTGCAGAGCAGGCACCGGATTCCGGAGGAGCCCTTGATCGAGGGCCAGACCCTGGTCCTGCAGGTGCCGGTCGCCGAACCGCTACGCGGCGTGCAGAAGTCGGTGGCCGAATGCGCCCGCATGCACGCCGAGGCCGACTACTCGATGATGTGGGTGAGCCTGTACGAGGACATCGTCCGCAACGGCGTGATCACCAAGAGCACCGGCTATCCGGTGCTGGTCGACGGGCGCTACGTCATGATCACCACCCCGATACCGCGCTGGGATGTGCCCCGGCTGCACGACTCCCCGCACCTGACGCTGTTCGGCGCGGGCCGGGAGAAGCGCATCTTCGCCGTCCCGCCCTACACCGATGTGCGGCCGCTGACCTTCGACGATGTGCCGTTCGAGGTGGAGGGCGCCGCGGGCGCGCGCTGCGCCCGCTGCGGCAGCACCGACACCTTCCTGGTGGAGGCGCCGGGCGGTCGGGTGTCCTGCAGCGATATCGAGTGGTGCACAAGGACTCTCGACGGCGACGTGGATGCGGACCGGCACGCCGCCCACGCTCCGCTGCGGTTCCTGCCCGATCCGGCACGACGGGCCCGGGCCCGGACGAGTACCTCGGCCCGCGACGTGGCCGACACCCCGCGCACTGCGGTTCCGGCGACGGAGCAGGGATGGACGCTGGCGGCGCGCGGGGTCGGCAAGGTGCACGGGCCGGGCGGTGCGGACGCCGTACCCGGTACGGGCCCCGGCACCGGCACCGCGATCAGCCCGAAGACCGGTGCGGTCGTGGCGGCCTGGGATGTCGGCTTCGACGTCGCCCCGGGGGAGGCGCTCGGGCTCATCGGAGAGTCCGGCTCCGGCAAATCCACGGTGCTGCGCTGCCTGGTCGGCGATGAAAAGGCAACGGCCGGTGCGATGTTCCTCGCCTCGGTGGACGGCGGGCACACCGATGTGTTCGGCCTCGAGGCCGCGACCCGGCGGGCACTGCGGGTCGACACGCTCGGCCTGGTGCATCAGAATCCCGCCGACGGGCTGACGATGACCGTCTCGGCGGGCGGCAATGTCGCCGAGCGGCTCACCGCCGCGGGCTGGCGCAATTATCACGAGATCCGCGCCCGCGCAGCGCATCTGCTCGAACAGGTGGAGGTGCCGCTGGCTCGGATGGACGATCCGGTGCACACCTTCTCCGGCGGGATGCGCCAGCGCGTGCAGATCGCGAAGGCGCTCGCGACCGATCCGCGCGTGCTGCTGCTGGACGAGCCGACCACCGGCCTGGACGCGTCGGTCGCGGCGGGGGTCCTCGACCTGCTGCGCAAGCTGCTCGCCGAGCGCGATACCGCGGCCGTCGTGGTCAGCCACGATTTCGCGGTCATCGAGGCGCTCACCGACCGCTGCCTGGTGATGAACGTCGGCCGCGTCGTCGAGCGCGGGCTCACCGACCAGCTCTTCCAGGATCCGCACCACCCCTACACTCAGCGGCTCGTCGCCGCCGCCCGGAGGTGAATTCCATGACAACCGCCCCAACTCCCGTGCTGTCGGTGCGGGGACTGCACAAGACCTTCACCCTGCACACCATCGACGGCCGCACGGTGACCTCGCTGCGCGGCATCG